>JAKQHW010000051.1 GCA_029557835.1 Microcaldota archaeon
GTGATAGACGGGATGAAGCTCTGGCATGCGGTCAGGTCATCGGTCGTGATGGCAACGAAAAAAATCCCGGAGATACTCGCTTGGTCCCTTGTGGGGCTTGCGGGCATAACCCTTTCCGAGTTAATATTCCTGTTCCTGCCCCAGCCGTTTGGGATTTACCTCACCCTGCTTTTCAATTCGGTGGTGGTGATACCCTTCCTGATAATTTACCAGACTTTCATATACATGAAGAAGTATCCGCTCGCGAACTAGCGGAAAATTGATTTTTAAACCTTTTTACACTAATAATAACACATGACAGATTGCTCCAAATCACAGGTTTTGATGGTTGAGCGCCCGCACACTGGGAGAAGGCACGGCATCTGCTCCGTGATAGATACGCACGAGGGGATAAACGGGACGCTGGCGGACCGGTTCAGGCGCGTGTTGAGGCAGGTCGAAAACGCGTGGTCCAACGAGGGCTTCAGGGGAAGGTACGGGTTGTATTACAACGGAATTTTGAGGGAATTGAACCATGCAACCTCAGGAAAAAGGCTGCACAGGGGCTGCGACCCGCACGAGGATGGAAGGGTCGCGAAGCTGATGGAGGAGCCGCACGGGGAAGAATGGCACGTTACTGAGAAGAAAATAAAGGATTCCCTGAACGCCAGGCTGGGCAGGCTACCGAAGCCGAATGAAGAGGCATTGGGCCCGGAGATGCTGGATAGGCTGTTTGAGGCGACCGGATGGATGAACCCGCTTGCCGCTGATTTCGTTTACACCAATGTGAGGAGCGAGCACGAGGCCGGGGAATTAATCGAAATTATGGGGGAAATCGGGGAAGGGAGCCAGAACCCTCTGGTGAAGAGGTTTTGCGGGGCGGTGGCGAATGCCGCACGGGACTGGATAGATTATTCGGATATGCCTTAAGGGGTTTTGAGAACCTTTTTTAACCTAACCTGGGAATTGCAGCCATGGACTTGCAGCCCGAAGGGTGTTCTGGGCGGAGGATTGCCATATGAGGGCCACTGCGGTTGCCGGCTCCTTTTACCCGGAGGACGGGAAAGAGCTGAAGGATGCGGTGTCCGGGCTTTTCAAAAAGGCGAAGGGACACTCGAGGGGGATGGACGCGCTGGGCGGGATTTGCGCGCATGCCGGATACCAGTACTCCGGGGTGGCCGCGGCAACGACATTCGCGAGCATAAGCGGGATGCCAAGGGTGCATACTGTGGTGGTGCTCGGGCCGAACCATACCGGGGCGGGGAGCCTGCTGTCCCTCTCGCTGGACGACTGGCAGACGCCGATGGGGTTTGTGAAAAACAATGAGGAATTGGGGAAAATGATACAAAAAACCGCCAAATACCTTGATTTTGACGAGAAGGCGCATGCGGCCGAGCACTCAATAGAAGTGCAGCTGCCATTCATCCAGTTCCTGAACCCGAAGGCGCAGTTGGTGCCCATATGCATGATGGACCAGGGCTATGGGGCGGCGCAGGATCTGGGGAGGGCGCTGCACAAGGCAATAGGGGAATACGGGAAGGATGTCGTGGTGATTGCCAGCTCGGATTTCTCGCATTACATGTCCCCCGGGGCGGCGAAGGAGAGGGATACGGCCGCGTTGAGCTTCATAACCGGAATGGACCCGGAAGAGTTCGAGCGGAGGGTGGACGCGAAGGGGTGGAGCATATGCGGCCACGGCCCGATTGCGGCGCTGCTGGAATATGCGAAGAGGGCTGGATGCCGGGGAGGGGAGCTTTTGTATTATACCAACTCAGGGGAATATGGAGGGGGGACGGACAGCGTGGTTGCATATGCGAGCGTGGTGTTCCCGGCGCAGGGCAAAAAAGGAGTGAAAAAATGAGCACAAAAAGCAGGAAGCAGGACCATCTTGAGATTTGCGCCGGAGAAGGCGTGGAGCACTCCCGGAAGGCGGGCTTCGAGTGCATGGACTTCCTGCACAATCCGCTTCCCGAGCTCGATTTCGCGGAGATAAGGCTGGAGGTGCAGTTCTTCGGAAAGAAGATATTCCCGCTGATGATGACCGCGATGACGGGGGGCGGGGATTCATCCAGGAAGATAAACCTGGAGCTGGCCGCTGCTGCCGAGAAGCACGGGTTCGCTTTCGGGCTGGGGAGCCAGCGCCCGATGCTTGAGGGGGGGGACGCGGAAACGTATATGGTAAGGAAGGTTGCGCCTTCAATACCGGTGGTGGGGAACATAGGCGCGGCCCAGCTCCTGCACACTCCACTGGAGAAGATAGGGGGGCTCGTCTCCAAGGTAGAGGCGGACGGGATTGCGGTGCACCTGAACGTGCTGCAGGAGATGGTGCAGCCGGAGGGTGACAGGAATTTCAAGGGCGTCCTTGCAGCGATAGGGAAACTGTGCGATTCTTTGGATGTGCCGGTGCTGGTAAAGGAAACCGGGGCGGGGATTGGGAGGGATGCGGCGCTGAAGCTGAGGGATGCGGGCGTTGAATGGATAGACGTGGCCGGAGGGGGCGGGACTTCCTGGAGCCGGGTTGAATACTGGAGGGGCGGCTCTCCCCCGGGATTCGGGGACTGGGGAATGCCCACCGCGGTCTCGATACTCATGTGCAAGGACGTCCTTCCGGTCGTGGGAAGCGGAGGGGTGAGGAGCGGCGTGGATGCGGCCAAGGCGATAACCCTCGGTGCGTCCGTCGCAGGGGCTTCGAGGCCCTTCCTGCTGGCATACAACGAAAAGCGGCTGGACAGGATGTGCGAGGATTGGAAGCAGCAGATGATGATTTGCGCGATGCTGACCGGATGCAGGGGTATGGATGCGCTCAAGAAGGCGCCATTCGCGGTGAGCGGATGGCTCAAAGACTGGCTGGAGTGATTGCGATGTACGTGGATATTGGGAAGATACTGAAAGGCGGGATGGAAGGGAAGGAGGTCTCCATAAGGGGATGGGTGCACAGGCAGAGGGGCAGCGGAAACCTGAATTTCATCATTCTTCGGGACGCCTCGGGGCGGATACAGTGCGCGATAAAGAGGGGGAAGGTCGGCGAGAAAGAGTTCGAGGACGCCTCGCGGGTGTATATCGAGAGTTCTGTGGAGATTTCCGGTGTTGTGAAAAAGGATGAGAGGGCGCCGGGAGGATGGGAGCTGCAGGCAGGTGGGTTCAGGCTGGTTTCGCTGGGGGAGCCATTCCCGATACAGAAGGATTTGAGCGAGGAGTTCCTCCTGGATGTCCGGCATTTGTGGCTCAGGAGCCGGAAGCTGGTTGCCGCGATGAAGGCGAGGCACCATCTCGTTAATTATTTGCGGGAATACCTGGACGAGAACGGGTTTTATGAGATTGTGCCTCCGGTGATAACGAAATCCCAGTGTGAGGGCGGCAGCACGCTGTTCGAGATGCAGTATTTCGGGGAGCCGGCATACCTCTCGCAGAGCGGGCAGCTTTATGCTGAAGTGATGGCGTTCGGGCTTGGGAGGGTTTATGCGTTCGCGCCCTCTTTCCGCGCCGAGAAGAGCAGGACCATAAGGCACCTTGCGGAATACTGGCACCTGGAGCCGGAGATGGCCTGGTACTCGCATGAGCAGAACATGAAGCTGCAGGAGGATTTGATTTCCTATGCGGTGCAGAAGTTCGTGAAGGGGCACCCTGAGATACTGGGGGAGGTAGAGCGGGACCCTGCGAAATTGAAAAAGGTGAAGGGGCCTTTCCCGCGCATGCTCTACGACGACGCGGTGGAGAGGGTGAACGAGCTGGGCGGGAAAATGGAGGCGGGGCAGGACTTCGGGGCGGACGAAGAGGCAATCCTCACAAAAGAATATGAAGTGCCCCTGTTCGTTGAGAAGTTCCCGAAGGAGGTGAAGGCCTTCTACATGAGGGAGGACCCGGAGAAGCCGGGTTATGTGCTGAACAACGATTTGCTTGCGCCCGAGGGGCACGGGGAGGTTGTTGGCGGGAGCGAGAGGATTTGGGATTATAATGAATTGGTTGCACGGATGAAGGAATTTGGATTGGACCCGAACGGGGACATGAAGTGGTATGTGGATTTGAGGAGGTATGGGAGCGTCCCGCATTCCGGATTCGGGATGGGGATTGAAAGGTTGACGAAATGGGTTCTCGGATTGAACCACATAAGGGATGCGATTCCTTTTCCAAGAACTATAACCAGGTGCTACCCATAGTCGGAGTAATCAAGAACCTATACCTGATGCAGGTGAGAAACAACGGGATTAGCGCAAGCGATTACGCGAAACTGTATCCGGGCGAGAAAAGGATGCTGGAAAAAAGGGGGAAGAGGTATTTCTTAACGCAGCAGAAAAGAAAAAGATTGAAAGTGGTGCTCACCGGAGGGGCATTCGACGTGATACACATCGGGCACGTGCTTGCATTGAACGAGGCGGCGAAATTGGGGAACGTGCTCGTTGTTGTGGTGGCGAGGGACGAGTTCATAAGGAGGAAGGGGAGGAAGCCCTTGCATACTCAGAAATACAGGGCGGCGATGGTGGGCGCGCTGAAAATGGTGGATTTGGCGGTTCCTGGCGTGAAGGAGATGGGAAAGACGCTGGAGCGCGTGAAGCCGGACATAATCGCATATGGGTATGATCAGAAGCCGGCCCTCAGGCCGAGGGGGGTGCGGATTGCGAGGCTGAAGGCGCACGCTAACCCGGATTCGGCGAGGACCACGAAAATAATTGAGAAAGTGGGGATTTGAATGGTGGAGCTGAAGGCGGTTGGGATTGAGGTCCCGAAGGATGCGAATGTGATAATAGGGCAGAGCCATTTCATCAAGACGGTGGAGGACATTTATGAAACATTGGCTGAGGGCGGGGCCGGGATAAAGTTCGGGCTTGCGTTCTGCGAGGCGTCAGGGAAGAGGTTGGTGAGGAGCGACGGGAACGATGCGGATTTGCAGAAATGCGCGGAAAGGGAGGCGCTAAAGGTTGCCGCGGGGCATACTTTCATAATATTCATGAGGGATGGATTTCCAGTAAATGTGCTCAACAGGATAAAGGGGGTGAGCGAGGTGGTCGGGCTTTTTGCGGCCACCGCGAATCCCGTGCAGGTGATTGTAGCGGAAACCGGAATGGGCAGGGGCGTGCTCGGCGTGGTGGACGGGGAGGGGCCCCTGGGCCTGGAGACCGAAGAGGATAAAAAGGATAGGAAAGAATTGTTGAGAAAGTTCGGGTACAAAAGGTAATCGATATGGAAAGGAGGCATGCTGAGCCGGAGAAGGGGGAAGCAACTGAGAGCGACATGAAGCTGTTCATACAGTCCGCGCAGGTGAGGCAGTTCACCGAACAGTGGCATAAGGAAGGGTACACGAAGGCAGGCATAAACGAGATGCTGGGGGAGCTCTACAGGAGGTTCAGCGGCGACGAGAAAAAGGCGCTGGAGAGGGGAGGGGAGATACTCGCAATCCTGAAGCACATAGACCTGAGCAAGTTCAAGATAAAGTCCGAGGGGCTGGTGAAGGGAGTAAAGAAACTTTTGGGGGGCTAGCGGAGCTCAAGCCCGTATTCGGACGCACGCGCCCGCACGTAATCCTCCAGGGCCTTCCCCATGAGAAGGCGCCCGTTGTTTTCTCCGGAATACCTGAAAAGCCCGTCTATGTGGGGGGCGTGGTTCTCGGAGGCAAGCTGCAGGACGAAAAGCCGCATGTTTTTTCCAGAATAACCCACTTCCTCGGGGGCGAGGGAGGTCTCTGACAGCGGCGTGCCGCAGAGGTGCGCCTTTGAAATGAATTTTGCGAGTATCCAGCCGCCCAGCGTCCTTTTCCCGAGGGGGGAATCCCCGAGAAGCTGGAGTGCGGGGGTGAAGCCGACGAAATTCCCGCTCTCGATGTACTCGCGGAGGGTCCTCTTCCTTGTTCCATTTGAAAGGGCGGGGAAAGGGCCCCTGGCCTCTGAGCAGCCTTTCGGTTCCTTTGGATGAAAATGCATATTACCACTATATTTGATTTATTATAACACATTTTATAAACATTGGCTTAACCCTTGGGCCGCATTATGAAGAAGACGATGGAGGCGCTGAGGATTACGGCCGCGGCCCTTGCGATGAACACGTATCCATATGACATGCTGGCGAGGATTCCTCCTAGGAATGCGGCCGCCATGTATCCCATGAGGCTTGAGAACCCGAAAATGGAAAGGTCCCTGCCGCGGTTCTCGTCCTCCGGAAGGACCGTGGATATCTTGGAGGCGCTCAGCCCGTAGAGGGGCCAGGAGATGTTGTCTATCGCCATGAGTATGAGGAATGGGATTAGGTCCTGGAAATATGCGGCCGCGAGCCAGGCCGAGCCGTTCACGAGCGCACCGAGCATCATCGAGTTGCGCATCCCGTTCCTGTCCACGTGCGGGCCGAAGAACTGGCTGAAGACCGCCCAGAGCATGTAGAGGGCGGCTATGAAGAAGCCGACCTGGGCCGGGCCGAAACCGTACCTTTCAGCGAAGAATATGTATATGACGAACGCGCCGGAAATGTGGGTGAAGCCGGTGAGGAACGAGACGAGCATGTTGAGCTTCCCCTCCCTGGATTTCAGGATGTTGAGGGAGAGGTGGAAGCGGTGCTTCTTCTTCCCTATGTTTGCGAATATGAGGGCGGCCCCTGCCATGAACAGCGAGGCTGCGACAACGGAGAGGAAGATTGCGGGGAAGCCGAAGGCCTCTATTATCGTGCCCGCGATGAAATGCGAGGCGGAATATGAGAAGGCGAAGGCGGCGACATAGGTCCCCACCATCGCGGCGCGGTTCCTGCTCTCGGAGAGGTCGGAGACGCGCGCAAGTACCATGTTCCAGAGGTTGTTGCCGGCAAGGCCCGAAATTGAGCGCCCCGCGATGAATGCAAATGGGGAAGGGATGAAGCCCATTATGCCGCAGCCCGCGGCATGGGAGAGGGAATAAAAGGAGATGAGGTATTTCCTTCCCACGTGGTCGCTCATCGCGGCGAGGGCAATGCCCATGAGCCCGGAAATAAGCGTGGCGATGCCGAGTATGAACCCCATGGAAGCGAGGTCGTAGCCTAAGTGGGCAAGGTAAAGCGGAATCGTTATTGCCATTGCCGCTGACGCGAACCCGTAGAGCAGGGCAAAGGCTAGGGTTTTCCTAAATTCCATGCTGGGATGATGGGGGGATGGGAATAAAAATCAGGGAGTTTCAGCCGAAAGCTCGTTCAGCTTCGCTATGAATTTTGTGAGTATGGAGTCTATGTATTCCGGTGCCGCGCCTTCCGTGCGCTCAGAAAGGAATCTCGCCTGGAATGCGAGCGGTTCCGGGCTTTTAAAAACCCCCTTGGGATTGTACGGCCTGACCTCCCCGGACGCGGAATGCATGTAGTTGATGTATTTGGACATCACCCTGAAGTCCTTTATCCTCTCTATCCCGGTGCAGACGAGGCAGAATGCCCTCTCGTTGGACACCCTCGCCGATATCGCCACGAGCTTGTCAACGGAGCCGCAGATGAAGTTCGTCCTCGCCTCCAGGCCGGAGTCCCCGGAGGAATCAGGATATTCCTTGCGGGCCCTCACCGCCACCATCCACATGGCATCAATGAAAGAGCACACCGCATCCTGGCCGAGCGCGGCAACGGAATGGCATGCCGCAGTTATCCTGGGAATCACTATCCCGTCCATGGGGCCGGCGGCGCGCTCTATGGAATTGAGCCTGTCGCCCATGTTGGCGCGCTTCACCCGGTTGGGTATGCACGCGCAGATGGAATCCTCCAGGTTGGTGCGCCAGGGTGTCCTTCTCGGGGACCGGAGCAGGCTTGTGGTTGCGGGGGAGGGGGCGCCGGGCAAAAGGCCCCTCTCGTTGAGGGCTGCCCTCTCCCGCGAAAGGTTGGTTATCGCGGCAATCAGGGGGCTCTTTGACGGTGCGGAATCTCTTTCTGCCATAAGCATCTGGTTAAAATGATGTGGGAATGAGTTTATAAAACATTATTGCACACTTTCTAACCCTTAAAAGCATTTCGCCATATAATATAACTGATAAAGATGGGAGGGGAAAAGGAAACCTCCGGGCTCGTTGGAGAGGTGCTGGAGATTGTTTCGGACCCGGGAACTGCCAGGGACGAGAGGAACCTCCTGCTCAGGGACTCTTTTTTCTCGCACAGCCTGGAGAACATGGGGGCGCTCGTCAGGTGGGTGCTCTCCTGCGAAAGCGTGGAGGTGGAGGCCTACCAGGCGGCGATTGCGAACCTGGAGGAATACCTCAAAGCCGGGAACGAACTTTCCGCGGAGGACGTGGAGGGAATAAGGGCGGTGGCGGAGGACGGAAGCCACCCCGGGAACGCCCGGGCAAAGCTCATGCTCAGGATGGTGGAGGGGGAGAGGGAGAGGGGCGAGCTGGAAAGGCTCGGGAGTTTTCTGTTTAATCCGGATGAGGAGGGGCGGCTGAAAAAAGCGATAGTGGAGGATGAGGCGTATTTCCTGGCGAATCCAGAGAGGGTGGATTTGCTGGTCAGGTTCATGCTGGACAGGGAGCTTTGCAAATCGGAGATATTCGAGGCGGCGATGGGGACCTATCGCGCCCTCAACGCGCATGGGGCCGCGATAACCGATGCGCAGGTCTCGATGGTGGGGGTGAAGCTGCTGGAGGGCGAATGTGCGCTCCGGGCCCACGAGTTCCTGGAGCTCATGCTGGAGGCTTCCCCGAGGACCGTCCTGGAGAACCCGAACATGCCAAACGATGAAAAGATGAGGGTGCTCAGGAGGGGGGGCATATTCCACACGGACCAGAGGGCGTTCGGAGCGCTGCTCGGGTTCATCTTGGACAGCGAGCTCCTGCTTTCAAGCAGGGGGCTGGGCGAGGCGGCGGAGAGGTGCTTCTCCGAGGCGCTGGGGAGGGGCATTGTTCCGAAGGAGGACCATGTCCTGAAAATTGTGGGCACCCTTACCGCTGGCCCGGGGAGGAGGGCGCTGCAGAATGTGCAGAGGGAGAATGCGTTGAAAATGCTCCAGCACATGGTAAATCATGATGCTCCCGTGCCGAGGGGGAAATGCCAGGGGAAGGTGATGAACGCCGCGGTGGAGGTCCTTCCGGCGAGGGACAGCCCGGGCTACGAACAGCAGAAGGAAAGGAAAATCTACGGGCTCAGGGGGATGAAGATAATACTGGGCAACTGGTACGAGGGGCTGAGGGAAGGCAGGGATGTTGGGAGGAGATGGCACTTCAGGCCCGAGGACCTGGAGAAGCTGAGGGCGGACGCGAAGCATCCGGACCCAGAGGTCCGCATGGAGGCGATGATGGTGGGGGAGGTGCTCATGAAGCTGCTGCCTCTTCTTGAGGGGGAGGAGGGCAGGGACGAGCGGGTGAAGAGTGCGATAGACGGATACCTGAACCCCGGCAAACAAAGGAGGGATACTGATGAGATATTGGGGAGGTATCTCGGAAAAGGGGGCGCACGTGCCAGCATTGCGAGGATAACGCGGGATGGGGACGAGACGCCGCAGAGCATTCCTGACGTGGAAATGGAGATAACCCCCCTGGCGCTGGACGGGGACCTGAGGGCGAGGGGCGAGGAGGCGGCGAGGAGGATGATAGAGAAGATAAAGGCGAGGAGGCGGGTGGACAAGCTTCCGGGCGAAGAGATGGCGGAAAGGGAGGCGGCGAAGCTGAAAAAGGGCTAGCCAAATCATTTTATAGCTTGCCTCGGTTATCTGGCGCATGAAAAGGAAGGTTCTAATCATAGGGGCGGCGGGCAGGGATTTCCACAATTTCAACGTGTTCTATCGGCTTAATCCCAACTATGAAGTGGTGGGTTTCACCGCGGCGCAGATACCAGGGATTGCGGAGCGCGGATATCCTGCGGAGATTGCGGGCATCCTTTATCCGAACGGAATCCCAATATACCCGGAAAGCATGCTTGAGAAGCTGATAAAGGAAAAGAAGGTGGATGAGTGCGCGTTCGCCTATTCTGACGTTTCGCACGGGCATGTGATGGAACTTGCGTGCAGATGCATGGCCGCCGGGGCGAGCTATGTGCTGCTCGGGCCGAACGAGACGATGGTGAAAGGCGAAAAGAAGGTGGTGGCTATTTGCGCAACGCGTACCGGTGCGGGCAAGAGCCCGCTCTCCAAGATGCTTTCCAAAAAATACGGGAGGAAGCTTGCGGTGATAAGGCACCCGATGCCGTATGGGGAATTGGTGAAGCAGGAGGTGCAGAGGTTCGAGAAGATGGGGGACCTGGACGAGGCGAAGTGCACAATAGAGGAGAGGGAGGAGTACGAGGGGCACATCGCGAACGGCGCGGTTGTGTGGGCCGGGGTGGACTACGAGAAGATATTGAGGAAGGCGGAAAAGGAGCACGAATACGTGCTATGGGACGGGGGGAACAACGATTTCCCGTTCTACAAGCCGGATTTATTGGTCGTGGTGGCAGATGCGCTGAGGGCCGGGAACGAGCTGGAGTATTATCCCGGGGAGGTGAATTTCAGGATGGCGGACATAATCGTGATAAGCAAACATTCGCAGAACAGGAAAGGGGCGAAAATTGTAGAGGAGAATGCGAAGAGGGTGAATCCTAAGGCGAAAATAGTGAAGGCGGATATAACCCCGAAAATAGACGGGAAGGTGCGCGGGAAGAGGGTGGTGGTGATAGAGGACGGGCCGACCGTGACGCACGGGGGCATGCCATATGGGGCGGGATGGGTCGCGGCGAAGAAGGCCGGGGCGAAAATTGTTTCCCCCTTCAAATATGCGGTGGGCTCGATAAAGGAGACTTATGCGAAATACCCCCATTGCAAGAATGTATTGCCGGCCATGGGATACTCGGACAGGCAGATGGGCGAGCTGGCGCAGACCATAAAGAAATTGAAGGTGGGTTACGTGGTAAGCGGGACGCCCATGAACCTGGAGGGGCTGCTGAAGATGGACAGGAAGCTGGTCCAGGTCAGCTATTCGTACAATGAGAAGGAGATGGCCCCGGTGTTAAAAGCGATAGGGAAGGTGCTGGGGAAATAGAATAGAAAACAAAAATGGGGGGGCTACTCTCCGATGAGGGTCCTCAGCTCCAATGCGTGCTCCTCCTCGTCCATTATGATGTGCCTGACCTTGTGCTCTATGAACTCGTACTCATAGGGGAGCTCCGCCCTGGACTTTTGCAGTTCCGCCATTATCGTGCGGTAGAAGTCCACCGCATCCCTCTCGTCCTTGAGGTTCACCTTGAGGATTTGGGAGTTGCCCTTCGCGGGATGCCCGGGCGCCATCTTTATGGAGGGCGCGGCGTCCAATATCTCCAGGCATGCACGGAATTGTTCCGCGTGCTTGTGCTCGTCTCCCGCGATTTCCTTCAGCCTGTCGGTGAGGGTGTCCGCGGCCTCCCCCGAAAGGAGCGTCGCGTGGCTGAGGTACTGGGCCTCGGCCTGGTGCTCCAGCTCCAATGCCTGGTTAAGCAGTTCTATCAGTTTCGCCTTTGTCAAAAAACCACCGCTTCCATTGGGCGGACAATATTCATAAATGGTACGGTACGAAAAACGAACTGTGGGCGGGAAGGAGCTGCTGGAAAAGCTGGAAAGGGCGAGGAACGGCCCTGTGCGGGAAATGGTGGAGGGGAGGCTGGGAGAGTTTAGGGAAGCCGGAAAGGGCGGGGAAGGAAGGTGGTTTTCTGAATTGTGCTTCTGCATACTCACCGCGAATTATACGGCGCACGGGGGCATGAGGATACAGAAGGAGCTGGGGGAGGAGGGTTTTTGCAACCTCCCTCATCCGGAACTGGTGGCGAAGCTGAAGGGGCTGGGGCACCGCTTCTACAACACGAGGGGGAAATTCATAGTTGAGGCGCGGGAGAAGAGGGTGAAGCGGGAACTGGGCGGAAAAAGCCAGCGGGAGATGCGGGAATGGCTTGTGGGCAATGTGAAGGGGCTGGGGTGGAAGGAAGCGAGCCATTTTTTGAGGAATCTGGGCTATTTTGAGTTGGCGATAATAGACCGGCACATCCTCTCCATATTGAAGGAATATGGATACATAAGCGAGATTCCGAAAACGCTGGGGAAGAGGAAATACCTGGAGATGGAGGGGATATTGGGTAAGATTGCGGAGAAGGCGGGGATGAGCCAGGGGGAGCTGGACCTCTATTTATGGCATATGAAGACCGGGAAGGTGCTGAAATAGCTATTCGTAGCGGAGCGCCTCGATTGCAGGGACCTTGGAGGCGTTGAACGCGGGGATTAGGCCGGATATCACGCCAACGCTAACGGAAAAGAAGAAGGCGAATGAAATCTGGTAGGCCCCAAGGACGTAGGGTATTCCGAAGCTTCCGGCCATTGTGAGGGCAAGGTACCCTATCGCGAGACCGAGGAGGCCGCCACCGGCGCCGATGATGGCGCTTTCTATGACGAATATGAGCAGGATGGTCGTGCGTGTGGCGCCTATCGCCTTCAGCACGCCTATCTCCCGGCGCCGCTCAAGCACACTCATGAACATCGTGTTGGAGATGCCGATGCCGCCCACGAACGCGGAGACCGCGGCTATTGCTAGAAGGAAGAGGTTCAGGAGGTCCATGACCGTGCCCACCATGCCCATTATGAATGAGGGGGTCATTACGGAAAAGTCCTTCTTGTCCAGGGGGACGCGGTGGGCGTTCGCAATCTGCCGTTCCACCTGCGCGGCGACCTCGTCCGCATCGTATCCGGGGCGGATCTTGATGTATATGGAAAACACCTCCCCGGGGGCCAGATAGTCCGCAAGCAGCTTGTTGCCCTGGTCGTAAGGGACGTAGATTGCGGAATCGTCCTGCTGGCTGAGGGAGGTGCCTATTTTTTTGAGGACGCCGACCACCCTATACGGCTCGCCGTTCACGTAAATGACGTTGCCGGGGCTTATTTTCTGGTTATTGAAAAGGACATTGGCCGCATCGTTTGCGAGCACAAGGACCTTCCCTTCCCCGTCCCGGAGGTGCCTTCCCTCCTCTATCTCAAGGTAATCGCCGAATTCTTCGAAGACGGATGCGTCAGCCGGAAAGACTGCGGCAGTGATGTCGGATTCCCTGAAGCGGAGTGCGGCACGGCCGAAATTTACACGCGCGGTAGACTGCACCCCGGGGACCCTTTCTATGTAATCTATGTCGCGCTCATACAATTTTCCGGCAGTGGTCATGGAGAGGGTGGAGGCGCTTGCGAAGTTTTCCAGGTTGAACGGGACAACGAAGATCATGTCGGTTCCGAATGCGTCCATCTGGCTCTGTATGTCCACCCGGACGCCCTCCCCTATGGACATGAGGGTGACTATGGTCGCTATCCCTAGCACTATGCCTATTATCGTGAGGGTGGAGCGGAGGTGCCTTATCCGGAGGTTCTTTATGCCGTATTTCGTTATCTCCAGAAGGTCCATCTAATCATTCCTCATCGCTTCCACCGCAGGTATTTTCGCTGCGTTCCTGGCCGGGATGAAGCCGCCTGCCATGCCCACGCCCATCGCTATCAGGAATGAAATGAAAACCGTGGGGATGGACGGGGTTGCGTTTATCCCGAATAGAGAAAGGAATAATACCACTGCAATCCCGAAAACGACGCCGATTACGCCGCCGACCAGCCCTATCATAGCCGCCTCAACGAGAAAGAGGCGCTCTATCTGCCAATTCTGCGCGCCTACGGACTTGAGGACCCCTATCTCCTTGGTGCGCTCCATCACGCTGACGAACATCGTGTTGGAGATGCCCACCCCTCCGACTATCAGCGCTATCCCTGAAACCGCTCCCAGGAAAAGGGTGAGGGTGCCCAGGACGTTGTTGACCTGGTCTTCGATGAATTTGGGTGTGACGAGGGTGAAATCCTTCTTTTCTACGGGGACCTTGTGCAGGGAGGCGAGGACGAACTCTATCCTTTCCGCGACCTCCTCGGTGTTGAAGCCATCGTTCACGATTATGCGGATTCCGTTGATTTCCCTTTCCGCGAGGGCGGCGCCGGCCAGCTCCCTCCCGTCCTCGTATGAAACATAAACCGTGCTGTCCCCTGGGCCGAATGAGGTTCCGCTCTTCTGCAGGACGCCCACCACGCGGTATTTCTGGCCCGCCAGCTCAATCATGCTGTTGGCGCGTATCTCGTCGCTGCCGAAGGCGTCCTTGGCAAGGCTGTGGCCCACCACCGCAACGCGCCTGTCCCCTGGCTGGAGGAAGCGCCCCTCCTGGACCTTGAAGCTGACCGTCTCGGTGTAGCCCTCGGGCTCAACCCCATAAACGGCGGCGCTTATGCGCTTGTCTCTGAACTTCGTGTCCACATTGGCCATGATGACCTTGGTTGCGAGGCGGACCCCCTCTATCCTTTCTATTTTGTCCGCGTCCCGTTCGAACAGCTTCCCGAGGGTCGGGCGCACGCTGGCCGGGCCGCCCCCTATCCCGCCCTGCATGCTCATCGGGGAGATGATTATGGTCTTAGGGCCGAACGCGGAGAGCTGTTCGGAAACGGATGAGCGGAGCCCGTCCGCGAGCCCGACCAGCACTATCACTGCGGCGACGCCCACCACTATCCCGACTATGGTGAGCCAGGTGCGTACCTTCTGGTGCGTAAGGTTCCGCATCGAGTACGAAACCATGTCCTCCGTCTTCATTGCACTGCCTTGGGCTTTTTCCTCATCCTGAAATACCAATAGCCAACCGCCAGGGCAACCGCGCCCAGCAGGAGAATGGTTCCGGTGCCGTCACCGGACTGCGCAGGCGCCTCAACCCTTATCACCACCGGCTTGGTCTCGGTGATGCGGGCCCCTGAGGCGTCCCTGTAGGTGACCTTCACCGTCGCATCGTGGTTCCCCGGGGCGACGTTACCCACCTGCACCTTGTACTGCACGCTGGAAAAGTCGTCCTTGTCAAGGCCGCCGATGTACTGCTCGGGCTGCACCGTGAGCAGCGTGAGCGCTTCGCTCTCCAGCCATACGGTCACTCCCTGTATTGAATAGGAACCAAGGTTGGAGACGGTCACGGAAAGGGTGTGCTGCCCTCCGGACGCGAGCGGGGTCGGGTTCGCCTCCAGGAAGACGCCCACCTCGGAATCGGACTTAACGCTGAGGGGAACCGTGGTTGTCCCCTCCCTGTTCTCCCCCTTCTCCACCCAGGAGAGGGATGCCTGCACGCTGTTGGTGCCCGGGGGCAGGCTCGCGACCAGGGGGACGGAAATTGTTTTGGATTCCCCCCTGGCGAGGCTCCCTATCTCGACCTTGTTCATGCCGCGGAGCACCACCCCGGACAATGGGGGGAATGTGAGCTGCAGGTCGGAGACCGGGTCCCCCATGTTCGTGACCACGAGTACGAGGGTGTCGTCTTTCCCGGTGGTTATGGGCGCCTGCTGCGAGAAGCGGAAGTCGCCCTCCCCTTTCTTTATGGTTATCGGGATTTCCTTGGACTCGGATGTTTCCTGCCCGAGCTCGTCGGAATAGGTGAGCAGGAGCGAAAGCTTGGCCGGGCCGTCAGAGGCGCCCCTGGCGTCTATAGTCGCGGACCTGCTCGAGGATTCGGAAACCTCCCCGAAATAGAGCGCATCGGTGCCGAGGAAGCCGAGGCCCCCGCTGGTTATCCTCAACCTGAGGTTGGTTGCCTTGCCCCCGGAGTTGGAAATGGCTATCGTTTCTGAGGTCATGTCCTCAAGGTTCTCGCTGCTGAGGGAGACGGAGAGGATGGGCTTTTTCACCACCTTCAACGGGATGGTGGCGGCCTTTTCCACATACTCGGACGAGCTTTTTATGAACCTGTCGCGGTTCGGGTCGTACGTGTATGTGTCGGTATAGCCAACGGCTTTCGCCTCGATTACGTATACCCTGCTGCTCAGGTTGGAGGAGGACTGGAAGGGTATTGTAACAATTGTGGACGCGCCCTGCTCCAAAGTGCCTACAAAAATATTCCGGTTGGCGCCCAGCTCGCCCGCGGACGTGACGATGAGCGAGACCCTCTCGACCTTGTCCTGGGTTGATGGGTTCGACAGGGTTATCGTTATGTAGCCCGAGCCGCCTGGCTCAACGCTGTCCGGGCTCACAACATAGCTTGAGATTGAAAGCCCTGCGAACGCGTATCCAAACAACAGAAGCGCAACGAGCGCATGTTTCATTTCCATTCATTTCACCTTCTTTTTCATCCGTATTCCCAATTCACCGTTTACCTTTAGCTTAACTCCGTCGGCCAGCTCCGTTTTTTCGCCAAGGCGCACCGCGTGCTCCTTGGAGACCTCGTGCTCCACGACCTGGCCATCCCTTATGCGCACTATCTCGTCCGTATTGCGGGCGATGTCCGGGTCGTGCGTGACGACTATGAGCGTCTTCCCTTCCCTGTGCAGCTGGTTGAATATCTCCACCACCTCCTCCCCGGTCTTGGAGTCCAGATTGCCGGTCGGCTCGTCAGCTAGAATCACCTCGGGGTTGTTGGCGAGCGAGCGGGCGATTGCGACGCGCTGCCTCTGCCCCCCTGAAAGCTCGCCAGGTAGGTGGCCGACGCGGTTGCCCATGTCCAGCGAGGAGAGGAGGTCCTCCGCCCTCTTTTCCCTTTCGTATTTCGGGACTCCGTAAATCATCATGGGGAGGGAGACGTTCTCCAGCGCGGTGAGGGACGGGACGAGGTTGAACACCTGGAATATGAAGCCTATTTTTTTCCCGCGGATCCGGGCAAGCTCGTTCTCCTGCAGCCGGGAAACGTCCTTCCCGTCCACAAGTACCCTTCCGCAGGAGGGGACGTCCAGGAGCCCCATCATGTGGAGGAGGGTGGATTTGCCGCTTCCGGAAGGGCCGAAGACCGCCATGTAGTCGTTCTCGTGCACGGTGAGGGAAACCTCCCTGAGGGCGTCCACCCTGGAGTCCCCCATCTGGTAGTATTTGCAAACCCTGTCCAGCTGCAGTATGTCCCTGGCCATCACTTCACCATGTCGCGCATGTATTCCCCTATAAGGCCCCGGTTGAGCATCACCCTGCACATTTTTAGAAGTTCCCTTCCCCGGGGGGTTATGGAATATTCCCTGGCGCCCCTCCTGTCCCGCGGGATTCTCCTGCTTTTGACAAGGCCCTGTTTTTCCATCAGCGCGAAAAGCGGGTAAATCCGGTTCGGGGTTGCGAGGAACAGGCCGTCCGCCTGCATCAGCCTCATGGCCCCGTATGCCTTGATTGGCTGCCTGCGGCCCACAATCCACAGGAGGAAGAGGAGCGATTTCTTCCTTACCACCCTCCCCATCTCGCGGAGGGTCGGGGCGGCGCCCTTTATCCCGAAAATTCTCCTATACTGGTCCGGGCCCGGGGGCGGGATGCGCCTCAACATGGATATATCCATAATTGGATATATTTATAAGACTGATGAGGGGATGCGCACAGAAACTTATTAAATGTTGAAGGCGACTGGTGCGCATGGGTGCAATAAGTCTCTTCGGAAAAAAGGCATGGAAGGGATGCAGGATTGCGCTGCCCGAGGGGGAGGACGAGCGGGTGCTCAGGGCGGCGGAGATGGCCAGGGACAAGGGGCTCGCTTCCCCCCTTTTAGTTGGGGAGAGAAGGAAAATAGAGGCGGCGGCGAAAAAATTCGGGGTGGGGATTGGGGGAATCCCCATAGTTGATGCTTCGGGCGGGGTGCCTGGGGAATACCTGCGCGCATATGGGAAAATAAGGAAGGCGGCCCCCAGGGTTGCGGAGAGAATCCTTTCGAACCCACTGTTCCTTGCGGCCTTGATGGTCAGGATGGGCGAAGCGGACGGGATGGTAGCTGGCGCGGCCTATACTTCCGCGGACGTGATTACTGCCTCCGAAGGCATAATCGGGCTGAGGAAGGGCATTTCCGTCCCTTCCAGCTTCTTCATAATGGAGGTTCCTGGGTACAGGGGGGGCGAGAAAGGGCTGCTGCTTTTCGCGGATTCGTCCGTGAACATAGAGCCGGACGCGGAGCAGCTTGCGGACATCGCAATTACGACTGCGCATACCGCGAAGGAACTGCTTGGATGGGAGCCGAGGGTTGCGATGCTTTCCTTTTCCACAAAAGGGAGCGCGGTGCACCCCAGGGTTGACAAGGTGGCCGGGGCAGTCAGGATTGCGAACAAAAAGGCGCCGAAATTCGCGATAGAGGGGGAGATGCAGGGGGATTCCGCGCTGGTGGAGAAGACGGCGATGAAGAAGATGGGGGGGAAGGCCGGAAAGGTGGGGGGAAGGGCGAATGTGCTCATCTTCCCTGACCTTGATTCCGGGAACATAGCGTATAAATTGGTGCAGGCGCTGGCCAAGGCGAATGCCTACGGGCCGATATTGCAGGGGTTCGACAGGCCGGTGAGCGACCTTTCGAGGGGGGCAAAGGTGGAGGACATCGCCGGAGTGATTGCGATTTTGAGCGGATGGGCGAGGGGGAGGAAATGAACAAGATACTTGTCCTGAATTGCGGGAGCTCCTCGATAAAATACAAGTTGTTCGGGGCGGATTTCAGGGTGCTGCTTGGGGGGAAGGTTGAGAGGATAGGGGAGAAGGGAACCGCGATTGCGCACCAAAAAGGGGACAGGGCGCTGAAGAGGGAAATTGCGGTGAAAAACCATCGGCAGGGGATTGCGCTGATGCTCGATATGCTCCGTGACAGGGAATGGGGCGCGATAAGGAATGCGGGTGAGATTTCGGCGGTGGGGCACAGGGTGGTGCACGGGGGCCAGCTCGCGAAGACCGCTTTGGTTTCCGGGGCTGTGCTTGATTACCTGAAATCGTTTGAGATGCTCGCGCCACTGCATAATCCCCATAATATTGCGGGGATAATCGAAACAAAGAAGCTGATGCCCCGCGTGCCGCAGGTGATGGTTTTTGACACGGAGTTCCACCAAAGCATGCCGCCTAAGGCATACATGTACGGGTTGCCTTACCATTTCTATGACAAATATGCGATAAGGAAATACGGGTTCCACGGGATTTCCCACAAGTATGTGGCGCAGAGGGCTGCGGAGATACTGGGGAGGGGAAGGCCGAACCTGATTACCTGCCATCTGGGGGCCGGGTCCAGCATTACCGCAGTGAAGGCTGGGAAGTCCGTGGACACGAGCATGGGGCTCACTCCGCTGGAAGGGGTGATGATGGGGACGAGAACGGGGGATATTGACGCTGCGGCTGCGCAATACCTGGTGAAGAGGTATGGGTTTGAATACGATGAGCTTTTCGAGATTATGAACAACAAAAGCGGGCTGCTCGGGATTTCCGGTGTGAGCAAGGACGTGCGGGTGATAGAAGGAAAGGCAAGGAAGGGCAATGGGAGGTGCGGGCTCGCGCTGGATATGTTCTGCTACAGGATCGCGAAATACATCGGGGCGTATGCGGCGGCGCTTGGGAAGGTGGACGCCATTGTTTTTACCGCTGGGATTGGGGAGAACTCCCCGCAGGTTAGGAAAAGGATTTGCTCCTATCTGGAAATATTTGGTGTGAGGGTTGATGCGCGGAAGAACGCAAAGGCGGTGAAGAAGGAGGCGGACATCAGCGCAAAGGGGGCCAAGGTGAGGGTGCTCGTGGTTCCTACTGATGAAGAATTGATGATTGCTAAGGAGGCGGCAGGGATGGCGGAGGGGAGGAAATGAGGATTGCGGGGTTGGGCGTAGATATTGCGGATGTCGCGAAGATGAGGAAGATACTCGCTGGGAAGGCCAGGGGGAGGTTCGTGGAGAACACCTTTACCAGGAATGAGGTTGAATGCGCGAAAGGCGGGAACAACATCGCCAAGCTGGCGACCAATTTTGCGGCGAAGGAGGCGGTGTACAAGGCGTTCGGGACAGGATGGATCGAAGGGAGGGATGTGGAGGTGCTCAGGGACAGGGAAACCGGGGCTCCCGGGATAAAGCTGCACGGGGAGATAGGGAAAATAGCGAAAAAAAGGGGAATAAAAAAAGTGATGGTGAGCCTCTCCTGCACGGAGAGCGCGGCGGTAGCCGTTGCGCTGCTCATTTCCTGAACTTCTTCGCCTTGGCGTGCATGTATTCTACTGCCTGGCCCACGGTCTTGTTCTGGCGGACGTCCCGCTGGGGGACCCTGAAGCCGAACTCCATCTCCAATCCGGCGAGAAGCTCCACTATGTCCATGGATTTGGCGTGGAGGTCGTCCACGAAGCTTGTGCCCTCCCTGAGCTTGCCCGGGCTCACCCCGAACACTTCGGAAACGACCTTTTTGACCTTCCTTTCCGCTTCTCCCCTGTCCATGGCTCATGCCTTCCGGAAGACCACTATGTTCATACCGGCCATCTTCTTCACCTTGGCCTTCACCTTCATTGGCAGGCTGGCGTTCTGCCTCTCGATCGCCTCAACGCTGGAGACGTCCAGCCCCTCGATTTGCGTGAAGAAGCACGGGCCCTCCTTCAGCTCAATCACGCCGTATGCGTAGGGGTGGTATTTCGCGAACTTCATGGGCGGGAGGTTGCCGCTGGAGAAAAACAGGAGCTTGCCCTCCCCGCTTATCGCCTTCCACTCCATCTTGTGCGCCCCGCAGGCCGCACAGCCCGCCTTGGGCGGGAATGAAAAGTAGCCGCACTTCCTGCACCTTACCCCGTATATCTTCCCCTTCGCAAGGGACTTGTAGAATTTATCTATCATCCTTTCCATGCATCTCACCTCTTGAGCACCGTGACCGCGGTGTGCATCCCGTAGCCGTGGTTGTGCACCACGGAGACCTCGGGCTCGTCGGGAATCTGCCTGCCCTTCGCCTCGCCCCTCATCTGCTTGACCGCCTCGTAGATTTCAGCGCCGGCGGATGCTGCGAACGCGTGGCCCTTCCCGTGCCTTCCTCCGGAAGTGTTCATGGGCCTGTCCCCGTTGTAGAGCGTCCTCCCCTCGAGGAACGCCTTCCAGGCCTCGCCCTTCCTGAAGTAGCCGGCCTGCTCCGAGAGGATTAGCTGGTATATCTGCATGCAGTCGTGCACATTCAGGTAGCCGATGTCCTTAGGGGTTATGCCCGCCATCTTCATCGCGGTCTGGAAAGCGGTCCGGTCTATGTCCCAATCGGTCGGGTCCTTCCCGTACCACGGATAATTGCTGGAGCTCCAGTGGAAGCCCTCCACGCTTATGGGGTCCTTCCTGCAGAACTTCTTCGCCTCGCCCTTTGAGCTGATTATGTAGGCGGAGGCGCCGTCCACGGTGTTGAGGGCGCTCTTCACCCTTGTGGGCCATGCCAGGAACGGGTTCCTCCTGCTCCTCCAGAAATCGGTTATGTTTTTGAAGCCCGCTGCCTTGGCCTCCTGCTCAAGCGTGGTCTGGATGTAGGCCTTCTTGTTCCTTGCGGAGTGTATCCTGGCCGCCCTGTGCACCGCGCACATCGCATCGTCCATCTTGTCCATTGGCACCCGGTATTTCTTCGCATAGCCCAAGGTGGGGAGGCCCCCGTATGCGGTCGCGATGTCGTAGGAATGGTGGTAGCCATACGCCTGGTCCACCCCGAAGTCGGTCCAGTACCAGAGGGTTGTGGGGTCAAGCGGCTTCCTCACAGTTGGGTCGTCGGTTGCCTCGGAGGAGAGGATTTCCGCGCCCACCACGAGGACGTTGCGGAATTTTCCGGATGCGACGCCCATCGCGGCCAGCCCCACGCCCGTGTTCGTGGTCGAGCACGCGGTCGCGAAATGCAGGCCTGGCTTGAGGTGCAGCCCCAGCCAGTCCGCCATCTGCGTATGGTAGGAATAGAGATGCGAGATGTGGCTGACCATGCTCCCTATGTAAAACGCGTCTATGTCTTTCGGGTCTATGCCCGCGTCGTCCATCGCCTCGAAGGCGGCCTCGCACGCAAGCTCCTGGAAGGACATCCCTTTTATTTCAGGGGTGGAAAGAACGCTTCCGAATTTGGTGCACCCTACGCCCGTGATTACGGGCTTTTCCCTAAGGCTTCCTGCATATGCCATGCAATCCCCGTGAGCGGAACACATGCAATAATTATAAGGTTTTCTACACGGGAATTCGTTAAATCATCATTAAATAGTTTTTCACACATATGGATATGCATGCGGCTGGCCTGGAAGCGCCCTGGGGAATGGCATCACAAGATGCAGTTCCTGGGCAGGGGCGGGGTGCTGGTGGAATACATATACATGAGGCAGGTGCCGGAGTGCATGAACCCGCGCACACTCATGTTCCTGAACGGGATTGCGCTGAGGCACTCGGAATGGAAGGCGCAGATGCATAAGTTCCGGGATTGCAACCTTCTCTTCTTCAATGCGAGGGGGCACGGGAGGGTGGGGCTCGGGCTTTCCACCCCGAATTCGTACCTTTCGGACTGCGGGATGGACGCCGCTGAGCTGGCCGCGCACCTGGACCTGAGGAGGATTACGCTGGTCATGCATTCGATGGGGTGCCTCGTGGGGACCTGGATGTACGGGAAGGCGGCTGCGAACAGGTTCCTGCTGGACAGCTGCGCGCACATAGACTCGATGGTGATGGTGAGCCCGGTGGTGGGGAACCCGCTGGCGACGATGCCGCGTAGGGAGCTTTCCGTGCCTCTGCTCGGGGCACTGGACCGGGCGCTGCGGGACGGGAGGATGGAGAAGTTCATAAGGTGGTATGCGAAGCACTTCAAGGAGGTTCCGCTCATGGCGCCGCTTTATGCCGCGTTCAGGGCGGCGACCGGCAGCGGGGTTTCTTTCAGGGAATTCAGGAAATACCTGGAATCGGTGCTGGACGTGAAGAGCGACACCCTGCTCACCGCATATGGGGCGATGGTGGATACCGGGGACGGGATTGGGGAGATGATGGCGGGGATAAGGGCCCCTGTGCTCGTGCTAACGGGGGAGAGGGATTTCCTGGTGCAGCCGGTTTCGCTGGAGATATTGAAGTGCAGGCTGAGGGATTATGAAATGCACTTAATCAAGGGCGCTACGCACTTCCCGCAGGCGGAGAAGCCGGAGGAGTTCAATTCCCATGTTGCGGGATTTGTGGGGAAAATCGACGGGACGGGTAAAGGGATTTAAATTTTAGCTGGAAATAAGCCGCATCCAATCTACTAGCTGGTGGGTTTTATGAGGGCGAAAGATGAGTTCGGTCCGGAATATGTCTTGGAAGTTTTTGACGCGAAGACGGGAATGCAGGGCGTGATGGTGATAGACAACACCGCGTGCGGGCTAGGGAAGGGCGGCATGAGGATGGTGCCGGACGTCACCACTGAGGAGGTCATGGGGCTTGCGCGGGCCATGACATGGAAGAACGCGCTTGCGGACATCCCCTTCGGGGGGGCGAAGTCAGGGATTAAATTCAACCCGAAGAGCCCGCAGAAGGAGGCGGCCATAAGGGCTTTCGCGGACAAGGTGAGGAAGTTCATCCCGGACCTGTACATCGCGGGCCCGGACATGAACACCACGGAGAAGGAGATGGCGGCCTTTGCTGACCAGATCGGGAATAAGATGGCGACCACGGGGAAGCCTGCGTCCATGGGCGGGCTTCCGCACGAGCTGGGCAGCACGGGATACGGGGTTGCGCTGTGCACGAGGGTGGCTGTGGAGTTCCAGGGGAAGAGGCTGGACGGGATGACGGTTGCGATCGAGGGGTTCGGGAACGTGGGGACATTCGCGATGAAGTTCCTCTCTGGATGGGGCGCGAAAATTGTGGCTGTTTCGGATTCCAGGGGGGTTATTTACGATGAGAACGGGCTGGATTATGGGGCGCTCATGAAGACGAAGGCGGAGAGGGGGACGGTCACCGCGCACGGGAGCGGAAAGGTGCTCCCTCCTGCGGAGCTGTTCAAGCTGCCCGTGGACATATTGATTCCCGGGGCCCGGCCGAACGTGATCACGGATGCGAACGTGGGCGAGGTGAAGGCGAAAATCGTTTCGGAAGCGGCGAACATACCCATGACGTACGAGGTGGAAAAGAAATTGATGGCGAGGGGCGTGCTGGTGCTTCCGGACTTCCTTGCGAACGCGGGGGGAGTCATATCCTCCTATTGCGAGACGATGGGCTGGGACGAGAAGAAGATGTTCGAAGTGGTCACGGAGAAGATTACGAACAATACCAAATTGGTGATGGGAAGGACGAAAGATAATGACACGAGGGCCGCGGCGCTGGAGATTGCGAAGGAGAGGGTAAGGAAGGCGATGGCGAAAAGGGGTTAAATCTTGATTTTCATTATATTTTCTATTTGTTTGGGCACCTGATTTGAAATAAATTTGCACTATAGACGGAACTAATAAAAACCTTGCAGTTCTAATAACCGTCCCTCGCAGGATTCTGGGAGGACAGATCGGTTGTCCTGGAAAGGATGGGTTCAACACAGCCTCTTTCCGGCATTTGGCCATTAACATGGTGGCTGGACTATATCTCACCATGCGAAACCCGTGCTGGATAAGCTTCCCGTTGTCCCGAAGGAGATAACCTTTAAAGCGAGCGAGTGGGTTAAGATTCAATGCCCGCAGTCGCTTGGGGCACTCCCTCACCGAGTCCAGATCCCGGAGTTCTGCGGAGAAGGCAGGATGAGTTTAATGGCGAAGAAGAAGGCGGCTAGGAAGCAGGCAAGGCGGAAGGTTGCGAAAAAAGCGGTCAAAAGGAAGGCGGCCAGGGGGAGGGCTGCGAAAAAGCACGGCCGCGGGCCCAGCAAAAGGGGCAAAGAAAGCAAGGTAAGGAAGCTAATCAGGATGGCGAAGAGCGCCCTCAGGCTCAGATAGGGATTTCGGATTGTTTTGCGGGCGGCCCCGCGCAAATGGGAAAGGGTTAAAAAAGCCGGGGTAGAGTAGGTATTTGGTATTTATTCGGATTTAGAAGGTGAACTTGATGGCTGATGAAAAGAAGGAGGAAGCCGCGCCGTGCTGCAAGGCGGACAATATCGTCTTCTTTTGGGCAATTGGCGGGCTGGTCTTTGGGCTCATGATTGGATACCTGGTTTTTCCGGGAATGGCTGCGGTTCCTGCAACTGGGGGGAACGCAAGCGCCGCCGGTGGCGGGGCTTCAACGGCCTTTGTGCTGGACATGGCGAAGGTGAACGCGATTGCCTCGCTCCTGGAAACCAACATATACCTCAGCTCCGGGATGGAGATGGACGTGGCTTACCAGAGGTATGTGGACAAGGGCGCGTACGTGGAGCTTTATTACGGCATAGGCGGGGACGAGATGCCGATTTACATCTCAAGGGATTACAGGTACATATATCCATCGGGGGCGCTTGAAGTGAGCGCAATCCAGTCCCAGATGGATGCGGCGAGGGCGCAGGCGGCGCAACAGGAGGCGGCAGAGGCCGCTGGAATCCCGAAGAGCGCGGAGCCGGAGGTGCTCATGTTCGTGATGAGCTACTGCCCGTACGGCAACCAGGCGGAGGCGGGCCTTGTGCCCGTGATAGACCTGCTTGCGGACAAGGCGGCATTCGAGCCGGTTTACATCATATACAACAGCGGCGGGGAATGCGTTGAGAACGGCGGGAAGAGCTACTGCGCACTGCACGGGAACGCCGAGCTCTGGCAGAACGTGAGGGAGAAGATAATCTTCAACCTGTACGGCGAGAGGAAATGGGCGGAGTACGTGGACGCGGCGAACAGCCAGTGCACCCTCAGCAACATAGACACATGCTGGGAGGCGGCGGCAGGCTCTGCCGGGGTGGACAAGGCGGCTGTTGTTGCCGAGTTCGATGCGAACAAATTCGCCATAATGGACTCCGAGATGGCAAAGACAACCATGTACAGGGTCAGCGGCTCGCCGACCATCCTGATAAACGGGTACACCTACAACGGGGCGAGGAGCCCGGAGGCATACAAGGCCAAGGTATGCGAGGCGTACACCGTCGAGCCGGCCGAGTGTGCGGCCGGGCTTTCAACCTCAGGGGCTGCTGCGACGGGCAGCTGCTGAGGGCCTGTTGATGGGGCGGAAGCCCCTTCTTTTTATTTCTTTTCTTGCTTATTCTTCATCTTCGGGTGATTTTGATTACCAATGGCAAGTTTTACCTGACCACGGCGATTCCTTACGTGAACGCGGCTCCGCACCTTGGGCATGCCCTGGAATTCGTGCAGACGGACGCGATTGCGAGGTATTGGAAATTGCGCGGAAGGGAGGTGCGGCTGGTCACGGGGTCTGATGAGAATAGTTTGAAGAATGTGCACGCGGCTGAAGAGAAGGGGATAAGCACGGGGAAGCTGTGCGGGGAGAACGCGGCGGCGTTCAAGGGGATGGCGGACGCGGTCGGGCTTTCATATACCTCATTCATGAGGACCTCGGACAGGAAAGGGCACTGGCCCGGGATTGAGGGGCTCTGGAAGCGCATAAGCGGGAGGGGGGACCTTTACAAGAAGAAGTATAAGGGGCTCTATTGCGTGGGGTGCGAGTCATTTTACGAGGAAAGCGAATTGCCGGACGGGGTGTGCCCGGAGCACGGGAAAAAGCTGGAGGAAATCGAGGAGGAGAATTACTTTTTCAAATTGTCCAGGTATGGGAAGGCATTGGAGGAATTGATTGAGAAGGACGAGATGCTCATACTTCCGGAGGCAAGGAAGAACGAGGTGCTGGGGTTCATACGCGGGGGGCTGAAGGACTTCAGCGTCTCCCGCTCGGTTTCGCGGGCAAAGGGGTGGGGCCTGCCGGTGCCGGGGGACCCTTCGCAGATAATGTACGTGTGGTTCGATGCGCTCGGTACATACCTGACCGGGATCGGGTACGGGACGGACGAGGAGGAATTCGGGAAATTCTGGCCCGCGGACGTGCACGTTATCGGGAAGGGGATACTCCGTTTCCATGCTGTTTATTGGCCGGCGATGCTGCTTTCCGCCGGGCTTCCGCTCCCGAAGAGGGTGTTCGTGCACGGGTACATAAGCGTGGAGGGGCGGAAGATGAGCAAGTCGCTTGGGAACATAGTGGACCCGATGGCGCTGGTTGCGAAATACGGGGCGGACCCGTTGAGATACTGCTTATTGGGGGGGGTGCCCACCTTCAGCGACGGGGACTTCTCGGAAAAGGAACTGGTTGCGCGGAACAACAACGAGCTTGTGGCGAATTTGGGGAATTTTGCGTATCGCACGCAGAAGCTGATTGAGAAATTCCACGGGAATGCGGTCCCGGATGCCGAACTGGATGCGGAGGACGGGGCGCAGCTCGCGAAAATAGGCGAGTACGCCGGAAGGATTTCCGCGGAGATGGAGAAATACGAATTGAGGAGGGGGCTGGAACTGCTGATGGAATTATCATCTTCCTTCAACAAATACCTGAGCGACAGGGAGCCCTGGAAAAACGAGGGGAAGAGGGCGCAGACGCTTTATGTTAGTTCGAGGGGGCTTTCCGCGCTTGCAATATTGAGCGGGCCGTTCCTTCCTTTTACTGCGGAAAAGATGGGGAGGGGGCTGGGAATGGAGAAGGCGCTCTGGGAAGATGCGGACAAGGAATTGCTGAGGCCGGGGGCCAAGCTTGAGGCACCTCAACAGCTATTCAAGAAAATAGAAGAGAAGAGGTGACAGGCGTGGTTAGTTTGCACTAGATTTAAATTTATTTAATCTAGTAGAAACAAACCTTTAAATGGATTTCCATTCAAATAGGCATATGGATGAACTGCTCCAACGGAGATACAAGAAGGTGCTGGACATACTTCCTGATGTTGCGGAATGCACGCGGGGAAAACTGGTTTTGGCTGGTGGCACCGCACTTGCGCTGTTTCACCTTGAGCACCGCATAAGCATAGACCTGGATTTCATTCCGCTTCATGGCAAGGAAGAGCGGGCGAAAGAGGCGCTAAAGGGGTGCCTGAGCAGAAAAGGGTACCGGACAACGGTTGGCGCATATTCCAATCAGTTTGTTGTGCAATTCGAAGACACCGGAATAAAGATTGAGATCTTTTCTCCGAAACACAAAATTAAGGGCTACATAGAATTTGATGTGGGCAGTTCAAAGATGCTTGTTTGCTCTGTGGATGAAATACTTGAATTAAAAATGGAGAGCTACGCGGACAGAAAGGAAGCAAAGGACCTTTTTGACGTCATTTTCATTCTTAAGGAAAGGGCGCAAGGATTCGGCGCTGTGGAAAAACTCTTATCAGAAACAGGCCCTCCTGTAAACATGGATTATGTGAGGAGGATTGCACTCGGGGAAGAAGATTATCAGTATTTTGTGAAGGTGGTTGAGGATGCTTCCAAAACAGGTAACAAGTAACGCGCAACTGCGGAAAGAGGGGCTTTCAAAAGCCGGGATAGAACAGATGAGCGCAGCGTTGAAACTATTCCCGACCCCATTCAAAGGAATTTATTACCTCCCCATCGCGGAGGAACGGAATGGGTGGTTCATTGAGAAGCCGCTCAAGGCCCTATCAATGGCGCTGAGAATTTACTTAAAGGCGAATGAATTTTATTTCAGCTGTGAAACCGCGGAGGAGTTCTTTGGGCTGAAATGGACGCCTTCGGGCGCGGTGCATATAGTGAACACTGTGCGGAGCGGAAGGGTTGATTTGGAGAAGAGGATTCAACGGAACAAGGCGAAGGGGACGTACAGGGCGAAGAAGGTTGCGCATCTTCTCTCCTTCTACGGAAGGGAAATCGTATTCCATAAGGTCGCATCTTTGAAGGGCACGAAGGTGAAGGAAACCCCTTACGGGAGATTCGCAACAAAAGCACAGATAAAGGCGGACAAAAAGAGGTTTGGGGAGGATAAGCCACGGGGCAAGAAATACATCTCGGATGAATTATTCAACAAATTGCTGGAAGAAAACCTTAAGAAGGACAAAAACCTGCTTGCAAGGCTGCACTACTTGTAAAAATAGAAGAGAAAAAATAGAAAAATCTACTTTACAAGGATGCCGTTGACCACGCCGTCCTGGCCAACGCGGTTGGTCACCCTGACCTTTCCCGCGTCTGTGTTCAGGATTGCGCCCTTGGTGATGATGTTCTGGCGGGCGTACTGGGGGTTGTGGCTCTCAATCACGCCGAGGATTTTCGCCTTCTTCGCCTTCCCGTCCACGACAACGTTGACGGAGGATATCTTCTTTGCCTTTACCTTCGTGGAGCCGCCCTTGCACCTGTGCGCGGCGCGGTCGTCCTTTTCCCCTACCTTGGTCGCGCTGAAGCCGCTCCCCATGTGGGAGAGCTTCCTGTCGCGGTATTTGCGCCTCCTGCCGCCTGTTCCGGCGGAGACCTTCTTCCTTGACGGCTCGTGATACTGATAAACCATGTTTTCACCTAGAATAGGTAGGAATAAAATTACTCCGTATGTTTTATAAGTGTATGCTCATCGTCAGAGGGGAAAGCAGGCTTGCCGCGGAGGAAGTGCTCAGGAGGGCGAGGGGGCGGGGGATTGTGCTGCTCAATCCGGGGAAGGTTGGCTCCCTGGAGGAGCTGGAGCTGGCCTATGCGCTTGCGAAGAAGAGCATCGCGGGAGGGAAGGCGGTTTCGGAAAAGATGGAAGTGGAGTTCGTGCTGTGGCTTGCGGGCAAGCGGGACATAAGGAGGGCGTTCGAGGAAGTGGGGTGGAACGGCAAGGGGAAGGAATTAATTGCGGTTTCTTTCGGGATGTGGAGGAAGGAGCTGTTTGCAGAGCTGGAATTGAGGGAGAAAAAATTGGGGCTTAACGAGGAAGCGGGATGGGAGGCGGTGGAAAGGATAAGCCTCTCAAGGATTATTTAATTTACATATTTTATTATTTTTTAACACAATTCATATAAACCTTTTCCTGCAAAATGGATGCATGGACTTAAGGCTTTTGGTTTTTCCTGCGGTAATCGGGATTGCACTTTTAGCATGGAACAGCTACCTGGGGGTGCTGAAAACAAATGGCGGAGCGAAGCAAAAAATAACCCTGGTTTTCCTTTCGGTTATGCTGCTTTTTTCCGTGGGGTTCGCGATGAGGCTGGGCGGGGCTGCGGAAATAATCGACCTCGGGTTCTACCTTACGGATTTCTCCTTCCTTATGGCATACCTGCTGATTGCGGTTGCGGCGCTATTGGGGCAGGCGAAATACCATTCCTAAATTCTAATTTCGGGGGGAGGGATGAGTACCTTAGATTGGGGAGTTCGGTTCGTGACCCGATGTATGGGGCACGAAGTGAATGGGCGTCCCCCCTCTTCTTCTTGGAGGCAGGCGAAATACCACTCCTGCTGGATTTTCTGAGTGGAACGACGAAGAAAGTTATTTAAACTGTTTCAGTAGGTATATTATTATGGATGGTGAGCAGGGCTCATGCCCGAACCTGCTGGAAACGGCGATGGAAGGCAGGAATGAGGTTTACAAGGAGATGGCAAGGCGCAGCAAAACCCCGCTGCAGGACGCGCTTGCCGACATTGCATTCGAGCGGAAGCTGGGGAAGCTGTCGGAACTTTATTCAATGGCCGGAGGGGAGGAGAGGGGGCTGGTGGAGAAGGCGCTTATAGATGCGATGGGGATATCCGGGAGGAACGGGTACATAGTGGAGGTTGCGGGACATTTCCTGAAGGGGCCGCAGACTGGGGCGGTTGCGAAGGCGTGCGTTGCCGCGATGAAGGAGGGTATTTTTGTATGCGCACGGACCGGGTGGGCGAAGAAAATACTGGAACTGCTTGGGATGAAGGGCCTGCCCGCTGACGTGGCGCTTGAGGGGATGCGCGCGGCGTCCGGAAATGCGAACGTGGACCAGATGGGGTATGCGAGGGCGCTTGTGGGGATTCTGCGGGATGCGGGAGCCCCGAATAAGCTGAAGAAGGCGGCATACAGGGAACTTATGGAAGGCGGGCTGGAGAGGTGCGCGAACCAGAAGCATTTTACAGTTGTGGAGGCGGGAAGCGATTTCAATTCTGGAAAGACTCTGTCCTTCAAACAGGTGCCCACATTCGGGATGGGGGAGGTGGCGCTGTGGGCGAGGACGGAGGGCCTTCCGCTTGCCCTGAGGCTGAAGGCGATAAAGGCGTGTTCAAAGTCGGAACATTTCACAAGGCTGGGGGACATCTTCTCCGCAGGGAAGGTGCGCAAGCGTATAAGGGATGCGGCGGAGAGGGGGCTGATGGAAGGGATGGGGTGGTGCGGCCCGGAGAATAGGGGGATCATGCTTGTCGCACTCCTCAGGAAAAAAGGCCTTCCTGAGAAGGTGCAGGCGAGGGCGATTGAGCTGGCTCAGGGCGATGAGAAGGCGGCGGCAGGGGGGTTTGTGTATGTTGCCTCTGACATATATCTCAACGGAAATTCGTCTGGATGGCTGAAAGAAGTCGCCGCAAAGGGGCTTCTGGAAGGGATAAGGGCATGCGGGAGGACCGGGCACGTGGATTTTGCAGCCAACATGCTGAAGCGGGATTTGCCGGAGGAGGTGCGCGTGGAGGCGGTGCGGGTTGCCGGAAGCGGCGGGTGCGTCCACGAGATTGCGGAGGCTGTTCTGAGGGGAAACACGACGCCAGGGCTGCTCCGCGCGATAGAGGGGGTTGCGGACACCGACAGGAGCGGGATGATAGCGGGCGCGATTGAGGCGAGGAGGAGGAGCTCCACCCCTCCGGGGCCCCGCGATTCGGGCATCGGGTTCGTGGACACCGGGTTCAGGCCGCCCTCCTCGGAAAGGAGGAGGGGGATAAGCACCGAGCAGACCGCCCTCCACGAGCCGGCGAAGCAAATAAAGAAATAGGCAATTCATTGGGAAGGCTCGGGCGGCTTCTTCTGTATCCCAAGCCTCTCGCGCAGGACGTCCTCGTCGATGGGAAGCTCTATCCCGAGAAGCTTGTGGATGAACATGAACATCTCGATTATCCTGTTCGGGTCGGTTGTGGTGAGCGCGGCCATCTCCTTCAGGCTCATCTCCTTGCCGATGAGCTGGTATAGCATCACGCCCTCCCTCCCGTATTTCTTGTAGACGGAATAGCCGTCCTCGCCGTACCTCTTCCTTATGTCCTCGCGGGGCTCGGGCTTCAGGGCAACCGCGTTCATGCCCTGCAGGAACTTGAGCATCTCATAGAGCTTGTGGAGGGGAATCTTGAGCGCGACGCATACCTCAGATCGGAA
>JAKQHW010000004.1 GCA_029557835.1 Microcaldota archaeon
ATTATTACCTATTAAGGTGAAAATATGGAATCCACTGCTAAAGTTTTGAGGATGGATGGGGATGGTAAGGCCGTTCAGCCCACTGACAGGCTAAATATCACAAAGAAAGGCCTTCTGTTCAAGCGGGCATGGCAAACGCGAATTATGGCGATACGCAGGTATCTATAGCCGCGGAAAAGAGACCATTTTCAGCAGCTACATACTCGGCGATAGTGACTGTGACGCGCATGGCCCCGAAAGCATCCCCCGATTCCGAGTTCACACCGTTACCTTGCGAGAGGGCACTAGCGCACCTACTGGATCCGCCTATTGAGCTGTGCCTCCCTCGCGAGACGAATCTGCCGTCCCTCCCGTTGCCCACTTCGGCAAAAGGCACCCTGCCCGAGGTTTTGCGCCAGCTTACTGCGGTGAGTTACTGCAAACCAGCGCTCAAGCTGCTTGGCGAGGTTTCCGAGCTTATCGGGGACAAGATAAAGCTTGTGAAGAATATATAGTTGCAGTTGGCGGGAACAAGCGTATTTATAAACAGTTTCAGGCATATTTATCCAATAGAGAGAAATCTCGCGCGAAGGCATGAATTTAAACCTTTGCGGATAAATCCAACCTTATGGGTTCGGAAATCAAAGTAGGAGACATAATGTCGAAGAATGTCATATCCGTCACCAGGGAAGCCAGCATCATGGAAGTCGCGAAATTGATGGAAAAGTACAATGTTGGCTCCATAGTGGTCGCGGACAAGAGGAAGGCCGAGGGGATAATCACCGAACGGGACATAGTGAGGAAGCTCATAGGCACGGGAAAGGACTCGGCCAAGGCGAAGGCCTCGGACGCGATGAGTTCCCCCCTCAAGGTCATAACCGCCGAGGCGAGCATAGAGACGGCCGCCAAGGCGATGCGGGAATACAGGATAAAGAGGCTCCCGGTGATAAGCGGGAAGAACGAACTGGTGGGGCTCATAAGCGAGGGGGACATCATGAGGGTGTTCCCGTCGATAGTGGACCTCCTCGAAGAGAGGGCCGCCGCGGGGCAATGACATTAACGCGCTGCGCATAGGATGGCGGCGGGAGCAAAGCGATGACCTGCCCGTCAACAATGCGCAGCCTCCTACTCATTTTCGGAACCCATGGAGAGAGGGAATGCTGCTGCACGTGAAGGTTGTGCCCTGCTCGCGCAGGTTCGGGATAAGGAAGAAGGGGGACGTTTGGGAGGCCGATTTGGCCGAACCCCCGGAGAAGAACCGGGCCAACGCCGAGCTGGTGAGGCAGCTGGAAAAGATAACGGGCAGGAGGGTGAGAATCCTGCGCGGAGCAACGGGAAAAAAGAAGGTGCTCGAAATTGAGGGGAATGAACAGGAAATCCGCAGGATACTCTCAGATGCTGAGAAACCGTAAAGACCTCCAGAGGCTTATGGAAGAGATGGGCTCGATGGTGGTGATGGTCGAGGGGAAGAAGGATTCCGAGGCCATCCAGCGGTATGTGGTCAGCGTTATAGAGGTGTCCGGCCGGACCAGGATTGCGTGCGAGAGGGCCGCGAGGAGCGGCGCTGCAGAAGTGGCGGTGCTTACGGACTTTGACGAGAGGGGAAAGGAGCTTGCGGAGGAGCTTAACTCCGAGCTCAGGTCCAGGGGGGTGAAGCCCAACCTCACGATAAGGAGGAGGATGGGGAAGCTCCTTGGGATAACCCGGATCGAGAATTTCGAGCGGAGATACAGGGAGATGCTGGATGAGACGAGGGCATTATAGGTGAGAATATGGCAAAGACATACATTGATACTGTAAAATACATAATTTACGCGGATGTTGAAGTGGACGGGATGGTTGACAAGCCCGACGTGGTCGGGGCGGTGTTCGGACAGACCGAGGGGCTCCTTGGCGAGGAGCTGGACCTGAGGGACCTCCAGAAGAACGGGAGGATAGGCAGGATAGAGGTGGACATGCGCAGCAGGGGCGGAAGGACGCAGGGCCAGATAAAGATACCCAGCTCGCTGGACATGGTGGAGACCTGCATAATAGCCGCGGCGGTGGAGACCGTGGAGCGCGTGGGCCCGTGCGAGGCGAGGATAAAGATTGCGAAGGTCGAGGACACCAGGAGCATAAAGAGGGAGAAGCTCGTGGAGAGGTCCAAGGCGATATTGAGGAACCTCGTGCACACCGAAATCCCGGAAAGCCAGGAGATAACCGAGATGGTGAGGGAGGAGGTGAAGGCGGGCGAGATAACCGAATGGGGCCCGGACAGGCTTGCCTCAGGCCCGAAAATAGAGAGGAACGAGGCGATAATAATAGTGGAGGGGAGGGCGGACGTGGTCAACCTCCTCAAGAAGGACCTCCCGAACGTGATTGCGGTGGGCGGGGCGAAGGTGCCCCAGAGCCTCCTGAAGCTCTCAAGGGAAAGGGAGGTGACCGCGTTCCTTGACGGGGACAGGGGAGGCGACATCATCCTCAGGGAGCTCGTGAACGGCGGGGTGGACATAGACTTCGTGGCGAGGGCGCCCACCGGGAAGGAGGTCGAGGAGCTGACGCG
>JAKQHW010000040.1 GCA_029557835.1 Microcaldota archaeon
GCTCCGCAAGATGGATGTTGCCGGCCGCGAATGCCGCATAGGCGAAGAATGCCGAAAAGAAAACCGGGTATGCGACCCAGTGCAGGAGCTCGGGGATTGGGAGGCGGGAGAGCGCCGCCAGCGAAAGCACCATGAGGAGGAAGAATGCGAAGAACGGAGTTGATGTGGATGAGATTGCGAGCGATATGAGCACGGCTGCCATGAGGATTTTGGATATCGGGGATGCCTTATGGAGCATCCCGGAGCCGTTCGCGGCAAGCTGGTCTATCGTCCTGAGCTTAAGCATTTTCCACCATCCCGGGGCGGGCCCTGGCGATGTACCCTATCATGGCGCCGGCTATTAAAGCCTCTATGGCCGCGCCAAGGAGGGCCACCGGGACGGTTGCGGCTGCGAAGGCGGACAGGGAGATGGATTCGTGCTCATGCTCGCCTTCGTGGGCATCTTCCTCATGTTCGTGGCCATGCTCGTCGTGGCCGTGCGCGCCTTCTGCCTCCTCGTGCTCGTGGTCATGGTTATGGGAGAATGCGGACGGGTCGAGCCCGGAGAATGCGACCATCCCAAGGAAGAGAACCGTTGATGCGACCATCGCGAAGAAAACGCTTACCGCGCCCCTGAGGCCGGGGTTTGATAAAACCGGGCGGAGCGCCTTGAAGAGCAGCCAGCCCGCGCATGCCTCGAAGCCGAGGACGATCATGTTGAGGCCGGAGACTGTTATCCCCCCGTGGCCCATGAGGGCGAGGAGGGCATTGGTTATCGCGACCGATATCATGCCCCCGAAAGGGCCGAGGAATATGCCCGCGACCGCGGTCAGGTTTATATGGTAGGGGATTGGCCCGAGCGGGATGTTCATCGCGACCAGCATCAGGGCCGCGAAGACCCCGATCATCGCCGCCTTTTTGTTCAGCCCTTTCCTGAGCATGAACGCTGAGAACGCTACGGTGATTGCCGCTATTGCAAGGCCTGCGGCCCAGAGCCATACCGGAAGAACCCCGTCGGGAAGATGTATATGCATATTTATCCCATCCTGGTTTTGGGCGGAAATGTTAATAAAGATTTGCTAAAAAGTTAATAACCCACTCAGAAGAAAAATGCCTCAAGGATGCGGGCAAGAACTCCCGCAAGCAGGATGGCGAACATTACCTCGAAAACCGTTATCGCGAGCGATTTTTTCCACCCGAATTCCCTGGCCAGCGCGGCTATTGTCGCGGTGCAGGGAACATAATACATGGAGACTATTGCGAAGGTGAGCATCTGCACCTGGGTGAGGGCCGAGGAGAAGTTCTCTGTGCCAAGGAGGGCGGCCAGCATCACGAGCGCGAGCTCCTTCCTCAATATCCCGAAAATGAGGGTTATGCCCGCGATTGCGGGGAGCCCGAGCCATCCGACCGTTATGGGAGAAAGGACGTCTGATATCGGCCCGATGAGGCCGAAGAATTCGACGAGTTTTATGAGGACGGTTGAGGCGATTATTATGGGGAGCGCGATCCAGATGAAGGAATTCGCCTTGAGCCATGCTGTCTTGGCTATGTTTATGGGGGACGGCATCTTGTACGAGGGCATCTCCATTATCAATCCCATCGGCTCCCCGGGGAGCGCCCTGAATGCGATTCTCCCAAGGATTGCTATTATGAGGATGTTGAGGAGGTAGAGGAATGCGGCCCATTCGATCCCCACGAATGCGGCCACAAGCCCCATTATTATCACCGAGCGGGCGGCGCAGGGGACCAGGGTGACCAGGAATGCGGAGAGGAAGCGCTCCCTTTGGGTCTCCATTATCCTGCAGGAGAGGCAGGCTGGGACCGTGCACCCGTATCCCAGAATCATCGGGATGAATGCCTTCCCGTGCAATCCTATTTTCCGCATGAATGTGTCCATGAGGAAGGCCATCCTCGCCAGGTAGCCGGAATCTTCCAGGATTGCGAGGGCTATCGCAAACGGGATGATGTATGGGAGCGCGATTATGGCCGCTGCCGCAATCCCCTCGAAAACGCCCTCCACCAGAATGAAGCTGAGGAATCCCTCGCCCATTGCCGCGGAAAGCCATTCCTTTGCATACGAGAACTCTTCGGAAAGGATGCCGGAGAGCCGGTCCCCCATGCTGAACACGCTGAAAAACATCAATGCGGCGGCCAGCGCCAGGAAAAGGTATCCCGCATATTTGTGCATCAGGACTGAATCCAGCCTTTCCTCAAGGGGGGGGCGGGTTTTAGTGAGCGTTATGCATTCCTTCGCGATTCTTTCCGCCTCGGCATACGCCTTTTCCGTCGATTCCTCACGGGGCTTTCCGCATTCCCCTCCCCTTTTCGCCTCGGAAACCGCCTTTTCCATCAGCTGCTCCAGCCCAATCCCCCTCGTGGCAATGACCGGGACGACCGGGGCCCCGAGCAGCCTGGAGAGCTTCTTTGCGTCCACCTTCGCCCCCTTCCTTTCGGCCACATCCACCATGTTGAGGGCGACCACCACCGGGCGGCCCATTTTTACCAAGGAAAGAGTGAGGAAAAGGTTCCTCTCAAGGACGGACGCATCCACAACGTTTATCACTACGTCCGGCTTGTGGGAGCACATATACTCCCTGGCCACCTTCTCCTCCTCGGAATACGGCTTGAGGGAATAGACCCCGGGCAAATCCACAATTTCGATCTCTTTTCCGCGGAAATGGAGCTTCCCCTCGGCCTTCTCGACGGTTTTTCCGGGCCAGTTTCCCATGTGCTGGTTCAGGCCGGTTAGGGAATTGAAGATCGTGCTCTTGCCAACGTTCGCATTCCCGGCCAGCGCGACCCTTATCGCCTTCATCAGGAAACCTCAACAAGTATTTTTTCCGCGATCCCCCTCCCGAGGGCAAGGCAGGAGGAGCGCACGCATATCTCCATCGGGCCGTGCCGCGTGGAAGTATGCCTCACGGTTATTTTAGTCCCGGGGGTGAGCCCCATCTCCATGAGGCGGTCCCTCGCAGCCTTGCCGCCGGAAACAAGGACTATTTTTCCGGATTCGCCCGGGCGCATCAGGGAGAGCCGCTTGAGCGCCCCCTCGCCCTTTTCCGAAACCGCGGCCCGGAGCGCCTCCTCGACCTCGTCCGAAACCGCATGCTCGAGGATGCAGGCCTCCTCGTGGAGCCTTTCCTTCCTTACGCCCATCATCCCGAGGAATTTTTCCAGTAGCCGGTGCTTCCTGAGGATGCGGCCGCCTTCCTTTTTCCCTTTCTCCGTGATAATTATTTTCCCGTATCTCTCATATTCCACAAAGCCGGATGAGGCGAGCTTCCTGAGCATCTCGCTTACGCTGGCCGGGGATACCTTGAGCATTGCGGAGAGCTCCTTGACGGTGGGTTTCCTGCCTTGAGCGGATATCCTCGCAAGGGCCTCCAGGTATTCTTCGGTGTTTGCGCTCAGCGAGCCCATCAGGAGTTAGGTAAACCTAACAATTTATAATCAGTTCCATATTTTTTCGCGGGCCCAGTTCAGGAAAAAGGCGATTGTTCCTCCTATGCAGGTTGGGCAGGGGCAGGCGGTGGCGCCTATCCCGAAAAGCCCGGAAGCCAGCAGGCTCCAGTTCCTTTCCGCGGCGGATTTGATTTTTTCCAGCATTCGCATCACTTGCCTTCGAGATGGGCCGCGGCCATTTTCGCGACGCCCCTCACCCCGTCCCAGCTCTTTTCCCATTTGTCGATTAGTATGCGTTTCCGGAAAAAGGGGGCATCCGTTACGAAGGTCTCCCCTTCCCCCCCTTCCAAAAATGGATGGATGCCCTTCTTCTGGATTGGCTGGAATTTTGTTCCGAGGAGCTCTGGGCCGAGCCCTTCCGCGGAAACCGCGATTATGTATGTCTCGAAATATTGCAGTACTTCGGAATACATCGGCTCGTTTTTCCTCCAGAGCGGGGAATAGGTGGGGATTCCGAGGCTTTCCCCTATTTTGTCTATCCTCTGCTTCTGGTAATCGCTGTCTATCGCCCCGGTAAAGATGCCTTGTATGTCCAGTTCGGAAAGGATGTTCTCCAGCGCATCCAGCTCCTCCTGCCCCTCGTTGGGTTTTACGAAAATCTGGGTGATTTCCATTGCCTCTGCCTGCAATTTCGTCCATTCTATGTTCGGGTGGTGGAACATCATGGAGTATTCGGCGGGCTTCATGGTCACCAAAATTGGGCTCCATCCGCTGGAGAGGGCGCAGAAAAGCGAAAGGCAGGAATCCTTCCCCCCTGAGAAAAGGCACGCGACTTGCACGGGTGGATTGGGTGCAAGAAAGCTTTTAAGTATTGGGAGATAAACCGGAATGGGGATAAGATGAGGGAAACATTGCTTGTTCTGGTTTTGGTTGCCGCCTCCTTCGCATGGGCGAACCCCGCTGCCACGGACATGATGGAGGCGGAACATGGGTATGCCGCCTGCAACGTGCAGTTCGCAAAGGAGTATGTGGATTTGAGGAAAGGCTGCGGCCGCCTGCACGAGATGCCGGTGTTCGACTTCTCGGGGCGCATGGAGAAGATTGAGGACGCGCTGGGCGATGCGCAGGAGGGCGCGGGGCAGGGCAACCGCCTCGAGTACGGGGAGGCGATGTTCCGGCTGAACGCAAACATGGCCGGGCTTGCGCTG
>JAKQHW010000043.1 GCA_029557835.1 Microcaldota archaeon
AAGGGGGAGGGCCCCCTTCTCTCTAGCGTACTCATAACCCCCCATCAATTGTGGGGTTGTGACTCGTTCCGACCCCCCAGCTTCACCGAGGGACGCTCTGCACGCCCTTCTTACGCATGTGTGCATCTCTTCTAGCCGAAGAGCATTCCTATTTACCCACGAAACCTTTTATAAATATTGAGAGTGTCCGTTTATGTCAAAAAAGAGTGTTTAAAAAGAGTTTCCGCGTCTTTACCTTATGGGATGCGGAAACAAACCACCTTCTTTGCCTAAGGAGTGCCTCCTCTGCCTTTCGATGACCCGCCAGGAGCGCAGGCTTTTCAGCAGGGTGGCCTCAAGGAACCCGGAGTTCGCCAGGCGCTTCCTCGAATCCCTCGCGAAGCCTGGGCAGGAACGGCAGGCGCTTCCGGAGCCGAAGCAAGAATCTAAGGGCGCAACAGAGGAACAAAAGCAGGGCGAACCTGCCAAAAAACCCCCCGGAGAGAGGCCCGCAGGCACGGCAGCCCCCATCGGCGCCCTCAAGAAGATTGGCGCAGGCGCCGCGGGCGCAACCCTCGTCTACCAAAGCGTGGACAACCTGCTTGAATTCATCGGCGGCAGGGACGCCGCCAGCTCCGCATACGGAGTCATAACCGACAATTTCAGCGCCTTAGGCAATATCCTCTCATATCCCCTTGTTTCCGCCGCAGCCGCGTTTGGCGTGCTTGCCGTATTCGGCAGGTCCGCCCTGCACAGGCTCAAGGATGCGTGGAACGCAGCGGCAGGGACGGCCATCGGGAAGGCAAAGGCTGCAGTGGCATTCGCGGCCTCCGCCTCCAAGGCAGCCTTCGCCGCCCTTGCCTGCTACCATTTCCCCGGCCTTATCGATGCGGGCCGGAATCTCGCGAACTCCGGGTCCAGCCAGGCGGAGCATGCGCTCCATCTTCTGGACAAGTTTTTCCATGCCGCGCCAGGGACCATTCTCCCGCTTTCCGCGTATCTGCTCGCAAAGGCGGCCGATTGGCTCCTCACATCATCCCTTGCGGAGCTCGCCCTGCGCGTCAAGAAAAAAGGAAGCCCCGCAACCGGCGGCCAGGAGCCTGCGCAGAAGGGCCAATGACCAGAACCCCCTCTCGTTTTTATTAACCTTGTCCCACTAACCATAACGATGGGTTCAGTCCACGTGGTCGGCGCCGGCCCCGCAGGCTCGGTGGCCGCCATCTCCGCCCTCCGCGGAGGGAAGAAGGCCTTCCTCAGCGAGGAGCACCCCTCCCCAGGGACCCCGGTTGACTGCTCCGGCCTTGTTTCCAGGGAAGGGCTGGAATCCCTCTCGGACCTTGTCGATTACAAAAAGCACACAATCAACAAGATGCGCGGCGCCATATTGGATTTCGCAGGGCACACCTCAATAGTGGACGCGAAAAAACCGGTCGCCTTCGTGATAGACCGCGCCTCCTTCGACCTGGAGCTCGCAAAAAAGGCCGAATCCGAAGGGGCCCGCCTCATAACCGAAAGGGTCTCCTCCTCCTTCCGCTCGGATTCGATAATAGGTGCGGACGGCCCCAATTCAACCGTCGCCTCCCATTTCCGCTTCCCCAAAATCCGCAGGTTCGCCCTCACCGCGCGCAGCACCGTCCGCTATGATGGGGAAAACCCGGGCTTCATACGCGCCCATCTCTCCAACAGCATCTCCCCGGGCTTCTTCTCATGGCTCATCCCCCACAACGATGAATCCGCGGAAATGGGAACTGGCACAATCCTTCCGCGCAACCCGCTGCCCGCCCTCCGCTCATTCTCAAAAAAGCTTTCAATCACCCCCCCACAGGACATCAAATTCGCGCTCATACCCCTCTCCTGCAGGAAGGCGGCCGCCCTCCGCAGCGGCGGCAGAACGGTCCTGCTCGCCGGTGACGCCGCGGGCCAGGTAAAATCCACCACCGGAGGGGGCGTCTATTTCGGCACCTCCTGCGCCCGCCTCGCCGGCAAATACTCCCACTGCCCGGAAACCTATGAAAGGGAATGGAGGAAG
>JAKQHW010000029.1 GCA_029557835.1 Microcaldota archaeon
GGATGGATATTTGGAAAGGGCGGGCCTCGGGCGGGCGGGCATGCTGAAATAGGTGACGAGGAGCGTCATCGTGAGCGCGAGGAGGAATATGTTCGGGATGAGCATCACCCAGAAATAGCCGAGGCTGCGTATGGACATGCCTATCACAAGCCCCACGATGATTATTGCGAGGAGCGTGAAGAGTGGCCTCGGCTCTCCCTTTATCTGGAGGCTCATGGCGTGGATTTGGGAATGGGTATTTAAATGGCTTTGGGGATTGGGGTGGCGCTGGGAGGGGAAAGGGGCCGGGCTCCGGCGAGAACGTTTTTAAACCATTCCATACGTAATTTACAAACTCGTCTTCATCATTTATAGTGATGGGGCACAGCCGCAGTCATCGGCCCGATCCGTGAATCTTTCAGTTGCAGGGGCGGCGCCATGAAAAGCGGCAAGGTGGTACAATGGGAAATGGAGAATTCGCAGGAAGAAATGTTAAAAGGAACAGGAAAAGCGGAAGGTGGCTCTCGAAAAGGTGGAAGAGGAGGGCGCTCAAGCTGAAGGAGAAATACGACCCGCTCGAGGGTTCGCCGCAGGCGAGGGGGATAGTGCTGGAGAAGATAACCCTGGAGCAGAAGCAGCCGCACTCCGGGCTCATCAAATGCGTGAAGGTCCAGCTGGTGAAGAACGGGAAGGTGGTTTCCGCTTTCCCCCCCAGGGACAAGGCGATAACCTTCATAGACGAGCACGACTCCGTGGTGATTGCGGGCCTGGGCGGCTCGCAGAGGGGGCAGATGGGATCCATACCCGGCGTCAGGTACAAGGTCGTCAGCGTCAACGACGCGGACCTGCAGTCGCTAAGGCACAAGAAGAAGGAGAAGCCAAAGAGGTAGTTGGATGAAGATTTTCGGGAAATACGGGACGGAAGACGTGGAGATAAGGGACCAGAGCCTCAGGACCGTGGTCTATTTCGGGAGCGCGAGCGTGCACACGTTCGGAAGGCACCAGAAGAGGCAGCACGGGAAGTTCAAAATCAACATAGTGGAGAGGCTCGTGAACAAGCTGATGAGGGGCGGGACCGGGGAGAAGACCTCGGGCAAGGTCATCAGGACGAAGGGCCGCCTGCAGGGGAAGAAGCTGCGGATGATAAAGGCTGTGGAGGACGCGTTCAGGATAGTGCACGAGAAGACGAACTCCAACCCGGTCCAGGTGCTCGTGAAGGCGCTGGAGAACTCGGCGCCCAGGGAGGACGTGACGAGGGTTTCGCACGGGGGGGTGTCCTACCAGATAGCGGTGGACGTGTCCGCGACAAGGCGGCTGGACATGGCGCTGAGGAACATAACCCTCTCCGCGCTCATGAGGTGCTTCAACAAGCCGACCTCCATCTCGGAATCGCTCGCGGACGAGATAATCTACACCGCGAACGGGGACCTGCAGAATTCCTATTCCATAAAGAAGAGGGACGAGCTGGAGAGGATGGCGAGGAGCGCCAAGTAGTCCCCTGCTTAATTAGGTGGATTTCCACCTCCTGGCTGCCTGCGCGGCGGATACCGCCCGGGGGGCCAGGGGGTGCGGGCTGAAGGTGAAAAGATGGGAAGGAAGGAAATTGTAGTTGAGGAAGTGCAGAAGCTGATGAGCGGCAGGGAGCAGGTGAGGAACCTCGCGATTGTCGCGCATGTGGACCACGGGAAGACCACCCTGACCGACTCGCTGGTGGCGAGGGCGGGGCTCATTTCCAAGGAGCTGGCGGGCGAGCAGAGGATAATGGACTTCGACGAGCAGGAGCAGGCGAGGGGCATTACGATAAAGGCGGCGAACATATCCCTCGGGTTCGAGTACGACGGGAAGCCGCACCTAATCAACTTGATAGACACTCCGGGGCACGTAGACTTCGGGGGGCACGTGACAAGGGCGCTGCGCGCGGTGGACGGATGCGTGCTGGTGGTGGACTCGGTGGAAGGCGTGATGCCACAGACCGAGACGGTGCTCAGGCAGGCGCTCAAGGAAAGGGTGAAGCCAGTCGTTTTCATCAACAAGATTGACAGGCTGATAAACGAGCTCCAGCTGGATGCTACGCAGATGCAGCAGAAGCTCATAAAAGTGATAATGGGCGTCAACAAGATAATAGAGGGGAACGCCCCCCCTGAGTTCAAGAAGGATTGGGTCATAGGCGTGGAGAAGGGGAATGTCGCCTTCGGGAGCGCGTTCAACAAGTGGGCGGTCTCCTTCGATTCCATGAAGAGGAACAACATAAAGTTCAGCGACGTTTACGAGACGTGCAAGAACGGGACGCACGCGGACCTCGTTGCCAAATCCCCGGTGGACGATGTGCTGCTTGGGATGGCGATAAGGCACCTCCCGAACCCGGTGGTGGCGCAGAAATACAGGATTCCCGTCCTCTGGAAGGGGAATGTGGAGAGCGAGGAGGGCAAGGAGATGATATCCTGCAGCCCATCCGGGGCCGCGGTCGGCGTATGCTTCGGGATAGTATACGACGAGCACGCTGGGGAAGTGGGGGTGGTGAGGCTTTTCTCCGGTGAGGTGAAGAAGGGCGACATGATATACGTGGCGTCCAAGAAGAACTACTACAAGGTGCAGCAGGTCGGCATATTCATGGGCCCGGACCGCGTGCAGGCGGAAAGGATAACCGCGGGCAACATCGGCGCGGTGGTGGGGCTCAAGGACGTGTACATCGGCGAGACCGTGAGCTCCAGGGAAGTGGAGCCGTTCGAGCAGATAAAGCACTACTCGGAGCCGGTGGTCACCAAGTCCATAGAGGCCAAGGACAGCAAGAACCTCGGGAAGCTGGTGGAGGTGCTACGCGGGCTCTCCAAGGAGGACCCGACGCTGAGGGTGGAGCTGAACCAGGAGACCGGGGAGCACCTGATCTCCGGGATGGGGGAGCTGCACCTCGAAATCATAGAGTACAAGATAAGGAACGAGAAGAAGGTTGAGATAGACACATCTCCGCCCATCGTGGTTTACCGGGAGAACATCCTTGGCAAGTCCCCGATTGTGGAGGGCAAGTCGCCCAACAAGCACAACAAGTTCAAGATAAGGGTGGAGCCGCTTGACGAGAAGATTGTGCAGGCGATAATAGACGGAGTGGTATTGGAAGGCCAGCCGAAGGGCAAGGAGCACGTGCAGAAGCTCGTGGACCTCGGCATGGAGAGGGACGAGGCGAAGGGCATCTGGCACATCTACAAGAGGAACATGTTCGTGGACGTTACCAAGGGTGTCCAGTACCTGAACGAGATACAGGAGCTCGCGCTGGAGGCGTTCGAGGAGGCCATGGACAAGGGGCCACTCGCGAAGGAGAAGGTGAATGGGGTGAAGGTGGTCCTTGAGGACGCGACCTTGCACGAGGACAACGTGCACAGGGGCCCTGCTCAGGTGATACCTGCGGTGAAGAGGCCCATCTATGCTGCCATGCTGGTTGCGGGGATGACCTTGCTCGAGCCGAAACAGAAGGTGCTGATACAGTGCCCGCAGGAATACGGCGGGGACGTAATCAACATGACGAACGGGAGGAGGGGCCAGCTGCTCAACATGGAGCAGGAGGGCGAGACGGTGACCATAAACACCATCCTTCCGGTCTCGGAGATGTTCGGGTTCTCGAATGCGCTCCGCGGGGTCACGCAGGGGCGCGCAATCTGGTACCAGGAATACTACGGGTACGATAAGCTCCCGAAGGAACTCCTGAATAAGATTGTGATGGACGTGAGGAAGAGGAAGGGCGACAAGCCCGAGCCCCCGACTCCGCAGGAGTTCATGGACTGAGCCCCTTCCTTCCATTTTTGTTTTCGGGCCAGCGTGAGCCATACGGGTTTAAATTTGGGAACGGGGATATGGGCGCATGATTCTCATAATAGACAACGGGTCGCAGTACACCCATCTGATAAAGAGGAACATGAGGGACCTGGGCAGGGATGCGGAAATAGCGAATATGGGGGAGATTGGGCTCGCGGAGGCGGTCGCAAAGGACCCGGAAGCGGTCATTTTGAGCGGGGGGCCCTCTTCGGTATATGCGGGGAAGAACGGGGTTGGCGCGGAAATAGTGAAGGCGGCGATGGAGGGCTGGGATGTGCCCCTCCTCGGGGTTTGCTACGGGCACCAGCTGATTGCTTACATCCTCGGGGGGGAGGTCGCGAAGGGGGGCTCGGCCGAGTACGGGCTCGGGAGAGTAGTTGTGGATAAGGAGGATTTGCTGTTCAAGGGGGTTCCGAAGGAATTCCAGGCGTGGGTTTCCCACTTTGACGAGGTTAAAAAGTTGCCGGAAGGGTTTGAGGCGCTTGCGCATTCATCTATTTGTAAAGTTGAGGCGATGAGGCACAGGGAGAGGAGGATATTCGGGACGCAGTTCCATCCGGAAGTATGGCACACAGAACACGGAGAGAGAATACTCCAGAATTTCTTATCTTGCATATAACCGGGGAGGGTCATGAGGACAATATTTTTCCCGCGGGAAAAATGTGTCCATTTTCGCAGTTGCGAAAATCGGACCCTCAAACCGGGGAGGGGGCGGAGACCCCTCCGCGGTTCGGTGGCATACGGAGAATGGAGAGAAGATATTGGAAAACTTCCTGTCGTGAATTTAGAGGATTACCGCCCGTTTTCCGTTGTAGTGGATTACTTCCTCGTACCTGAGGCCGAATTCTCCCGGGTAGTAGACAGAAGGCTCCAGGGTGAATGTGGCGCCCTCCAGCGGGTCCCCGGATTTCCTGGAGAGGGAAGGCAGCTCGTGCACTTCCAGGCCGATGCCGTGCCCGATTGTGTGCGGGGGGAGGGGGAGCCCCTCCCTCCTATACAGCTTTTCGGCATGGAGGGCGAGTGCGCCGCCGGTTTCGAATTCCGGGATGCGCTCGACCAGCTGCTCCAGGATGTGCTGGAGCTTCCGGTATATCCTCTCCTTTTTGGGGTCCGGCTTCTGGAAGAAGACGCGGGTTATGTCCGCGCAATAGTGCTGGGACGAGACGCCATAGTCCACGAGGCAGGTCCCGGATATTTTCTCCGGCCCGGGCTCATAGTGGGGGAATGCGGTGTTCTTCCCGGAAGAGACTATGGGCCGGAACGCCGGCCTGAATCCCTTGGATGCGGTCTTAATATACAGCCCGGAGGCGAACTCCATCTCGGTTTTTCCGAATGAGTCCTTGCCCGCCTCAAGCAAGGATTTGGAGGCGCGGGCGGCCTGCCGCATGAGTAGCAGCTCGCCAGGGGATTTTTTCATCCTCGAGGCGGAGAGCGCCTCTGAAACGTCCTGTGGCTTTGAAAATCCGCACATCTCTTTGTAGAGGCGGGCGGAGATTCCGCGGAAGTCCATCTCTATTTTCCTGCCCCTGCAGATGCGCTCCAGCTCGGTGAAGGGGTCCTTCCTGAAAACAGCCACCTCGCCGCCCTTGAACCTCTCCTCCGCATAATCCTGGTTCATTTTGGAAACGAGGAGGGTGCGTTCCCCGCCTTCCTTTATGAAAAAGGAATTGTCGATGTCCACCCCGGAATTGTAGAAGAAATTTGCGTTGAACCTCTCTCCCCTCGCAAGAACCAACATGGTAATGGATTGGGGGCTAGTTTTTATTTTACTTTGGGTTGGGTTTTTATAGTGTTATAATAGAAATAATAACATGTGCCCGGAGAACAGAAACCTGCGAAATGCACCGGTGGAGGAAGCTGGGGGGCTGGGGGGCTTTTCCGCAGGGGCGTCCTATGTGAAAAGGAAGGAGAACCACGAATTCGCGGTGAGGTTTGCGGAGAAGCTTTTTGAGGCGGGATTCAAGGTCGTGAACGAGAGGGAGATTGCGGAAAGGCTCAAGGCCGCCGGGCTCTGGGAGAAGGGAAGGGCGCTTCCGGTGGTGAAGGACGATGAGTTCGCATTCAACCGGGGCATAGGGAGCCACAAATCAAATTTCTTCGTGTTCCTGAAGGGGGACTCGGAAGGGGCCACGGTTTTTTTCGGGAACCCCGCGGCCCAGAAGGGCGCTAAGCCGCAGGATCTGGATGTAAAGATGAGGTTTGTGGGCGGGGATGCGAAGGACGCCGCGGACAAGGCTGCGGAGAGGGCGCTCGCATATTCGCGCATGAAGCCCGAAAATGAATATAGGGCGGTCACGCACCACCATTGGGGGTTCGTGGGGGGCACGAGGCTGATTGATGACGGGGTTTCGAGATTTGAGGATAACCTGAGGATGATGATGCGGTGCCACATTGATTTTGACATGAGCACCCCGCACAACACGCTTGAGACGAGGCTGGACAGGGGCCTGATGCTCAGGCTGGGGATAAGGAGGGACGCAATAAGGCTCCTTGGGGTTATAGAGGAAGGGCTGGGGATTGTGAAGGTTCCAGGGACGGAGCTCACGATGCCGATAAAGGCAAGTGGGCCGAACGGGCCGCACGCGTGCGTATGGCTGGCAGACAAGGACGCGATGGGGGTCTTTGCGGAGGAGATACTGGCAAAGAGGGACCCTGCGCTGAAGATGCAATCGCTGTTTACCGGGATGGGCTTCCCGGAGATGCGGAAGGTGCTGGAAAAGATGATGAGGATGGGGATGTGCGCGGTGGGCATTGCGCACCCGATAAATTACAATGAAAAATCCCTCCCGGTGCTGGATGTGGGGCTGATAAGCGCCTCGGTGCGCGGAGGGATGAGCTTTGTGGAATCCATCGAGTTTGCGAGGGGGTGCCAGGCGGTAGGGTGCTGGAACCCGACGATGTCTAATGAAGTGGTCCCAACGAGGGGGAAGGACTGGAGGGGGCTGAGGCCCAGATTCGTGGAGTGGATGGACGGGCACAATTCCGCCCCGGGGCAGGATAAATTCTGGGTGGAGCACACCTCCAATTCCCTGAACATGGTTTTCGCGGAGCATATGCGGAGGGTTTACGGCGTGGGGATGATGTTTGACGGGGACGACCACCAGACCAGGCCGCTGAGGGATTCCACCGGGGAGTTCAATCCGGGCGGGGACATGATGAACATGGGCCATACGCGGGTTGTGATTGGGAAGGGGCAGATGGACCAGTTGGCAAAGGAGGGGAGGAAGCCCACCTCAAAAGAGATTGTGCAGTGGCTTGTTGCGAAGAACGCGGGGATGGAGGCCGTGGTGCATCTTGCGCAGGGGGCGGGGGTGCCGGCGGTTGAGCCATGGAGGCGGAGCATCCCTGACGGGCAGAGGGAGGCCGCAAGGATGCTCGGAAGGCTGCAGATGCAGGCGTATTCCGGGGAGATATTGGATGATGTGGGCCACTTCCTTGGGACTTGGCAGTGGGGGGCGCTCGGGAACATAACGGGATAGGGGAAGAATACATTTTTAAACATTTAAATACACTAATTAATGATGAATCCTAAACCCATAGAAAGGCGGCTGGGCAAAGGGCCGGCTTGCGGCGTAGTTTTGCTCAGGCACAAGCTAAAGGAGATGGGGGCAGAGCTAAGCAGATTGAGAAGGAGCCTGCATAAGGAAAAGGAGCGGAGGGTCGCTGCAGAAAGGGCTACCTTGGCGGACCCGCTCACCGGAGCATTCAACAGAAGGGGGTTGGAGCAGAAGTTCGGGGAGGAACTCTCCAAAGTGAAGAGGTTCGGTAGGGGGCTATGCATCGTTTTCTTCGATGTCGATAATTTCAAGGCCTTCAATTCCATGCACGGGCAGAGGGCCGGGGACCGTGTGCTTGGGGGGATAGTGGAGTGCGTGAAGGGGAACCTGAGGCAATATGATAGCGTGCACAGGATAGGCGGGGAGGAGTTCGTCGTGCTACTGCCCGAAACAGATTCCCTGAGGAACGCCACCATAGTTGCGGAGAGGCTGAGGAGGAGGATTGAGGAGCAGGGGATTGATTATGATGGGAAGGTTCTGCGCGCCAGCGTAAGCATGGGCGTGGCGATGCTCTCTGGCGAGGACGGGCTCCAGCAGCTCATCGACAATGCCAACCGTGCGGAGATGGAGGCGAAGAAATCCGGCAAGAACAGGGTGTTCGTTTTTTCCGGAGAAGAGGGGGCCGTGCCTGCGGAAGAATATATGAAAAAGGGCTAGCCCTTCGGCTTCCTTCCCCTCATCTTGGGGCCTTTTATCTCAGGGTATTGCTTGGAGAGCATCGCCCGGTTCGCGTAGGGGAGAATCTCGAAGGTTGAGAGGGCTGAATTGTAGAGGTATGCCGTTTCCTCGGGCGTACCGGATATGCCCTGCACCGCCTCCCCTATAGATTGGTAGGATTTCCTTTTTCCTTTGGTGAGCTGGGCGGCCTTTGCAGCCAGCTTTGCCTGGTCCAGGCCTGCGAAATCAAATGCCTTTTTCACAAGCGTTTCGTTTATGCCGGAGAGTATGCCGGATATCTCCCATCTCTCAACCCCTGGCTCGAGGAATAGTTTCTTTATCGCGACCCAGTCCCTGAATTTGGAGACCAGGGAAATGCGGTTCCCGGGGGCGAACGCCCTGGGCCTGATGGGGGATTGGGGCATCTGGGAGGTTATTTTTGGGCTGAAGCCGAACTTCTGGGGAAGCCTGGAGAAGAAATAGCATTCTGCGGCCGGGAGCAGGGCTGGCTTGTCGTCGATGGAATCCTTGAACATCTCCCGCAGGTTCTTTGCCGCGATGATGGCTGCGCCGGCCTCCCGTGGGCCCCTGCCGGAATATTTTGAGAGCTCCCTCTCCAGCACCGGGATGTCTATCCCGCTGTACGCGAAGGCGAGCGGGTCGGCCTTCTCAGAGCAATAGGACGCGGCATAGGCCACGTCTTTCCCGGAAGCGGACGAAAGGTCGAACAGCATCCCTTCCTTCAGTTCCGGGAGGGAGACCTCCATTTTGAGTTCTTCAGGCATCTTTTTCCCTCCTCAGTATCTCTTTTGCGGCGATTAGGCCGGTCGCGGCCGCCGGGATTATGCCCCCGGAGACGCCTGCGCCGTCCCCTGCGGTGAAAAGGTTCTTCACCTGCGCGGCCTCCAGCTTCTTGGTGATTTCCAGGCGGATGGACTTGAACTTTGCCTCGGGGGCATATAAGAGGGTGGATTGGTCGTTAACCCCGGGGACCACCTTTGCGAGCATGTCCAGCCCCTCCACAAGGTCGCCTACAATCCTTGCGGGGAGCGCCATTGCGATGTCTCCGGGCGTGACGTCCTTGTTGGTGGGCTCCACATATGATTTTTCTATCCTCTCCCAGGTGGAGCGGTGGCCTGCCTTGAGGTCGCCCAATCTCTGAAGGATCGCTTTGCCGCCTCCGATAGTGGTTGCGAGCATGCATATGCTCCTCCCGTACTGGGTGGTGTTTTCCACCGGGTGGGTGAGGGAGATGCGCACGAGGAACGCGAAATTGGTGTTGTTGGAATACTTGTTCTTCATCGAATGGCCGTTCACCGAGACGAATTTCCCGTAATTCTCGGTTATCACGAAGCCGGATGGGTTTGTGCAGAAGGTGCGGACGAAATCGTCGTATCTTTTGGTGCGGACGTGGAATTTGGGGTCCCAGCTTATCTTCGTGACCTCCTCCATCACCTCGTTGGGGACTTCCACGCGGACTCCGATGTCGAGGGGGCCGTAGCGGAAGCCTATCCCCTTCTCTTTTGCGAGGTCGAGGAGCCATTGGGAGCCGGCGCGCCCGGGCGCGGCTATCACGTAATCCGCTGGGAGGGTGGATTCCTTCCCTTTTTTGTCCCTTATCTTCACTCCGGAAACCCGGCCCTTCTCCACGGTTATGTCGGTTGCGCTGGTGCCTATGAGGACCTTCAGCCCGAAGGACTCCATCTCCTTCCTTATCGAGCTCACCACATCCGGGAGCAAATCGCTGCCCACGTGCTTCTGGCGGATGGGGATGTATTTCAGCCCCTCGCGCATGGCGCGTATCTCCAGCTTCCTCGCGTCCGGGCTTATCTCCGCCTCCTTGGGGGCGCCGTGGGCGGTGAATATCCTGTCCACATATAAGATGAGGGATTCCGCCTCGGAGCGCGGGGCGAATTCGGTGAGGTCCCCGCCGATTTGGGGGTGAAGGTTCATCTTCCCGTCGGAGAAGGTCCCGGAGCCGCCCATCCCGGAAATGTAGTGGGGGCCGGCGGAGTCCTCTTTTGCGATTGCCTTCCTCCTGTCCTCCACGTCCAATCCTGATTCTATGAGGGTGACTTCCTGCCCGTTTTTTGAAAGCTCGTAGGCGGCGAACATCCCCGCCGGGCCGCCGCCGATGATTACTATTTTGGACATGGGAACGCAGGAGAAAGTATAAGTAGTAGATTTTTAAACACTAGGGGGCAAATAAACAGCTACCACCGATGAAGTGGCTTGGCACCCGCCCCGACATATGGGGCGTGTGGCAGGAAGATAGCTCCGCAGGGGGCTAAATGAATAACGAGGTGCGAATATGCCGAGTTATGTGAAATTTGAAACACCAAAGGAAGTAGTGGACGGGGTAATCGAGGCCCTTTCGGTCGCGAAGGACTCCGGGAAAATCCGCAAGGGCATCAACGAGACCACCAAATCCATAGAAAGGAGGGCGGCGAAGCTCGTTGTGATGGCGGGGGATGTGGAGCCTGAGGAGATCATAATCCACATACCGATGCTCTGCGAGGAGAAGGGGATTCCATTTGTATACGTGCCCACGAAGGCCGACCTCGGGAAAGCAGTTGGGATACCGGTTCCGACATCCTCAGTTGCGCTAGAAGACGCGGGCTCGGCGAACGAGATACTCAACAATGTGCTCAAGAGGCTGCCGAAGCCCAGGGCTCCGGAGAAACAGGAGGCGCCGAAAGAGGAGAAGGCCGCGGAGGCGCCTGCAGCCGAGGGCGAGAAGCCAAAGAAGGAGAAGAAGCCCAGGGCGAAGAAGGCCAAGGAAGAGAAAAAGGAGTGAGCTGAATGGCAGACGCGGTAGCAGCGGAGATCATGGAGGTCAAGGCCAAGACCGGGGTCTATGGCGAGATCTACCAGGTCCTCTGCAAAATTCTTGAGGGTTCGGAGTCCGGAAGGGTGATCCTCCGGAACATAAAGGGCCCGGTGAAGAAGGGCATGATAATCATGCTAATCGAGCCCGAAAGGGAAGCCAAGGAGATACGCACAAGGTGATTTGAGTGGCTGCATGTTCGTTCTGCGGAATCGACCTGGCGAAGGGGACCGGAAGGCTCTACGCCAAGAAGGACGGCACTGTCTTCTACTTCTGCTCTTCAAAATGCATGAAGAACCAGCTCAAGCTGGGAAGGGTGGGGAAGAAGGTGAAGTGGGCGAAGAAGACCAGGAAGGCGTGAGCGCATGGAAAGGACGTTGGTTCTCCTTAAGCCGGATGCGCTGCAGCGCGGGCTCATCGGGAGGATAATCACGAGGTTTGAGGAGAAGGGGCTCAAAATCATAGGATTGAAGATGATGAAGATGCCCCCGGCCCTCGCGAAGGAGCACTATGCGCACCTCACATCCAAGCCCTTCTACCCGGGGCTGGAGCAGTTCATGACACACAACCCGATAGTCGCGATGTGCGTTGAGGGCGTGGAGGCGGTGGAGGCCACCCGGAGCATAGTCGGGGCGACCAACGCCAGGAAGGCCGGCGCCGGGACCATACGCGGCGACTTTTCAATGTCCACCAGCAGGAACGTGATACACGCCTCGGATTCGCTGGAAACGGCGAAGAAGGAGGTCGCGAGGTTCTTCAGGGAAGGGGAGCTTTTCGCATATCCCTCCGTGCTGAATGGCTACTTTTATGCGGAAGACGAGCTGGAATAGCCCGCCTTCCCCATCATTTTTTCTTTTCCGGCTTTTTCCCTGCGTGGAACCAGGGGAGCATCAGGACAATGGGTATAAGCATATAGACGAAGCCGGCCAGGGACGGGGCGGCTAATGAGACTGCAACGGAAACGACGGCCGCGGACGGGACCACCAGGCCGCGCCTTTTCCCCAGCTCTATGCGCTCTTCCTCCACATCGGCATGCAGGAGGTGGCGGTTCCTGCTCGCATACCACCAGTTCATGTAAAGGAAAATCCCGAGTATGAGGATGTTTGCCCCGAAGAAGAGCCAGGCCACCCAGTCCTGGCCGTAGTCGCCGACCAGCGCGGTGGTGAAGGGGACCAGGGCTACGAACATCAGGAAAAGGATGTTGATCCAGGTGTGCTTGTGCTCCGTGGCCTTTATCATGTGGAACTCCCTGGAATGGTTCATCCAGAAGCCGGCGAGGAGAAGGAACGCGATTGCGTAATTGAGGAACCTGTGCGACTCTCCTAATATGAGGTCTTCAAGCTCCGCGTTGGGCATGTACCCTTTCCCGCCCGGGTCGTCCGGGAGGGAGATGGAGAGGACGAGAAGGGTCATCGCGAAAGCGAATATGCCGTCCGTAAGCGCCTCAAGGCGGCTGGTTGAAAGCCATGCCCTTTCATTTGCCATGGTGGGTTGATGGATTACCATGTTTTAAACGTTTTCCAATAGAATCTGGTTCGGGGATTTTGTGATATTGCCGAAACAGCACATACTGTCATCAGCCATTGTGTCGGACTTTGTCGGGGATTCGCAGTTCCAGCCCGCGGGGGTGGACATGACGCTGAAGAAGGTTTTGGCCTTTTCCGATTCAGGAAGCATAGACTTCGACAATGCGGGCAGGAAGATTTCCGGGGCGGAGGAGATTGAGTTCGAAGGGGATTGGGTGCACCTAAGGCCCGGGTGCTACAAGGTCCTGTTCAACGAGTATGTGAAGATACCCGCGGATGCGGCGGCGCTCTGCTTCCCGCGGTCTTCCCTCCTTAGGTGCGGGATGACGCTGGAATGCGCGGTCTGGGACCCGGGGTACGAGGGGAGGAGCGAGGCGCTGCTAATTGTGTCTAATCCCCACGGCGGGAAGTTCAAAAGGAATGCGAAGGTGGGGCAGCTCGTTTTCGTTAAATTGAGCGAGGGGGCGAAGGAGCTGTATTCCGGGAAGTACCAGGGAGAAAACAAATGAGGAATTTTGACTGGGCCTACCTCTCGCCCTCTTCCGGGATTGGAGGGGAGATAAAGTTCGATGCGGAATCTTTTTTGGTAGAGGAAATAATGCAGGACGGGACGGTGCTGGAGAAAGGGAAGAGGGTGGAGCGAGGGGGGGAGGAAGGAAGGTTTTCCCATTTCGTGGTGCAGAAAAGTGATTGGACTACCGCCGCCGCGGTGAAGGAGATTTCGCGGAGGCTGCATGTGGGACAGAGCAGGTTTGATTATGCCGGGACCAAGGACAAGACCGCGGTTTCGGTGCAATTGATGTCGGCTTTTGACATCCCTCCGGAGAAGATTCTTGCCGTGCGGGTGAAGGATATCGAGATACTGGGGGCGTGGGGGGCTGCGGAAAAGGTGAAGATGGGGGATTTGCTCGGGAACAGGTTTACCATAGGATGGCGTGGGGAAAACGGCGATGTGGAGGGCCGGGCAAACGCCATCCATTTGGAGCTCGGGGGGAAATTCCCCAATTATTTCGGGCCGCAGAGGTTCGGGAGCACCAGGCATAATACCCATATAATAGGGGAGATGCTGGTGGCGAGGCAGTTCGAGGAGGCGGCGATGGAGTTCCTTTGTGCGACTGCCGGGGAATTGAACGAAAAGAGCGTGGGGGCGAGGAAGGCGCTCGGGGAGCATATGGATTTCGCAAGGGCGCTGAGGGAGTTCCCTGCGCATTTGCGGCCGGAAAGGGCGATGCTCTCCTGGCTTGCCAGGAATGCAAATGATTTCGTCGGGGCCTTCAGGCAGCTGCCGCGGCCCACCCTCCTTATGTTTGTGCATGCGTTCCAGTCCTATTTGTTCAATGAGATGGTTTCAGAGCGCGTGAAGGGGGGGGAGGTGGCCCCGGAGGAGGGGGAGTATTTCTGCGCTGAGATGGGCGGGTTCCCGATGGTGGAGGAAAAAGGGGACGCCTGGCTTTGCGGAAGGATAATCGGGTACGAAACTGTGCCTAATGCGAGGGAACGGGAGATCCTGGATAAATACGGGATTTCGCCGCGGGATTTCAAAATAAAATCAGTGCCGGAGATTAGCTCGAAGGGGGCGTACAGGGCCCTGCTTGCGCCTTATGTGGGTTTCTCATTTACGGAGAACAAGTTTCGGTTCTCTTTGCCTTCGGGGAGCTATGCCACTTCCCTATTGAGAGAGTTTATGGACGCGAAGGCAAGTTTATAAAGAGTTTAGAGCTTAGAATAGGACACGGCTTTAGTGCGAATTATATTGCTAAAGTCGGGGGAGGGTCAGGAGGACCCTCAAACTGGGGAGGGGGTGTCCCCCTCCGCGGTTCGGAAGCAGGGGTGGCGGAGCGGCCAAACGCGCTAGATTGAGGGTCTAGTGGCTTAGTGCCTACGCGAGTTCGAATCTCGTCCCCTGCATCCTATTTTTCTATTCGGTGGTCTTGCCGTCGAATTCCTCGGGCATGTCCTCCGCGTCCTTCTTGGTGTGGCGGATGGTCTTGTCTATGTGCTCGGGCGGGGAATAGATGGTGTAGAGCTTGAGCTCGGTGCTTCCCGTATTCACCACGTTGTGCTGGGCGCCCGCCGGGACGATGGCGCAGTCGCCGTCCTTCACCTTGTGCTTGACGCGGTCTATGTGGACCTCGCCCTCCCCCGCCTCGAAGCGGAAGAACTGGTCGAGGTGGCCGTGCACTTCTAACCCGATTTCCTCCCCGGGCCGGAGGCACATGAGAACTAATTGGCTGTGCTTTCCCGTGTAGAGGACGCGCCTGAAGTCGGTGTTCTTTTCCGTCAGCTCTTCTATGTTTGCAACGTATCCTTTGAATGCCATCTGCATCACCACTTTTAGTCTATTTCAATAAATAAAAAAAATGAAAAAAATCACTTGGGCTGCGGAAGCTTGGCCAGCGACTTGTCCAGCTGCACCTTGTAATGGAGCCCCAGGAACACCAGTGCCACGCCGCCAATCATGTAGCCCGCGCCCTGCACCCCGATTATCGTGTCCAGGTAGGCGCTGAAACCGAGCACCAGGATTATCATCCCGATTCCGAAGAACAGCGAGCTGTAGATTATCGCGGGGAGCACTTCCTTCATCATCACTGCGACCTTTGCGACGATGAGGTCCACCTTCGCGTTTATCTTTTCAGAGGTGGTGTCCACTATCTCGTTTATGTAGGCCTGCACCATCCCGAGCATGAGGTCCTTGAACACTTCTATCATTTCAATCCCTCCTCCTTGCGCCGCCGATCATGGCGCCGATTGCTATTCCCGCGGTGAAAGCGACCGCGAGGTAGAGCATGGGCCTTTGTTTGACGTCCTTCTCCAAAGCGTCCAGGTCTATGCTTGAGAGCCGCTCCTCGAGGCTTGCGCCTATCCTGCCAAACTTCCTCTCCATCGCCTTCTCCTTCATGACGACCTTCTTCTCAAGGGCGCCCTTGTCGAATTTGACGGACAGGATTTTTTCTTCATCCTTTGCCAAAAGACCACCGGGGGGCTAACGGAGGGGAGGTTTTAAAGGATAACTGCGGCCCTACTGGTTGCGCAGGAGTATGGCGGGGCACACCTTTGTGACGCCCCGCATCTTCCTTATGTGGGAGATGAGCGAACCGAGCTCTTTTTGGGTTTTGCACCAGGCCTCGAACATGAGCATGTGGTCCCCGGAGGAGAGGGATGCGTATTTTATGTCCCTCATCCTCCGGAGAGCCTCATATATTTCGGGGAGAAAGCCTGGATCCGTGTCTATCCCTATTATGGCGACGGAGTTGTAGCCGAGGACGGATGGGTCCACCTTGACCGTAAAGTGCTGGATTATGCCCATCTCCTCCAAATTCTTTACGCGCTTCCTTACCGCGGCCTCGGTGATTTTGAGGCGCTTGGCAAGCTCTACGAAAGAGGTGCGGGAATCCGCTATGAGCGCGTGCAGGATGACCTCATCCCTTCCGTCCATAGTTCGTTTTTCGAACCAAACAGTTTAAAAAACGAACTTGCGGAATTCTGGTTGGTGATTAGTATGTTGAAGGTAAATGAAGAGATGCCGGATTTTGAGTTTGATGCGTTCCAGAGGGGGCAAATAAGGAAGATGAGGCTTTCGGACTACAAAGGAAAGTGGCTGGTGCTGATGTTCTATCCGGCGGACTTCACGTTCGTGTGCCCAACGGAATTGCAGGATGCGGCGCACCATTACCAAAAGTTCCAGGAGGCGGGCGCGGAGGTGGTGAGCATGAGCACGGATACCGCATATGTGCACATGGCATGGCATGAGAACTCTTCGAGCATAAAATCCATCAAATTCCCGATGGGCGCGGACCCGGGCGGGAGGATAAGCAGGGCGTTCGGCACATACATCGAGGAGGATGGATTGTCCACTCGTGCGACCTTCATAATCGACCCGGACGGGAAGGTCAAATTGGTGGAGATGCATGATAACAGCATTGGGAGGAGCTCTGCGGAGATATTAAGAAAATTGCAGGCGGCAAGGTATGTGCGGGAGCACAGTGGGCAAGTGTGCCCGGCGAACTGGAAGCCCGGGGACGAGGCGCTCACGCCCGGGCCGGAGCTTGTGGGGAAAATATAGGTGGATTGCATGACGGAAAAACTGCAGATATACAAATGCGGGGTTTGCGGGAACATCGTGGAGGTCCTGCATGAGGGGGTCGGAACCTTGGTGTGCTGCGGGCAGGAGATGAAGCTGCAGGAGGAAAGAAGCGAGGATGTGGGGAACGAGAAGCATGTGCCCGTAATCGAGAAGACGGGGAAGGGCATTAGGGTGAAAGTCGGGGCTGTGGCGCACCCGATGGAGGAGAAGCATTACATCGAATGGATACAGGTGGTTGCGGACGGGAAGAGCTATAGGAAATTCCTGAAGCCGGGCGAAAAGCCTGAGGCGGAGTTCGAGATAAAGGCGGAAGGGATTTTGGCGAGGGAATACTGCAACATACACGGGCTGTGGAAAGGAAAAGGTTAGGAATATATAAGTTGTCTGCAAAATCCCGGCATGGAGGTCTCCCTCGGCGGCAAATCAATAGGGCTGGACTGCGGCGCGGGAGATGTGAGTTTCCTTTCGCATGCGCATGGGGACCACGTTTCTGGTTTTAGGAAAAAAGATAAGATAATTGCGAGCGAGGAGACGCTCGCGCTTGCTGGTTTTGGGGCGGAGAGGCATACGGAAAAATGGGTAGAGCTATTGGATGCGGGGCATATTCTGGGCTCAAGGCAGATGTATGCGGAGCTGGATGGGGAGAGCGTGCTCTATACGGGAGATTTTAGGGTGAAGGACGGGATTTTTGGAAAGGGTGCGAAGGCGAAAAATGCGGACAGATTGGTGGTGGAGTGCACCTATGGGGACCCGAGGTTCAGGTTTCCTGACCCGTTTGAGGTTTATGGGCAGGTCGGGAAGTGGGTGAAGGAGACGGAGGGGAGCATACGGCTCATTGGGGCGTATAACCTGGGGAAGGCGCAGGAAATCATAAGGGTGCTGAATGAATATGCGGGGGTTGTGCCAGTCGTCCAGCGGGATGGGGAGCGGTTCAACTCTGTTTACGGGAAATATGGGATTGGGCTGGAAAGGGCGGTTGTCGGGACGGAAGCGGCGGAAGAGATTATGAAAGGCGGGTTTGTGGCGGTTGTCCCTCCGCGCCTGGCGAACAGGGGGTTTGCGAGGAAATTGGGCGGGGCTTTCGGGAAGAGGGTTCTTTGCGCCGTGGCGACCGGGTGGGTGATGAGCATGAGGCACAACTGCGATGCCGCCTTCCCTCTTAGCGACCATGCGGATTTCTATGACATCGTGGAGTATATGGATGCGGTGGGGCCGAAGCGGGTGGATTTTGTACATGGTGACGGAACGCATCTTGAGAGGAAGCTCCAGCAGAGATTAGGAAAGTGATTAAAAAGGGTTTTGCGGCTCTTACTATTGCACGAGCGGGCAGAACCATTGTTCCGTCCTCATTCGGCCACGATGGTGTAGCGGCAGCACGGGGGCCTGTGGAGCCCTTAGCCCGGGTTCGAATCCCGGTCGTGGCCTGGCAAGTATTTTTAACCCAGCATTCGTAAGGGGGGAGAAGCAAGAGGTGGGCTTGAGGTTTTTGGGCTCATTTTTGCTTGCCCCGCGGGGCATACCCAAAGGCAGAGCCGAACTGAGCCCTTGGTGGCGAAGTGAGGCGAGAAAAAAGGAGGGTGGCTTGTTGAAGAAATTTTTTGTGGACAGGGCGCATTTCATAGCCGAGCTCATAATATCCATCATAATCATAGCCCTGCTGCTGCATTTCGCGGGATTTGAGGAGTTCGTCGGATACGTGGCGAACATAGACCTGTGGTGGCTCGCCCTCTCCATAATCCTGCTGGTGGCGATGTACTGGTTCATGGTGTTCAGGATAAAGATACTGCTGGACGCGATGGGCGCAAGGCTGGGCCTGGGGGAGATATTCAGGGCGCACCTGAGCGGGATGCTGGTGGCGGACTTCACCCCTGCGAGGAGCGGGTACATGGCCACCGCGCTGGTGATGAACAAGAAATACCATATCCCTCCTGAAAAGGCGATGGTCTCCATACTCGGGCCGCAGATGTTCGATTTCCTGGTGAAGGTGGGCGCGGGGGGATTCGCGGTCTTCTATCTGCTCAGCAGCCTGGTGAACTCGGAGAACGGCTGGGTCATGTATGTGGGGGTTGCGGGCCTGTCCCTGGTGCTCTCGGTGCTGGTGCTCCTGCTTTTCTCCAAAAAGTTCCTGAAGCTGTTTTCATTCGCGGAGGGGTGGCCGCTGGCGGGCGAGGTGCTGGGGATGTGCCACAGGATGCAGGAGCATTCCAGGGTCATCATAAGAAAAAGCCCGGAGATAATGGGGCTGCTGATGGTGACATGGAGCCTGAAGGCGCTCTCCTGGTGGGCGGTGGCAAAGAGCGTGGGGATAACCGTTGAGTTCCCGGTGCATGAGGTGTTTTTCTACTATTTCTTCCAGCCGCTGATAACGATGCTGGAGTTCGTGCCCAGCCCGACGCTTGCCGGGATGGGACTGAGCGAGGCGGGCGGGACGCTGGTGCTTGGGCTGATGGGGGTGCCGCTGGCGCAGGCGACCGCGTTCATGCTGGTGGCCAGGTTCAAGACCATAGCGGTGAACATTCCGGGATACAAGTATGCGCTGGAAGCGATAGGGGCGCTCGGGAAGGATGTGAAGGGGAAGGGCGGGGCCAGGCACAAGTTTTCAAAGGCGAAGTAGGAAGGTGGTGCGGTAGAGGCGCTTGCCCTGCTTTTGGCCGTGGAGGGTGCGGGTTATGGTCACCTTCATGCCGAGCTCGTTCAGGACCGCAATCACCGCCTTGGAGCTGCCCACGTAAAGGTCCTTGCCCTCCTTGAGCTGCTCGGATTTGGTTATGAAGGTCGATTCGGACAGGGAGGAGGTGAGGAGCTTTTCGTATTTGGCGATGCGCTCCGGCCTGCCGCGCAGCTGGATTATGGATTCGAAATAGTTGGAGCCCCTCCGGGAACAGTCAACGCATATGTTCTTTATTGGGGCGAACTTGATTGTGCGCTCGAGCCTGATGAGGCTGTTCTCGCGGGTTATGAAGAAGGCCGCCTTGCCGGAGTGGGGGTCATACTCCATCTTCTCTATCTTCCCCTTGCATTTCCTCTTCAGCAGCTTGGCGATTATCTGCGGGTCGAACCTTATCCATTCCCGCGCCACGCGCATCCTTCCGCATTTGGGGCATACCTCTATCGAGAACTCCTTGGGGCAAATGAGCTTTATCGGAGCGCATTGGAGGCAGAAGGGGCCTGCGAACTCCTCCCTGTCGTTGGTCGTTCCGCAGCGAGGGCATACAAGGTTGTGCATATGAAGTATTATCGGAACGAAGATTTTTAAACTTGGGAACGGGAAACCAAGGCATGGGCAACATGGAAAAGGCGGTGGGGCTCACCCGATATTTCGTCTCCCTTCCCCGGGCGAGGGTGCTCGCTGGGCTCATAATAATGGTTTCGATAGCGTTCGGGATAGCGCTCGCGCTGGTGGCCGGGCAGAACGCGATCGAGGCCGGGCTGACGTCCTTTTTCGTGCTTGCGGTGCCGGGGTTCCTCTCCATAATAGTCGGGAAGGCAATAATGATGAAGGTGCCGGTGAGGAGGATAACCGCGGTGGCGCTGATGGGGGCGGTCATATACGCGGCAACCTACCTGGCCGCAGTGTCGCTTCCGCTGTTCGGGGTCCCGGTGGGGCTGGAGATAGTCTTCCTTGGGAGCGCGCTGGTCTTCGTGTTATGGTACATAATAGCGAGGATAGTGTTCGTGCTGAGGTGGAAGTCGCTCGTGTTCGCCTTCCTGCAGTCGCTGCTGCACGCATTCTTCCTGATAACCGAGGGGCTGCTCCCGTTCCAGGGGTCCACGGAAAGCGTGCTGATAAAATTCTATTTCGCCTCATTTGTGCTGCTGGGCGCGCTGTTCCTGCTCTTCTGGATAATAAACGCGCCGATGAAGAGGACGTTCGGGGTCGCCAGCACAGACGCGGTATCGATGTTTTTCGGGCAGTGGTTCTACAATGCGAAGGATATGGAGAAGGCTTTCAGGAAGGTCGGGGAGGATGCGCAGACGTACCTATCAGTGCTGCTTTTCAGGAAGGAGGGGAAGGAGGCCGTGTTCGTGGTGCCATATGTCCACTTCGGGCCCTTTGGGGAGCTGGGCGGGAGCAATTTCTCGCACCTGATCGCGAAGGCGCTGGAATCGGACAGGAAGGGCAGGGAGGTCTTTGTCTTCCACGGGCTTGCGACGCACGACATGAACCCGGTGTCCGTGGCTGAGCTGGGGAACATTACGGGAAAATGCAGGGAAATCCTTGGAAGGGCCGGGGCAAGAAGCGGGAAGGCCGCGTTTGCAAGCGCCGAATCCGGGGAGTGCAGGGCGGAGTGCCTAATGGTCGGGGACACGGCATTTATCGGGCTCACCAGGGCCCCGGAGACCTGCGAGGACTTTTCCCTGGGGATGGGGATTGCGCTGACTGCGGAAGCCGAGAAGGGGCTCGGGATGGCCGCCATTGCCGACCAGCACAACTCGGAGACCGGGAGGATAGAGTATGTGGAGCCCGGGACTTCCATAGGGTTCAGGTACATGGAAGCGGTCGGGAAGGCGTGCGGGGCGGAGGGGAAGTGGAAGAGGCTGAGCGTGGGGACCGCATGCTGCGGGATTGAGAGCGATATGGTGGGGCCGGCCGGGATAAAGGTCGCTGTTTTCGGGACCGAGCCCAAATATGCAATAATATTGCTGGATGCGAACGGAATAACGCCGGAGTTCAGGGAGAAGATCATGGGCGAGGTGCGCAGGATGTTCGCGGAGAAAGGATGGGGCAGGGTGGTGCCCGCGGTGTACACTACGGATACGCACAAGGTGAACACGGTAAGGGGCGTCGTGAATCCTGTGAGGGAGGACCCGAAAGTGCTGGAGGCGGCCGGGAGGATGGTTGAGGCCGCATACGCGGACATCGGGGATGCTGAGTTCTACGGGGAGAGGGCGCTGGTAGGGCTGAAGGTATTCGGTGCAAGGCAGGCGGTGGAGATAGTTAGCACGGTGAACGCGATTGTGGCTGTGGCCAGGATTGCGGCCCCATTAATAATATTTGGAGGGGTAGTGACTGCGCTTTGGTTCGTTTCGCAGATTTAGGTGTGAGACATGGACATAGGGAAGAAAGTGGAATTGGCGAAGAGGGCTCCGGCAATAGAACTGGTTACGGAAGAGGAGCTGAGAGGGCTGTTTGAGGCGAAGGCGCACCCGAAGCACTACATAGGGTTCGAGATTTCGGGCTATGTGCACCTTGGGACCGGGCTGATGACTGCGCTCAAGATCAGGGACCTGATGGAGGCAGGCGTGAAGCCCTGCATATTCCTGGCGGACTACCACGCGTGGATAAACGGGAAGATGGGGGGGGACCTGGAAGGCATAAGGAAAATCGGGATGGGGTATTTCAAGCATGCGTTTGTGGCGCTGGGGCTACCGGAGGACAAGGTCCGGTTCGTGCTCGCCAGCGAGATTTACGACGAGGACTACTGGAAGATGGTGCTGGACATAATGAGGAACACCACCACGAACCGGATGCTCAGGTGCGTGACCGCGATGGGCAGGAAGGAGAGCGATGCGCTGAGCAGCGCGGCGATGATATATCCCGCGATGCAGGCCGCGGACATTTTCAAATTGGAAGTGGATATCGCGCACGCGGGGATGGACCAGCGGAAGGTGCACATGCTCGCGAGGGAGATTGCGCCCAAATTAGGGGAGGAGAAGCCGGTTGCGCTGCACACCGGGCTCCTGCCTGGATTGCAGAGCTGCATGAGGATGAACCCCACTGAGGACGAGGTGATAGAGGCGAAGATGAGCAAGAGCGTCCCGGATTCTGCAATATTCGTGCACGAAAGCGAGGCGGAGATAAGGAGGAAGATTGGGAAGGCGGTATGCGCACCGAAAGCGGTGGAGGGGAACCCGATGTTGCAGTATGCGGAGATGCTCGTGCTGCGGGACAGGCCGCTTAAGATAGAAAGGCCGGCGAAATTCGGGGGGGACCTGGAGATTGCGGATTCCGCGCAGCTAAGGAAGGAGTTTGCGGAGGGGAAGCTGCATCCGATGGATTTGAAGAACGCGGTGGCCGGGGAGCTGTGCGGGATGCTGAAGCCGGCGAGGGAGTATTTCGAGAAGCATCCGGAATACCTGAAGGAAATGGAGAAGATGAGGGTCACGCGCTAGTTTAGATTACGTGCCGGGCCATGTAGGTTGCTATGGCTTTTGCCTGGAGCTCCTTTTTCTTGACCACTTTCGTGACCTCGGAATGGGAAATCGCCCGTGTGCCCCTTACGCCGCAGGCAGGGTTGGTGCCTATCGCGATTGAGGCGATTGGGAGTTCCAGCTCGTTGGCCAGGGTTATCTCGTAGGCTGCGGTCATGTTGACGAGGTTCGCCCTCATCATCCTCAAAACCTGGATTTCGGAAGCGGTCTCGAAGCGGGGGCCGCGGATTGTGGCGATTATGCCCCCCTGCTGCAGCTTGATGCGGGAGGCGTAGGCGCCCTGCCTGGCCAGTTTGGAGAGGCCCGGGTCGAAAGGGGCGGACATGTCCGCGTGGCGGATGCCTGATTCGAAGGAATCGTAAAAGGAGATGGGGGTGAAGAGCCCGATGAAGTCCTTGATGAAGACAAGGTCCCCGGGCCTGTATTTGGAGATTATGCCTGCGGAATAGAAGGTGAGGAGGGCTGTTGCGCCTTCCTCCTCCAGCGCCCATACGTTCGCCTTGTAGTTGACCATGTGCGCTGGGACAATATGGCCGAAGCGGTGGCGGGGGATGAACAGCGCGTCCTCGCCCTCAAGCTTAAGGGAGTATAGCTGCGCCTTCCCGTAAGGCGTTGATACGGATTTCTCCTTCATCTTGCCCATGTTGTAGAGGCCGCTGCCCCCGATTACGCCCAGCATGTGGAAGGGCTCGGATGCAACCAATTAAAAGATAACGGTGCGGGCAAATAGTGGGGCGGGGAAATGGAAAAGCTGCGGGACATGGCGGGGCTGGCCAGGAGGAATGCCCATGGTGCTGTGAGAAAGCGCCTGAGGATTTCCTGAGGGCGCTAAAGGAGGAGGTTGCGGAGCTGGAGGAGGCGTTCAGGAAAGGGGATTATGCGAACGCGAGGGAGGAGCTGGGGGATGTGCTCTGGGACGCGGTCATGCTGGCGCAGGTCTGCGAGAGGAAGGGGCTCTTCGGGGCGGAGAGCGTTGTGGATGGGTTGATGGGGAAGATAAGGAGGAGGAAGCCCTGGCTGGTTGAAGGCCGGGCCGTGGGCAAAGAGGAGGCGGAGAGGGTTTGGAAAGAGGCAAAGGCGAGGGAGAGGGGAAATAAGGTTTAAAAATTAATCCATCAATAAGAGCTATACTCTTTTTCGCGTTGTTGCGCGAATTCGGAGAGTGAATGCTAAAATTGAGGTGTAGATATGGCAAAGAAAGAACACATGAATATAGTGTTTATAGGCCACGTGGACTCCGGGAAGTCTACTTCCGTGGGGCGCGTCCTGTACGACACTGGCGCGCTTCCCGAAAATGTCATGAGGAAGCTCAAGGAAGAGGCGGAGAGGCTTGGGAAGGCGACATTCGAGTACGCATTCGTCATGGACACCCTCAAAGAGGAGAGGGAGAGGGGCGTGACGATAGAGGTCTCGCACAAGGAGTTCGAGACCCCGAAATTCCATTGCACAATCATAGACGCCCCGGGGCACAGGGACTTCGTGAAGAACATGATTACTGGCGCGAGCCAGGCGGACGGCGCGGTCCTAGTGGTTTCCGTGAAAGACGGTGTCCAGCCGCAGACGAAGGAGCACGCGTTCCTTTCCAAGGTGCTGGGGATAAACCAGCTCATCGTGAACATGAACAAGATGGACGCGGTGAACTACGACAAGGCGCAGTTCGACAAGGTGAAGGAGGAGGTAACCAAGCTCCTTTCCGGAATGGGATGGAAGATGGACAAGGTCCATTTGGTGCCCACTTCCGCATATGTCGGGGACAACATAGCGAAGAAATCCGACAAGATGCCGTGGTACACGGGCCCGACGCTGCTGGAGCTCATCGACCAGTTCACCCCGCCGATAAAGCCAACTGATAAGCCGCTCAGGCTGCCGGTGCAGGACGTCTACACCATCACCGGGCACGGGACCGTGCCGGTCGGGAGGGTGGAGACAGGCGTGCTGAAGTCCAATATGCCGATAATCTTCATGCCCTCGGGAGCGAAGGGGGAAGTGAAGAAGATAGAGATGCACCATCAGGAGATGGCTGAGGCGATGCCCGGAGACAACGTAGGCTTCAACGTGAAGGGCGTGGACAAGAAGGATGTCAAGAGGGGTGATGTCATCGGCCCGGCGGACAAGCCACCGACGGTCGCCGAGGAGTTCACAGCACAGATCGTGGTGCTTAATCATCCCACGGCGATTTCAATAGGGTACACCCCGGTGCTGCACGTTCACACCGCGCAGTTCGCCGCGAGGGTGACCGAGCTGGTGGAGAAGAAGGACCCGAAGAGCGGGCAGACACAGCAGAAGAACCCGGACTTCATCAAGACCGGGGACGTGGCCGTGATAAAGATGAAGCCGCTCAAGCCGGTCTGCCTGGAGAAGTTCCAGGAGTTCCCGCCACTGGGAAGGTTCGCGATCAGGGACATGGGCCAGACTGTCGCCGCGGGCGTCATACTGGACGTTGTCCCGAAGAAGATGTGAGCAAAGGGATTGGATGACGAAGGCAAAGATAACGTTGAAGAGCGAGAAACCCGCCGACCTCCAGATAGTGGTGTCGCAGATAAAGGAATTGTCCGCGGCGCTGAACATGAAGGTGGTGGGCCCCGTCCCCATGCCCAGGAAAAGGCTTAGCGTGAACTGCAGGCGGACGCCCTGCGGAGACGGCTCGGACACCTATGAGCACTGGGAGAAGAGGATAAGCAAGAGGCTCATCCAGGTGGACGGGGACGAGAAGACGATAAGGCAGCTCCTTCGCATCAAGATACCGGACTCCGTTTTCGTCAAGATTTCGCTGGTCGGATGAGCTTTCCGGCTCATCCCCCGATTTATTTTTGGTTTTCGTCAGGATTAATATTAAAAAGGTTCTTGGGAAAATAGAGGAACAGCGGAGAATTATATCGAAGAAATAATCTGTAGTTGGGGGGTTATGATTACGCTAAAGAGAAGGGGGGACCCCCCTTCCTCTTGCCGCCCTGGTAGCTCAGTGGTAGAGCGCGTGCTTGGTAAGCACGAGGCCGCGAGTTCAATCCTCGTCCAGGGCTAGAAGATTTTAGGAAAGGGGAAAGCCATTTAAGAATGTGGTTATAAATCTTATTATATGACGCTTAGGTGGAGAGGCGGAGAAGGCCCGGCATCAAGGGCGGTCGGACTCGCGAACGAGGCGGCCCGTCTTGCGAAGGGAGGCAGGCGGGAGGAGAGCAGGCGCATTTTCGAGAGGGCGTTCGGGCAGGTGAGGGCGCACAAGGGGACATTGGGGAATAGGAGGAACGCCGCCGGTGAGCGCTCAAGGCTGGCGCTCGTCGTTGCGGACATGGCGTACGAAGCGGGGCATGGGGCGGAATTCGCGCTGAGAATGTGGGAGAAGGGAACGAATGCGGGGGCGCTCAGGAGAGACGAGAGGGGCGACACGCACATGTTCTACCCTTTGGAGCTCATGTTCCTGGCGAAGAAGGAAAGGGAGGGGGCTGAGGATGTCCCCCCGGTTTCCGTGCAATGCGGAATTGAAGGGGAGGGGAAGGGGTTCCTCTCCAGGATTGTTGAGAAAATAAAAAAGATTTTCGCGCGGGATTAGCCCCTTGCGAAAAGGGCGAGCGCGCCCAAAAGAACCAGCGCGGGCATGCATACGGAATCATTCCCCTGGGAGGATGTTCCGCCAGTGCTTTCCCCAACATCAACCGTTTCCCTGTGGCCCGAAGAATCCCCGCTTCCGGCTATGCCGAGGTTTTCCCATTCAGAGCCCCCGGTGGAGGGGGCGTCGCTTCCGTCCGCGGGGGTTATCTGCATCTGCGGGATTGGCGCGGATGCTTCCTCCTCTTCAGTAGTGGTTGTTTCGGAAGTGGTTGTTGTGGCCGTGGTGGTCGTGCCGCCGACCGGAACCGTTTCGCCCACCCCCACGGTTGTGGTCCTTGCCATCAGCGCCCCCGCAAGAAGGACGAGGAGCGCGAAAGTGAGTTTGTATTTCATTTTTACACCGTGGATAGAAGGCGGCTCATCATATTAAAACCTTCGCGATTGCCTGCCTGCGTTGGCGGATTGGGCATCAAAGTCAAACAACGTGGGAATGGAAAAGAAAAATTGGAAAAATCGTCGGGAGAGCGCAGGAACATTTATAAACCATCTCAAAGAGCATCTAGGTTGCAATGGCAGACCAGCTGTTCAGTCTGGGAGTAGTGATTCTGCTCTCCCTCATAGGGAGCGTAATCGCTCTCCGGATGAGAGTCCACCCGATCGTCGGGCTCCTCCTGCTCGGGCTAGCCGCAGGGCCTTCCGGGCTCGGGATAATCGAGGGGAGCGACTTCATCAGTACGCTGGCTGAGGTCGGGGCGGTACTCCTCATATTCGGTATAGGGCTGGAAGTGAACCCGCACACAATGATTGGGAAGGGCCTGCGTGCGATAATGGTCGCAATTGTCAAGATAGCAGTGGTTTTCATAGTAATTTATGAGTGCTCGCTTCTGCTTGGGTTCGGGCTTATGGAGTCTCTACTTCTAGGCTCCATGTTTTGCGTGACCAGCACGGTGGTTTTCGCGATGGTGAGCAAGGATTCTGGGGTAGACAAGAACCTCCTCATGACGGTGCTCATAATAGAGGACATATTCTGCATATTCGTGCTGGCGATGATCCCCGGGCTGGGGGGGATGGAAATAGGGCAGATGGAGACAATCGTGGGGATGGCAGCCTCGCTGCTGATATTGCTTGGCGGGTACCTGTTGGCCAGGGCTGTGCTTGGCTATGCTGTGCCGTTCTTCATACAGAGCGGCGATAAGGGAAGCGTCATGTACACTTCGCTTGCACTATGCTTCATATTGAGCTTCGGAGCTGAGGCGGTGGGGCTCGAGGCGATGCTGGGGGCGTTCCTAGCGGGCAACGTGATGGCCGGGCTGAGGGGAGAGGAGGAAGTCTATCAGACGATGAAGCCTTTCACCAACCTGTTCTCGTCCTTCTTTTTCTTCTCGGTGGGCATGAGCATAAACGCGGCATGGATAATCGCCAATCCGTGGACGATAATCATACTTGCAGGAGTGAGCATTCTCGCCAATTATTTCGGGCTCGCGTCTGCGATGTATTTCATGGGCGTGGAAAGTTCCATGGCGTTGCGCAGTGCCGCGATGATGTTGTGCATAGGGGAGTTCTCGCTGGTCATGGCGAACCATGCCTCACTCACTCTTGGGACCGACCTGGTGTCCGTGGTCAGTTCTGTCGTGTTCATAACCGCGATAGCCGCATCAATAACCGCAAGCAAGCAGGATGCCCTGGCCAAGGCCATGGAGAGGGCTTTATCCCCGAAAACCAGGACCGGCCTGAGGAGGGTTTCAAGGTACATGTCCGGGGTGATGGAGGCATTCGAGCCGGGCGGGTCCTTCTACACCTTGTTCGTAAAGGAGCTTGGGAGGGTGGGTTCGAACATGGTGAATGTTTTCATCGCGTTGGCGTTTTCGCTCATCCTCCTGAAAATCGGGGACACGGGCATAGCCGTGGAATACGTGCTCTGGATAGACGTGATGGCAGTCCTCATAACGGTGGCGGCGGTTGCGTACGAGGCGCCGAGGCTCATGAAGTCCGCCCTTGCGATAAGCAAGGGTATAAGCAGGGCGTTCCTGCGCTCGGAGGCGCCGGAGGAGCTGGACAGGAAGATGATGAGCAGAAGCATGGCGATGGTGGCTTGCCTTGTGGCCGCGGTGGCGCTGGCGTTCGTGTTTTCGTTCATGATGCTGCCGAAAGTGTTCTATTATGCCCTGGGGGCGTTCTACCTGCTGGCATTCGTGTTTTTCGTGGACACCGTGCTCACCGCAGGGGAGATGTTCAAGAGGAAGCTGAAGGAGAAGGTGCACAGGGGCGGCAGGGGCGGAGGGGGGATAAAGACCGCACTCATAAACTTCATCCTGGAGTGAGGGAAGGGAGTTTTAAGTGTTGTGCAATAAAAATATGGTAGATCTGTATGGCCCAGGATGCGAAAGAGGAGAAGCCCCCGGAGGCGCCGGAGGAGATAGCCAAGCTCCACAAATACAAGGGGGAGGCGGACAGGAACCCGAGGGATGTGTTCTGGGGGCTAGTGAAGAGGTATGCGGAGAAGGAGGGGTTCGGGGAGGAGGCCAAAAAATGCGCGGGGGAGAGGGAGGCTCTGGTGAACATAGGCGCGAGCGTCCTGCTGGAGGAGGAGCGCACATACCGGGTGAAGATAACCAAGGCGAGGCTGGCGGAATGCGCCATGGAAATGGTCGTGCTTGGCGGCTGGGAGGATGTTTTCGGGAGGCTGCTCGAGAACCTGTACGAAAGGAAGAAGGGCCCGAACCTCAACATGATGCTTGCGTTCGGGAACGCGGCTGGGAAGCACGGCAGGGTGATGGAGTGGATGCGGAAGATGCTTGCGGAGGGGAGGCCGCATGAGCCGCTTCTCGCGTACATGGCCCAGCTCGGGGACATGGGGCTCGTGGGGAGCATGAAGGAGCAGCTCATATTCATAGCGAAAAGCGAGATAAACGAGCCGCAGCTTTACGCGCTGGAGGCGCTCGCGCCACTGGTGAAGGGGGATGCGGCGGTCAAGAAGGTTTTCATGGACCTGATGGACGACTGGGACGTGAGGGCTAAGAAGGTCGTGCTTGAGAGCCTTTCCGGCATTGAGGACGTGGAGATAGGGAAGAAGGCGGTTGGGGCGTATGTGTACGAGTTCGACCCGTACTCGAAGGGGCTGCTGAAGGGGATAATAAAGGCGAACAGGGACTCGGCAAGGGAGGAATTCGGGAAGTACGTGGGCAAATATAACGAGAAGGTGAACAGGGAGATGGCTGCGCTCGCGGAAGCGGTTTACGGGAAGAAGGCGGCGAAGGAGATGCTTGCGGGGCATGGGGAAGCGAAGGCCGGCGCGCCAAGGGCGGAATAGGTGGGCATGATGGAGGTGCTCAGGATCCCGAAAGAGAGAATAGGCGCCCTGAAAGAGGCGAAGGAGAGGATAGAGGAGCATTTCTCGGTCCAGCTCGGCATAAGCGGGGACGGGGAGGTGGAGATAGGCGGCGAGAACGTCTGGGCCTATCTCGCGAGGGACACGGTGCAGGCGATA
>JAKQHW010000059.1 GCA_029557835.1 Microcaldota archaeon
GACCACACCATCCAGGTGATAGATACCGTGGAAACATACCGGGACATCCTCGCGGGGATGGTGGACATCTACCTCTCAAGCATAAGCAACAGGATGAACGAGGTGATGAAGGTGCTCACCGTGATAGCCACCATCTTCATACCCCTCACGTTCATAACCGGGCTCTACGGCATGAATTTCGAGTACATGCCGGAGCTGGAGCACCCGCTGGGCTATCCGCTCACATTGGGCCTGATGGCATTGGTCGCCCTGTCCATGCTGCTCTATTTCAGGAGCAGGAAATGGATCTAGAGCAGTTCCTTTCTCCGGTCTACTATGTCCTTCGCATCCGGCCCGGTCCCGATCAGGGTGACAGGGACTGAAAGCTCCCTCTCTATTTTCTCAACGAATTCCCTCGCCCCGGAGGTGAGCTTCGCATAATCGCGAACCCCCGCATTCCCGGGGAAGCGCACGTCCATCTTCGTGACCGCGACCTGCGTCGCCCCGTTCACCATCGCCGCGAATTTCAGGTCCTCCCAGTGCAGGCCTTTCGAAGTCCTTCTGGGCCGCCCGGTGACGGTCCCGTATTCCTGGAAGCCGAGCTTTTCCGCCTCCTCCACCGGAATCTCGTCCCTGAACGGGCCGTTCCCCACCCGCGTGGTGTAGGATTTGATTATCATTATCACGTGGTCTATGCTTGTCGGGCCCAGCCCCACGTCCGCGGCAACAGAGGACGCGCTGACATCCTTGGAAGTGACGAACGGGTAGGTCCCGTAAAGCACGGAGAGCATGAACCCCTGGGAGCCCTCCACCAGCACGTCCTTCGCCCTGTTGACCGCGGCGGGGACGTCCGTAACGAACCCCTCGAGGAGGGGCTCGTCCTGCGCAAGGGTTGCATTCCTTGCCGCGCGGGAGGCCACGGCCGGCCCGCAGCCGGTTTTCGTGGTACCGATTTTCGCGCTAAGGGCGGCCGCCGCGTCCGCCTCCTTGTGCTCGGCGGTTATGACCGTGCATCTCCTGTCAACGAATACCCTGCCACGGGTCCCGGTGAGCTCCACCTCCTTCTCCAGCACCCCCGGGTCCACCACAACGCCCGCGCCTATCATTATCCTGGATTTCGGGTTGTTTATGCCGCAGGGCAGCATGCGCAGGCCGTATTTCTTCCCGTCAAACTGCACCGTATGCCCCGCGTTGGGGCCCACGCCCCCGCGGGCCACTATCTCCGGGGAATCGGAAACCGCAAGATAGGAAGCTATCTTCCCCTTCCCCTCGTCCCCGAACTGCCCGCCTACAAGGATCGTCCTCATGCTAAAGCCTCCCTTTGAGTATCTCAACGCACCTTTTAAGCACTATTTCCGGCCTCCCCTTTGCTGAAGCCCCTGCCGCCTTTGCGTGGCCGCCCCCGGCCCCGCCGAACTCCCTGCCTATCTGCGCCATGACCTCGTTGAGGGGGACGGGCATGCCCTTCCTCCCCCGGGCGGAGACCTTTGTCTCGCCCTCGCTCCTCTTCCACCTCCCCACGAAGGCCGCGTCAGCGAAGTCCGAGAGCGCGGATGCCACGAAGGACTCGTCGTCCCGCACCTTCACCGTGGAAATCATGTAGCCGCCGTGGCGCTCCACCCTCATCTTCTTGAGCGACCTGAGCACGAGCTCCTTGAGCTCCATGGAGGGCTCCGGCTCCCCGTATCCCAGCACCTCGGGGTAGTCCACGCCAGCAATCTCCATCATGGAGACAAGGGTTTTGAAGGTGTTCGTCCTTCCGCCCTTGAAGCGCGCGCTGTCCGAGACTATGCCGCAGGCGAGTGCGAACGCCGCCTCCTTTGAAACGGAAGGCAGCAACCCGGCGACCATCTCGGCGGTTGCGGAGGCGGAAGAGTCCCTGAGCACGATATCCGCCTTCAGGGAGTTTTCGTTCTCGCGGTGGTGGTCTATTATCATAAGGATGCGCCAGCCCTCCGCGCTTTTGAGCATGGAAGGCGCGCTCGTATCGGCGACAACCAGCCCGTCGTAATCCTCATTCCGGAGGGAGGACAGCTTCACGGGGCTGATGCCCGCCCTTTCGGCAAAAATCCTCCCTGGCTCGTCCATCTTCCCGTCTATCGCCATAACAGAATTGGGGAAAACGGAATGCAGGGCATAAATGGAGGAAAGCGCGTCTATGTCCGCGTTCATGTGCGAGGCGAACACGATGCGCTTCTCCCTGTTCTCGTAGAAAAAACGGAGGAAGCGCCCCCTCAGCTCACTCATTCTGCCCCAGCTCCTCCTTTAGCTTCTTCTGAAGCCTGAGA
>JAKQHW010000010.1 GCA_029557835.1 Microcaldota archaeon
GGGGGGGGGGGTGGGGGGGGTTGTGGGGGCAGCCGCGGATTTCCTCGCCCAAAAGGCGGATACCGAGGTCATGCTGGCGATTGCGGAAAGGACTTCCGATGCGGAGGAATTCATCAGGAGGGCGAGGTATGCGAAGGACAATTACACTGCGATGAGCCGGGAGGCGGCGGAAAGGATATGCGATGTGGAGGAGAAATACTATTCGCAGAGCAACGGGAACCGGTCGGTGATGGAGGCGCTGCGCGGGTTCGAAAGCGACAGATGCTTCTATCCAGGCATGGCCAGGCTGGTGGAGATGGCAATCGAGGGCAAGCGCGGAGCCGCTCTCGTGAATGCGCTGGATTCCCTCGGCAGGACGACGCGCCTTTACGAAAGCCCTTTCTCATGTAATTCGTACATAAGGAACGTGGGATATTCGGATTATGACGAAGGGATCAGGCTTGCAGCCGCGCTTTTCGGAGAGCGGCGGAACATGGAGAGGATAATGAACCTCTCCTATGCCATCCATGCGGTCGGGGCGGAAAAGGCAAAGGAGCTCTACAACAAATTCGGGATGGAGTATTTCTTCAGGTACAGCCAAGAGGTTCTGCAGGAGGTGGCGCGCAACGCCGACCCCGCCAGTTCCCCGGAAAAGCCCATTCTCCTCGCGGTGTTTCCGAAATCCGACTGGAACGACGCGTTCTATGGATACAAGGACAGTTTGCGCAAGCTCGCAGGATACTACAGGATAATGGTGGTAGAGGTCGGGTCGCAGGACAGCCTCTATGAGAGGGTGAATAGTGTCGCCGGCTGGTACGGGAAAAGGATAAGCGCCCTTGTGCTGGGCGGGCACGGGAGCCCGGCTTCCATATCGCTCGGGGGAAGGGGCCAATACCGGATGATAAACATATCGGATACGGAGGAAATGGAGAGGATGCGGGACAGCCTCGTGGATGGCCCGGTGATAGTGCTCAATTCCTGCTCCACCGGGGCTTACGGCGGCTCCATAGCCGGGGTGCTCGCAAGGGTGCTCAACGCGAGGGTTTATGCGCCGACAAGGGACTCCTCCCTGTATGATTTTATGCTGGACGGCGAAGGCGGGATAAACGGGGCGCTTTATGAAGGGGCGGCGACAAGGGAGTATTACTCTGGGACTTCGGAAATTGTCGAGTAGCCTCCAACGTAGCTTTTTATAGATTGCCTCAGAACCTGAGGCATGGGAGCCACCTACAGCGTCGACATCAAGAAAGTGAGGGGAATACAGGCGGCCATAAACTCTGCTATTTTTGCCGGGGACAAGAATGCGCTGGTCGGGCATTATGCGGGCATAATAGATTTCGGCGGGGAGAAGCTGGCGATGCACACCGACGGGGTGGGGACAAAGGTGCTGGTCGCGCAGGATTTGGGGAAGTACGATACCGTTGGGATTGACGCCATAGCGATGAATGTGAATGACATAATATGCGTGGGCGCGAGGCCGCTGGCGGGCGTGGACTACCTCGCGGTGGCTGAAGAGGATGAGTACCTCATTACCGAGGTGATGAAGGGGCTGGTTGCCGGCGCGAAGGAGAGCGGAATCAAAATTGTGGGGGGGGAAACGGCGATAATGAAGGACGTGATAAAGGGGGGAGAAAGGCCGTTCGATTTGGCGTTCACGGTTGTGGGGAAGGTTGAGAAATATACCACCGGGGAGGCGATAAGAAAGGGGGATGTGCTCATCGGGCTGGAGAGCTCGGGCCTGCATTCCAACGGGTATACGCTCGCAAGGAAGGTGCTGGATGTGGGGAAGTGGGGAAAGGAGATGCTCACGCCCACGAGGATATACGTGAAGCCGGTGATGGAGATGCTGCACGGATGCGAGGTGCACGGGCTCGCCCACATAACCGGCGGGGCGTTTTCGAAGCTGATGCGGCTGAACAGGAAATGCGGGTTCCTTATTGATGCCCCGATGAAGCCCGGGAGGATATTCACGGGGCTCTGGAAGCACGTGGAGAGCGAGGTGGAGATGTACCGCACATTCAACATGGGGACCGGGATGGTGGTGGTTGCCCCGGAAAAGGAGGAAGGGAAGGTTCTGGGGATTGCGAAAAAGCATGGCGTGAAGGCGCAGGCAATCGGGAGGGTTACGGATACGCCGGGCGTTTATCTGGGAAAGGTTAGGTTGGATTATTCGGGGGTTGGATAGGATGAAAACCGGGAACCGGAAACGGGGGACTGATATGAACCGCGTGGATAAGTTGCTGAAGGACATAAAGGACCTGAAGGTGCAGGGGGCGCGCAATGTCGCGAAGGCGGGCATACGCGCGATAATCTGGACGGTGGAGGACTCAAAGGCAAAAACCAAGGGGCAGCTCGCGGAGGAGCTGAGAAGGGCAAGGGGGAGGATAATGCACGTGAGGCCGACCGAGCCCATGCTCAGGAACATGATGAGGGAATATGTGGATTTTGCGGTTTCTGAGATTGCGGGCAGGCCCACCGCATCCATCGGGGACCTGAAGAGGAGGATAATTCAAGACGAGGAGAAATACATGCTGGGGATGGAGAAATCCATCGCGAACGTCGCGGAGTTCGGGGCGATGATCCTCCCGGACAGGGGGACCGTTGTGACGCACTGCCATTCCAGCACGGTCACCGCCATACTCAGGAAGGGGCATGCGGACGGGAAGAAAATAAGCGTGGTCTGCTGCGAGACGAGGCCGAGGTTCCAGGGCAGGATGACCGCGGCGAACCTTGCGAAGGCCGGGCTGGACGTGACGCTGACCGTGGACATGGGGGTGAACAGGTTCATGAAGAAGGCGGACATGGTGGTTGTGGGCGCGGACGCGGTCACCACGATGGGGGACCTGATAAACAAGGTGGGGACTTCGGCGCTCGCTAGGATTGCGAGGATGAACGACGTTTCATTCTATTCCGCGGCGGAGCTGTACAAATACGACCCGCTGAGCATATACGGGGCAAGGGAAACGATAGAGGAGCGGGACCCCAAGGAGGTGTGGGAAAAGCCTCCGAAAGGGGTGAAGATTTCGAACCCCGCGTTTGATGCGACCGCGGCTCGGTACATCAACGGGTACATAACCGAGATGGGAGTGGTGCCCCCGCAGGCGCTCTGGGGGGTCGCGATGAAGAAATTGGCTGAGGGGATGAGATGATTGGCGGAATATTCGGTGCGGTTGGGAAGAAGGGGAAGGCTGTTGCAAAGGGCGGGAACTCCGGGAACGGCAACCATATCCTGAGCGAGGAGGAGAAGGAAAAGAGGAAGAAGAAGGAACAGCTTTGGGAACAGAAGAAATACACCGTCCAGGCCCACGTCATAGACATAATCACCGGGAAGAGCGTGGTTGTGCTGAACGAAACGGAGGCGATGGAGAACGACGTGAGGCAGGGGTACAGGGTGCATGTGAAGACCAGCTCGGGGGGGGACAAGATTTGCATAGTGGACCTGAGCAAGGAGATGGTGAAGAGGGGCGAGATAGGGGTATTCGGGGATGTCGCGCATGCGCTGAAGATAGAGGAGGGCGACATAATACAGCTCGTGAAGATGGAGAGGCCGGCAAGCATAGAATACATAAGGAAAAAGCTGGATGGGGAGGGGCTGGAGCGGGCGCAGGTCCGCTCGATAATACATGATTTGATGGACAACCGGCTGAGCGAGGCCGAGCTTGCAGTCTGGATATCCGCGATGTACATCAGGGGCATGGGCGAGGACGAGGTGGTTTCGCTCACGAATTCCATAGTCGAGTCCGGGGACCAGCTGGACCTCGGGGTGAAGCCGGTCGCGGACAAGCACTGCATAGGCGGGGTGGCCGGGAACAGGACCACGATGGTGATGGTTCCGCTGATTGCGGCCGGGGGAGTGTACATCCCGAAAACCTCATCCAGGGCGATAACCTCCGCGGCAGGGACCGCGGACACTATGGAGGTGCTGGCTCCGGTGGATTTCAGCGTGGACGAGATGAAGAGGATTGTGCTGAAGACGAAGGGGGCGATTGCGTGGGGGGGAGGGATGAACCTCGCATCTGCGGACGACAAGCTCATAAAGATAAGGAACCCGCTTTCGCTGGACCCGAGGGGGACCCTGCTCGCGAGCATACTCGCCAAGAAGAAGAGCGTGGGTGCGCATTACGTGGTGGTGGACATACCGCTCGGAAGGGGGGTGAAGGTGATGAACATGGAGGACGCGGAGGCCCTGGGCGCGGACTTCATCAAGATAGGCAAGCACCTGGACATGACCATAGAGGGGCTGATAACAGACGGTTCGGAGCCGGTCGGGAACGGGATAGGCCCTGCGCTGGAGTGCAGGGATGTGGTGGAAGTGCTGAAAGGGGGCGGGCCCGCGGACCTGAGGAACAAAAGCGCCATGCTCACCGGGAAGCTGTTCGAGCTGGTGGGGAAGGTGAAGCCCGGGGAAGGCTACGATGTGGCCATGAACCTGATATCCAGCGGGAAGGCATGGAACAAGATGAAAGACATAATCGCCGAGCAGGGAGGGGACCCGAACGTGAGGGAAAGCGACATCCCCATCGGCCAGTGCAAGCACACGGTGGTGGCTGAGAAGGAGGGGAAGATAAGCCACATAGACAACAAGGCTGTCTCCAGGATTGCGAGGGCAGCAGGTGCGCCGAAGAACAAGGGCGCGGGGGTCTATCTCCACAGGCTGAAGGGCGACAGGGTGAGGCAGGGGGACGTCCTTTTTGACATATATGCGGAAAGCGAGGCTTCACTGGATTATGCGATAAAGGCGCTTGATGTCTGGAAGCCAATAGAAATGGAGAAGATGCTCCTGGGCACTATGCGGTAGATTGCGTGGGCATAGAAGCGGTAGTCTTCGACATGGACGGGGTGATCCACCGCGGGAAGAGGGCCATCCCCGGGGCGAAGGAGGCTGTGCGGGAGCTGAGGGAGGCGGGAAAGGAGATTTTCTTCCTCACAAACAACGGCTCCCGCACGCGGAAGCATTTTGCGGAGAGGCTTGCATCCTTCGGGATAAATGTTCCGCTGGAAAGGGTGTATTGCACCAGCTATGGGGCGGCCAGATACCTGTCCAAGGAGATGCCCGGATGCTCCGCATATATACTGGAAGAGGATACGGAAGAGGAGTTCACGAAGGCGGGGATAAGGTGCGTCCAGGACGAGGATGCGGACGCTGTGGTCGTGGGGCTGGACAGGAAGCTCACTTATGAGAAGCTTTCGGTGGCTTTCAGGGCGATAATGAAGGGGGCCGCGTTCATCGCGACAAACGACGACCCGTCTTACCCGGTGGAGGAGGGGTTCCTCCCGGGCGCGGGCGCTATTGTGGCTTCCCTTGCTTATTCGACAAAGAAAAGGCCGCACATAATAGGGAAGCCGGAGCCGTACATGCTGGATTTGATTGTTGGGGAGCATGGGCTGAGGAAGGGGAATGCGCTCATGGTGGGAGACCAGCTGAGCACGGACATCCTCATGGCAAAGAGGGAAGGAATGATGAGCGCGCTTGTGCTGACCGGGGTGAGCTCGCGCGCAGAGGCCATGGAGGGGAAGATAAGCCCTGATTTCGTGGTCGAGAGCATAAGGGAGATACCCGGGGTGGTACGGGAATGGGAAGAGTCTACTCTACGGTGACCGATTTTGCGAGGTTGCGGGGGCGGTCCGGATTTATCCCCTTGCTCACGCTGGCGTAATATGCAAGGAGCTGGAGCGGCGCAATCATGGCGAAAGGGGCGAGCAGCGGGTCCGAGCCAGGAATTTCCACCGCGATGTCGGATTCCTTTGCGATTTCCCTGCTGTTTGTGAATGAGACCACGAAGCCGCCCCTTGCGCGCACCTCCTTTATGTTGCCAAGCATCTTGTAGACCGTTTCGTCGTTTGGGGCGAGGGCTATGACAGGGACGCCGGGCTCTATGAGGGAGAGGGGGCCGTGCTTCAGCTCTCCTCCTGGATAGGCCTCCGCGTGGAGGTACGATATTTCCTTGAGCTTGAGGGCGCCCTCCATTGCGATTGGGACGGAAAGGCCCCTCCCGAGGAAGAATATGTCCCTCTTTTCCCTTAAAGATTCGGAAATCCTCTTTATCTCGATTTCTGACTCCAGGGATTTCCCAAGGAGCGCGGGGATTGCGGACAAATCCTTCCCTGGGAAGACCAGCCTGTACAAAACTGCAAGCTGGGAGGTGAACGTCTTTGTCGCGGCAACGGAAACCTCCGGGCCGGAGTTGAGGAGCACGACCTCGTCCGAAATCCGGGTTATGGATGAGCCGGCGACGTTGGTGAGTGAGAGGATTTTTGCGCCCTTCCCCCTCGCGTATTCAAGGGCGCGCATGGTGTCCGCGGTCTCGCCCGACTGGGAGATTGCGATTACCAATGTATTGGAATCCGGATTGGAGATGAACGGGTATTCGGATGCGATGGTGGCGTCGCAGTCCTTGCCCAGGAATTTCTGGGACAGGCACTTGAACATGAGGGAGGCGTGGTATGAGGTGCCGCAGGCGGTTATGTGGATTTTTTTTGCGTTCGAGATGAGGGGGTGCGCCCGCGAAACGTCCGCTGCCAGGGATTCGTAAAGGAAATGCTTCTGGTCGTGGATTTCCTTGAGCATGAAATGGGGGAAGCCGCCCTTCTCCGCCATCTCCGTTGACCAGTCAACGTGCATGGGCTCCTTCCGAAGCTCGTTCCCGTCCATTGAATAGAAAGCCACCCCCCGGGGCTCGAGGACTGCCGCCTCCATCTCCCCGAGGGGCACGAAATCCCGCGTGTGCCTGAGCATTGCGGTCATGTCCGAGGCGGCGAGGTTTTCCCCCTTCCCCAGCCCGACCACCAGCGGGCTGTTCTTCCTGGCAACATAGAGCTTTTTCTCGCCTTCAACGAGCAAGGCCGCGGCATACGAGCCCTTCAGCATTTTGAGGGAGGAAAGGAACGCCTGGAAGGTCTCCTTCCCGGATTTTTTCCCCTCCTCCACCAGGTGGGCGATTATCTCGGAATCGGTCTCTGAGGAGAATTTGTGGCCCTTGCCGGCCAGTTCATCCCTCAGCTCCTGGTAGTTCTCTATCACCCCGTTGTGGACTATTGCGATTTTGCCCGTGCAGTCCGTATGGGGATGGGCGTTCTCCTTGCACGGGACCCCGTGCGTCGCCCAGCGGGTGTGCCCTATGCCGATGGAGCCGCCCATGGAGGTGAAGTCCAGGGAATCCCCGACCTCCTCCACCATCCCCTTGCCCTTGCGGAGGTCTATCCCGGACGGGGTGTCCACCACCACGCCGACCGAGTCATAGCCCCGGTATTCCAGGGTGCGGAGCCCGTTGTAGATTATCTCGGAGGCCTTCCCGTTGCCCACGTAGCCGATTATTCCGCACATCAGAGCACCATGTATAATGAGATATTATTAGAAGGTGGGAAAGGGTTAAAAGGGTGCCATAGG
>JAKQHW010000015.1 GCA_029557835.1 Microcaldota archaeon
CTGACCTATTTCACGCACGTGCAGGTGGAATGCAAGCCTGACCAAAAATTGGTGGAGGCGCTCCTCGGGTTCGAGGCGCGGGTGGTGGTGGACATGCCATCCCCGCTGGATTTCGAAAAATTCGGGAAAAGGAAATCCCTCATAATCGGGAGGGTGAAGCCAGGGTTTTCGGGGCCCCTCCCGCCCCTCCGCGAGCTCATCCTGGACGGGAAGGACGACGAGCTTGCGAGGAGAATCCTCTCGGAGGACAAGCGCCTGTTCGTGCTCAGGGAGCATTACCCGAAGGGATTCAGGCGCGCCTTCGGGTCCATATTCCGCCTCTGAACTGCTTTTATATCAGTTTCCTTCCAAAATCCACCCATGGACGTTCAAAAGGAAAACTTCTCCGAATGGTATAATGAGATAATAAAGGAGGCGCACCTCTGCGACCTCCGCTACAACCTGAAGGGCTTCGTGGTGATTCCGCCGAACGCCGCCCAGGTCATGAAGCTGATGTACCGCATATACGAGGAGGCGCTGGAAAGGAAGGGGCACAGGCCCGCCTACTTCCCCTCCCTCATCCCGGAAAGGAACCTGAAGGCCGAGTCCGAGCACGTCGAGGGGTTCGTCCCGGAGGTGTTCTGGGTCACCAGGGCCGGGGCGAACGAGCTGGAGGAGGCGATGGCGATGCGCCCCACCAGCGAGACCGCGATGTACCCCATGTTCGCCCTCTGGATAAACGGGAAGTCCGACCTTCCCCTGAAGATATACCAGAGCTGCCAGGTGTGGAGGCACGAGACCAAGGCGACCAAGCCCTTCATCCGCACCAGGGAGTTCTACTGGATAGAGGCGCACGACGTCTTCGCCACCGAGGAGGAGGCGCTGATGCAGGTGCGCGAGGACATGGAGACAACGGATGAAATCCTCGGGGGGCGCTTCGGAATCCCCTTCATCTTCTTCAAGCGGCCCCAGTGGGACAAGTTCGCCGGCGCGGTGGACACCTATGCCGCGGACACCCTCATGCCGGACGGGAAGACGCTCCAGCTGCCCTCCACGCACATGCTAGGGCAGAACTTCTCCAAGGCCTTTGATGTGAAATACATGGACGAGGACGGGATGCACCAGTTCGGGTGGCAGACCTGCTATGGGCCGGCGATTTCCCGCATCTACGCGGCGCTCTTCTCCATGCACGGTGACAACAGGGGCCTGGTCTATCCGTTCGAGCTCGCGCCGGTGCAGGTTGTGATAATCCCCATAGTGAAGAAGGACACCGAGGCGGAGGTGCGAAAAAAGGTGGAGGGGCTGAAGGAGGCGCTCTCCGCACATTTCCGCGTGGAGGCGGACTTCTCCAACAACACCCCGGGCTTCAAATACAACAAATGGGAGCTCCTGGGGGTCCCCATAAGGATTGAGATGGGGATGAGGGACATCCGGAAGGGCGCCTGCGTTCTTGCGCGCAGGGACACCGGGGAAAAGAGGGAAGTGAAGCTGGAAGGGCTTGAAAATGAGGTAAGGAAGGAAGGCGCCTCCCTAACCTCCAACATCCGAGAAAAGGCGTTCTCATGGTTCTCCGGGCTGGTGCATTCCGCGGATTCTGATTCCGGGCTTGCGAAGGCGGTGGAGAAGGGCGGGTTTGTCCGCATACCCTTCTGCTCGGACCGGATGGAGGGGGAGCCCTGCGCCGAGAGGCTGAAGGAGAAATACTCGGTGAACATCCGCGGCTCCAGGTACGGGGAGAAGGAGAGGCCCTCCGGCAAGTGCGTCGGGTGCGGCAAGCCCGCAACCATCTACCTCTATGCGGCGAGGCAGTATTAGAAAGAATTATTAACTTCTCTTCCGTCTACCCCTCGGTGTCCGCCATGCCGAAACCGGAAGAAACCCATAAAACTCACAAGGAAGAGGAGCCGAAGCCCGCAAAGCCCAAGAGGAAGGTCCGCCACCCCCTTCTCGCGAAGGTCGGGGCCGGGCTCGTGTCCGTGGGCATGCTTTTCGGCTCAATGGGGCGGATAAAGGCGGACGAGCCGGCCACGGCCCCGCCCACCTATGTGCCCCCCCAGACCCAATACACGCCCGTTCCGCGGAGCCAGGTGGAGAGCGAATTACTCCCTCTTATTGAATCCTCGCGCCAGTACATCCGGGACATGGAGGACAACAAGCCCACCAGATGGGAGGTGAAGGTGTCCGGATGGCAACCGGATGACTATGGCGACCTTACACTCTTAGAAGTTAACGCGTTGCTTCCGAACGGAAGAAAAGTCCGCGTTGGCTTGGCCGATGTCCGCATTGACAAAGTTACCATACTTGAAATCCCAAACGCACAATTCGGGGACCATCCCGTGCTTGCGTTGATAGACCCGGGCGGGACCGATTTTTTTTATAAGGACCCCCAAACAGGCACTTTCAAGTCCGGAGGCGGCTCATTTCCGACCGATGTCAGATTTTCAAGAGTGATCTCAGAAACCCCGGTTGTGGCCGTAAATCCAATCGATGACGGCCCGGGAATAAATTTCGTCACCGTCTCCGGGGACATGGTCCAGCGCGATTCAACAGGGAGAATCCAGAGCATACGCGTGGGAGCCAGGGTGTTCATCACCTCGTTCGTCCCCACGGAAACGAACACTTTCGGAGGGTATCTGGAAGTGGTCGAGGGTTAGGTGTTCAGGATGGCGGGCCTCTTTGGAAACCGGGAAGCGTCTGCGGAATCTGCCAGGGCCGCCGACCCCGTAGCAAATATATACGGGGCATCCTCCTCATCCCCGGACTTCGCCCTCCGCATCCAGCAGAGGGATGGCCTGTCCGCAGAAATCGCCGCGATAAAGGCAGATTTAATCCGCTACGTAGAAAGCCGTTACCTAGAAAGGCAGAGTGCACCCTCGGAAGAAACGCCCTTCCTGCGGGCCGTCCGCCCACTGCAGAACGCGCCCTCTGAAGATGATATGCCTCGCCTGCGGGACATTCGCCCACCGCAGAACAGGACCCAAGACGGGGAGCGCCTCTGGGCAGAGGCGGAGAGGCAGCTTTCCCTGGGGGACATCCGGCTGGCGCACGAATACAGTCTAAGGGCGCGGTTAGTTTCCGACGACCCGGACTACCAGAGGGCGATGGGCGCCCTCCCGCCGCAGGCGGCCCTTGAGCTGCGCTCCGCGGTGTTCGAGAGGCCCATAGAGGAGCTGCCCATGGCGCTTACGTTGCTGGAGCAGAGGTATGAGCGGTTTCCCGAGGCAAGCGACTATCTTGCAAGGATGGTCGCGAAGGTGGAGGCGTACAACGCCGCGATAAAAAACCCGGAAGTGGACCTTGATGCGCTCGACAGGATGCTCAGGGCCTCCAACTGGGAGGAGTTCGAGAAAAACGCCCGCATGGTCCTGAACGAGATGCAGTTCCAGCGCGTGATGGGGCTTGCGAGCCAGGTGGCGGCGGAGACCGGGGGAGGGGCGGAAATCGCCTCGGTCACCCAGGAGGTCCTCAGGCAGATGATCGAGACCATGCTCCTTCTCAGGGAGCGGCTGGAGCTGGACAAGGAGCTTGAGGGAAAATTGAAGGAGATAATAAGGGAGGCAAGGGAAAATGGCGGGCTGGGGGAGATAGCGGACAGGATACCCGAGGAGTTCGTCCTGAAGTTCGGGGTGGACGGGGACACCAAGCAAATCCTCGAGATGTTCGCCGGGATAAGGGCTTACGATTCCGCAACAGTGGAGAGGATTTTCACCGAAAGGCCCGGGCTGGCGGCCGGGCTGGGGGAGTTCTTCGCCTCCTGAGAAGGATATTATGCGCATTTTGATTACCGGCACGCCCGGGACAGGGAAAAGTTCCGTCTCCTCCATCATCTCCAGAAGGAAGGGCTGGGCGTTGCTCCGACTGAAGGATATCGCGGAAAAGGGCTGCGTGATAAAGAAAGAGGGGAAGGAGAAGATTGTGGATTTGGGGAAGCTCCGTTCTGCAACCCTCCGGGAACTGAAGGGAAAGAAGGATGCAATAATAGAGGGGCATTTGGGGTGCGAGTTCCACCTCCCTGTGGATTTTGCCTTCGTATTGCGCACCCGTCCCTCTGCCCTCAGGCGGAGGCTGGCGAAAAGGGGCTACCCTGCCGGCAAAATACAGGTAAACCTGCTTTCCGAAATGCTGGATTATTGCACCCAGCTCTCCGAGCAGAACAATCCCCATGTGCTCGAGGTGGACACCACAGGGAAAAGCGCGAAGGAAACATCCATAAGGATAATCCGCTATTTGGAGGGGAAGGTGAAAAAACTTGACCAGGTTTGCTGGAAAAAGGAGCTCAGGAAGGCGGCTCTTCTCCATCTATAATTCTCTTCTTGAGGAATACGGGCCCCAGGGGTGGTGGCCCACAATCCAATCAAATTCAATCACCTACCATCCCGGCGACTACTCCTTCCCGAAAACCGAATCCCAGAGGTTCGAGATTGTTGCGGGCGCCCTCCTCACCCAGAACACCTCCTGGAAGAATGCTGAAAAGGCGCTTTTGAACCTGCATTCCTCCGGGAACCTTTCCCCCGAGGGGATACTCTCCCTTTCTGCCCGGGAACTGGAATCCCTGATCCGCCCCTCCGGATATTTCCGTCAGAAATCGGAAAGGCTGAGGCTCCTTTCCAAAGCATGCCTCAAGGCGGATGGGGGAATGGATACGGAATCCCTCAGGGAGCACTTCCTTTCCGTCAAGGGGGTGGGGCCGGAGACCGCGGACTCCATCCTCCTGTATGCCTTCCGCCGCCCTGTTTTCGTAATAGATGCGTACACAAGAAGGTTCTGCTCCTCCTTCCGGCTCTTCCATGGGCATACCTATAAATCATATAAAGGGTTCTTCGAGTCCCGCCTTCCTCCCAGGCACGGATTGTTCAACGAGTTCCATGCCCTGATAGTCGAATGGGGGAAGAGGCATCCCCGCTAGCCCCATTACTCTTCTTCTAATTAACAATGAAAGGCAGAAGAAAAAGTAGATTGTGTCAATTCCCGCATTTTCGGGTTTTCCCTCCGTCGTTAAGGGAAATTCCTCCGTCGGTGGAAAATCCAGCTTTTTTACGTCAATCCAAGGATGCGGGCTTCGTTTAGTGCCGTAAGGAATTCTATTTTTTATAAACTCTACTTTATGCTTGCTCAAAACCTTTATAAACATTACACCTAACACTCCTCTTGTTCGCATGCGAATGCGGGCGCCCGGGAGGCGATCCCCGGGTATTTGGGGCATAGGAGAAGCCACCGATAATCGTTGTGCGGGCGTTGCGGCTGCAAGGCTGCGCCGCCCGTCTGGCCCCATAAGAAAGGTGGCTACTGAGGTAGAAAACATGAAAGGAATAAACCTGAAGAAAATCGGGGCGATTGTAGCTGGCTCTGCTATTTTGGCCAGCTCTGTCGCCTTTGCCGGATTGGTG
>JAKQHW010000033.1 GCA_029557835.1 Microcaldota archaeon
CTGTCCCGGCGCCAGCGTCCACCACGACCGAGTCCTTCCCCAGGCAAGTATACGCTATTATAAGCCCGATGTCCTTCGGAAGCATGACCGAGGGGCCGCGCTTCAGCTTCCTCATGAGCGGCGGCACCCTTATTTTTGGAAATCTCATGAAATTACAATAAAACAAACACTTAAAAATGTTATGTGGGCATAAATTATATCTATTTGTGTAAGTTTAGAAACCGGGTGGAAATGATGACAGCTGAAACAAGGAAATTGAATGCGCCCGCAAATGCGGATGTTGGGGCAAAGGCACGCGAGATAGGGGAACGGATAAGGTCCAGGGCCGCAAGGCACCAGAGGATGAAGAACTGGGCGGCGGGGCTCGTTATCGCAGCGGCGGTTGGGACCGGCGCAAAAATAGTTTCTGGATGCGGCGGCACATCCGCCGAGCCGTACGTCGAGCCGATACCCTCCCCCTCAGGCGTTTGCAGCGACCTCCAGGGCAGGGTGGTGCGGATAGGCTCCACCGAGCTCGCCCTGAACGAGGCGGCGCTCACGAACGGGATGGAGGTCAAGCTGGGCGGCGAGGACTACAGGATGGTGGCTTCGGTCGTCACCGTGAGCGGCGCGCTCTGCAAGATTGTGGACGCGGATGGGAACAACCCGGTCAGCATAGTCGACCAGGAGGGCAACCCGATATCCGAATCATTTTTCGCAACCCCGGGGAGCTCCTGGAGGGTCACTTTTGCGGACGGCAGTGAGATGGCCGTCACGCTCTGCGGCATAGTCGCTGGCGACGATGGCAAGCTCTACGCGATATTCCAGAGCGACAATTTCTACTGGTGCACCACCGTGAACAGGTTCCTGAATGAGAGCGAGGCATTCTCGTCCGGCTACGGAAGGCAGGACATAACCTACCGCATGCAGGAGGCAGGGCAGGAGGAGGACCGGAGCGGGGCTGAATGCCTTCCGCTCGTGAGGAACCTTCTCAAGGAAGGCACCCTCCTGGAGAATCCAATGCCCCTCGGCGTGCAGGAATACGGCAAATCCGTCAAGGTCCGCGGCAAGGTTGTGGAGGCGGTCCAGCTCTCAGAATCCGGTTACCTGGTGCTTGCAACCAGCGAGATAGCGCAGGAGAGGGAGGTCGGCCAGACCATAACCTCCGAATCCACAGGCGTTTCCGCGACCGTGAACGAGATATGCCGCCATGGGGAGGAATACGCCGCGAACATAACCATAAAGGTCAACGGCGTCACCGTTGAGCTCAGGGGCGGAGCCGAGGCAGGCGAGCTCGTTGAGGTGCGGTACACCGATTCCGGGGGCGTGGAGAGGTCCGCGCTTGTCCGCGTGAACGAGGTGGGGGAGGACGGGAAGGTCCTTCTGGAAATACTCGTCAATCCGCTCGAGCTGAGGGACGGAGGGGTGTTCGTGGACGCGGAAGGCAACGCATGGAGCGTTTCGCTCCTCAGGGTTGAGGGCTCCATAATCAACGGAATAGAAGGATGGACGCTCACGCAGATGTGAGCTTCTTCCTTTACTTTTTAATTTTATTTTCTCCGATTCTCTTTTTTCCTAGATGATTAGCGAAAGCACCGCCAAAAGCCCGAACGCGATGCAGAACAAGTCAAACCTCATCTTCCCGGCCGCCTTCAGCATGAAATCCATGGTGAAATAGCCGAACACGAATGCGGCGAACACCCCTGCCGCCATCTCCTGCACCCCGAAGCCGGAAGCCGCCATGTCCCCTGAAGCGAAATCCAGCGCCAGCGCCCCAAGCACCGCGGGTATGCTCATCAGGAAGGAGAGCTTCAGCGCGAGCCGCTGTTCCACGCCCATCAGCAGCAGGGATGCGATGGTGGTCCCGGAGCGGGATATGCCGGGGAGTATCGCAATCCCCTGCGCAACCCCTGCCGCCGCCATCTCCGGATAGCCTATCCCCCCCATCTTTTTGCTCCCCGCCTTTTTGCTGGAATAGTGAAGGGCGATTCCGGTGAACACAAGCAACAGGCCCACCAGGGCGTTCGCCGCCATCCCCTGCGCGCCCGAAATGAACCCTTTGAGCAGCATGTAGGCCGGAACCCCGATTATCCCGGTGGCCATGGTCGTTATGATGAGGAAGCGGAGGAGCGGGTCCTCCCATCTGAGGTTCAGGAGCAGCCGCAGCAGCTCGTCCCTGTATTTCACAAGCACCGCAAGAAGGGTGCCCATATGCAGGAAAATCGAAAGCGAGAACGCGGCCTGCGGGTTCGCCTGCAGGAAATTTATCAGGATGAGCATGCCCTGCCCCGAGCTGCTCACCGGGAGCCATTCGAGAATCCCCTGCACCGCCCCCACTATCAGCGCCTGGATCAGGTCCATCAGCCGGTTTTCTGCAAAACCCTTTTAATTGCCCTGTGAGAGGGGTTTGCATGGCATCCATCGAAAAAATCATCTCCGGGGTGGGGATGGCATGCAGCCTGCTGGGCATAGGGATGGTCCTCTTCTTCTATTTGATGGCCGCGTCCTTCATAGAGCAGATGCACTCCCTGTCCGTTTCCCAGATAGACAGCACAATAGGGGTTCTGGAGGGCTCCAGGGACGTGATTTCCTCAACAGAGGATTCGGTGCAGTCCCTCGCCTCATCCATAGCGAACGCGTCCGCGGGGGTTGAATCCGCGGCAGGTGCGATAGGCGGCATGGGCGATGCGGTGGACATGATGGCTGGCGGGCTTGCGGCGATACCGCTGATGCCATATGATGCGGTCTCCCCCCTCTATTCGACCGCAAACGGGCTCCGCGGCACGGGGGCATACCTCGAAGGGAGCGCGGAGGGGCTGGAGCAGAGCGCGGGCGAGATGGGCGCCTCGGCGCTGGGGCTCGGCGGGGTGAAATCGCAGATTTCCTCTTCCATAGGGGACCTGGAAAAGACAAAGGATGGGATAGGGATCATGAGGGCCGCGGCCCAGGGCGCCACCCTGTTCGGGTGCCTGCTGGTATCCCTTATATTCATAACAAACCTGATGTCGTTCTACCTGCAGTTCAGGAGGTGAGCTATTTCCTCATCTCCTCCCGGTATTTGAGCAGCTTCCCCTCTATCTCCTTGTCTTCTATCCCCAGGATTTGAAGGGCGAGCAGGGCGGCGTTCTTCCCGTTGTCAAGCCCAACGCAGGCGACGGGGATCCCCGGGGGCATCTGTGCGATGCTGAGGAGCGCGTCCAGCCCGTTGAGCTTTGCCGAGACCGGGACCCCTATCACCGGGACGAGCGTATGGGATGCGCAAACCCCTGGAAGCGCGGCGGACAGGCCGGCAACCGCGATTATGGCATCCGCAAAAGTGCTTTTCACTATTTTTTCCACCTTCCCGGGATTGCGGTGCGCGGAAGCCACCTCGTATTTCCACTCAACCCCGAACTCGTCCAGCACCTTGGTGATGTCCTTGACGATCGCCTCGTCGCTCTTGCTCCCGGAAAGTATCAGCACACGCTCTGCCATGTGGAGAATTGCACTCTAAAGCATTAAAAAGAATTGGTACGCATCTATGCGCATGATAATGCTGCAGGTATTGGAATTGGGGGGATTGGGCGCGGTAATCTGCATCGGCGGCATCCTTCTTGTGCTCGCTGGCGCGCTTGTGATGATTTTCAACCGCCTTGTGGTGCTGAAGAACCGCGTGGACAACGCGTGGGCTCAGATAGACGTCCAGCTCAAGAGGAGGGCGGACCTCATACCTAACCTCATGGAAACCGTGAAGGGCTACATGAAGCATGAAAGGGGCGTGCTGGAGGAGGTGACGAAGGCGCGCACCTCTTTGATGCAGGCCGGGACCGTGGAGGAGAAGGCCAAGGCCAACAACATGCTCGCAGGAACGCTGAAGACGCTGTTCGCGGTGGCGGAGAACTATCCCCAGCTGAGGGCGTCCGAGAACTTCAAGATGCTGCAGGAGGAGCTGGCGGGCACTGAGAACAAGATAGCGTATGCTCGGACCGCATACAACGACTCCGTGCTTGGGTACAACCAGACCATCGAGGTCATTCCCTACAACCTTTTCGCAGGGATGTTCGGCCACTCCAAGAAGCAATATTTCGAAGTGCAGGAGAGCGAACGAGCGAACGTGAAGGTGCAGTTCTGAGGTGCCTGGGATGGCGGGATTCTTCGATGCGATAGACACAAACAGGAGGAACTCGCTCATCCTCATCTTATTCCTTGGTTTCCTCGTATTCGTGGCGGTTTCCGCCTTCTCCATGATGTACGACATGGGGATGGCCGGCTTCATCCTCGGGGCCGTGATTGCCACGGTTTACGCGCTTTTCAGCTATTACCTCGGCAGCAAGATGATACTTGCGCTGAGCGGGGCGAAGCCGGTCGCAAAGGAGGACAACCCGTACCTCTACAACCTTGTGGAGGGGCTCGCGCTCGCCGCGCAGATTCCCGCCCCCAAGCTTTACATGATTGAGGACAGGTCGATGAACGCTTTCGCGACCGGAAGGGACCCGTCCCATTCCGCAATCGTGGTCACGCGGGGCCTTGCGGAGAACATGAACCGCGCCGAGCTGGAGGGCGTCATCGCCCACGAGATGTCCCACATAGGCAACTACGACATAAGGTACATGATGATAACTGTCGTGATGGTGGGGATGATAGGCTTCCTGGGCGAGGTCGCATTGAGGAGCTTCCTCTGGGGCGGAAGCGGAAGGAGGGATGGGGGGAGCAGCATCCTTGTCCTTCTCGGGCTCATACTCGCCATACTGACCCCGATAATAGCGATGCTCGTGAAGATGGCAATCTCGAGGGAAAGGGAATACCTTGCGGATGCGACCGCGGTGCGCCTCACCCGGTATCCGGACGGGCTGAAGAGCGCGCTCAAGAAGATAAGGGACGGCTACCAGCCCACCAGGTCCGCGACCGAGACCACCGCCTCGCTCTATTTCGCGGACCCGATAGGGAAGAAGCTCACCGGGCTGTTTGCGACGCACCCGCCGATTGAGGACCGGATAAAGCGGCTTGAGGGCTTCTGATTTTCATCCAGAACAGCACGAATATCGGGCCAAGCAGCGCGTTCTCCGCAATCCCGAGGATTATTGCGGCGGGCAGCAGCAGGGCAATCCCCGCAACCGGGCTGAGCACCACGAGCATCAGGAGCGGGACCAATGCAACCTGCACAACAATGCCCACAACATAGGATATCGCCAGCATGATGAGCAGCATCACAAGCGTCTCCCAGAAATTGGATTTCACCAGGGAATAGGAGCGCTTCAGCGCATCTATGGGCCCCATCCCTTCTGCCGCAACCTCGTATTGCCCGTATATGAAAGCGAACGAGAAGAAATAGAAGAAGATTATGAAAAGGAATATCCCCGCGTAGAAAAGCAGCAGCCCCCCGAGCAGCCCGAAGGCCGCCCCGCCCTGGCTTCCGGAAAGCATGCCCCCGAACATGAGCGCAAGGGGGAGCCCGAGGAAAACCGCAAAGAGCAGGATGTAAACCCCGATATAGAAAAGCGCCAGCTTCAGCGCCGGCCTCCTGTCCCTCCCCTGGAGGAAGGGCATTTCCCGCTCGCCCATCACATACCTTATGGATGCGAACATCGTGGAGACGGCAAGCATTGCGAAAAAAAGGCCCAGGGCGGCCGCAAGCAATGCCATCAGCGCCCCTGCCCCGAGAAGCGCTGTTCCGGAAAGGTAATCCCCTATTGCGAGCAGCGCAAGAAGGGCGAACGGGGTTGCGATGGCGGCCGCCCCCGCAAGCCCGAGCGCGGCCATAACCGCATAATACTTCACATAATGCCAGAAATTCAGCTTCTGGAAGGCGATTGTCCCGTTCAGCGCCTCCCCCCCAGTCTCAAATCCTCTCGAAAGGCTGTCCCAAACCCCCATATTCATAACCTCCTTTCAATCTCCTCTGCGAACCTTTTTGCGCTTCCGGGCCCGTCCGCGGTTATGAATTTCCCGTCCACAGCAACCGGCTCCCCAGTGTACTGCGCCCCGAACCTCTCCAGCACCTTTCCGGTGTCCATCCCGTATTCCGGGTCGTGCCCGGGCCATACCGTTGCCTTTTTCCCGTCCAGCACCCCTGCCTTCGCCAGGATGGTGGGCGCCCAGCATATCGCCGCAACCACTCTGCCCGCAGATGCGAACTCCCGGGCTATGCGCACGGATTCCGGGGAGGCCCTCACAACCGGGGTCCCGGGCCCGCCCACGAAGACAACCCCGCCGAAATCAGCGGCCTTCACCTCCTGCAGGGAGAGCTTCGCGTCTGCTCTTGTGCCCATCATCCCGGTGCATTTTCCCTTGCGGGTGCTTGCCACCTCAACGGTTATCCCCTTCGAGGCAAAATGGCCCGCGGGCACCGAGAATTCCTCGTCCCGGAAGTTTTCCGGTGCAATAATCATTACTAACCTCTTGCCTGCCATGGCAAAATTGCACCCCCAATATTTAAAAATACCTGTTCATAAGATTATTCTCTATCCTGACTTCTGGGGAAGGAACGGTATGGTATCATTAGACAAAGCCATTATTGCATCCTACGACAAGGACGGCGAGCACTTCGAGCTCTACCTCGACCCTGACAACGCCTACCTGTACAAGGAGGGAAGCAAGAAGGACCTGAAGAACATCCTGGTGGTGGAGGAGGTCTTCGAGGATGCGAAAAACGGGGAGAGGCACAAGAGCGACAAGGTGAAGAAGGCGTTCGGGACCACCGATGTCTTCGAGATACTCAAAACCGTGCTCGAGAAGGGGGAAATCCAGCTCACCACCGAGCAGAGGAGGAAAAAGGTGGAGGAGCGGCGCAAGCAGGTGCTCGGCATAATATGCTCAGAGGCGATAGACGCGCGCACCAAGGCGCCCATACCCATCCAGAGGCTCGAGAACGCGCTCGAGCAGGTCAGGTTCATGGTCGACCCGAACAAGGACGCGAGGGAGCAGGTTCCGGCGGTGGTGAAGCTTCTGCTCCCCATACTGCCGATAAAATTCGAGAAGGTGGAGATTGCGGTGAAGGTGCCGCCCGCGCACGCCCACCGCGCCTACGGCTCGCTGAAGAGCTACGGGATAAGGAAGGAGCAGTGGCTCGGCGACGGCTCGCTCATAGTCGTCATTGAGATACCCGCCGGCATGCAGGGGGAGGTGTTCGACAGGCTGAACAAGCTCACCGCGGGCCAGGTGGAGACGAAAATAATCGAAAGGTGATGTTTTGGAAAGGATTGTTCTTCCGGGAGACGTCGTATGGGAAAGGGAGGTGTTCGCCTCCGGAACGTGGGTGAAGGACGGAATCACATACGCTAAGGTCCCGGGCATGCTGAGGGACGAGAAGTTCATCCCCCTGGAGATGGCATACCGGCCAAAGGTGGGCGACAACGTGGTCGGCATCGTGGTGGACGAGAGGAACGCAGGCTACATGGTGGACCTCAACCTGCCGTACAACGGGGTGATACCCACCCGCAAGGTCCGCATAAGCCTCCGCCTCGGCGGGATGGTCTATGGGAAGATAGCGTTCGTGGACGAGGTGGGGAACGTGGACATAGGCGAGGTGGACAAGCTCCCCGCAGGCAAGCTAATAACCGTCCCCGCATCCAAGGTGCCGAGGATAATCGGCAAGAAGAGCAGCATGCTCAACCAGATAAGGGACATAAGCGGCTCTTCCGTGTTCGTAGGCAACAACGGCTACATATGGATAGGCCAGAAGGGGAACATGCAGCTGGTCATGAAGGCCCTGGACCTAATAATAAGGAGGGCGCACACCACCGGGCTGACGGACCAGGTGGCGAAATATCTCGATGAAAACAGGTGAAAAAATGGAAACACCGGAATTGATAAAGGACGGCAAGAGGCTCGACGGGAGGGCCCTGGACGGGCTAAGGCCCATAAGGATCATGGCAGGGGTCCTTAAGGAGGCGGAGGGTTCCGCCTTCGTCGAGTGGGGCGGCAACAAGGTGATATGCGGCATATACGGCCCGAGGGAGTGCATACCCAAGCACGACGCGAGCCCGTACAAGTCCCTGCTCAAGTGCAGGTACACGATGTCCCCGTTCGCATCCCTTGAGGAGCACGGGAGGAGCGGGCCGAACAGGAGGAGCACGGAAATCTCCAAGGTCATAAGGGAGGCCTTCGACAGCGTGGTCATGTCCGGGGAATTCCCCAAGACGCAGATAGACATCTATGTGGATGTGCTGCAGGCCGAGGGCGGGACCAGGATAGCTGCCATTGCCGCCGCGGCGGTGGCCCTCGCGAACGCGGGGATACCGATGAAGGACATGATAAGCGGGGTCGCGGTCGGGAAGATAGGCGGCCAGCTGGCGGTGGACCTGGGGAAGGCAGAGGACAACCTGGGGGAATCCGACATGCCCATCGCATTCACGCACAGGGGCAAGGAGATAGTGTTCCTGCAGATGGACGGGAAGCTCACCCCCGAGGAGCTCAGCAGAAACATAGACGCCGCGATGGAGGCATCTGACAAGGTGTATGCGCTCCAGGCGGAGGCGCTCAGGAAGAGCTACGACTCCGAGGGGGGGCAGGAGCTCGAGATGTGAGGTGTTCATATGGGAAACGAAGCAAGGGAACTGGTATTGAAGGAAGTGAACCGGGAGCTTCTCCTGAACCTGCTCGCAGGGGGCAAGAGGATGGACGAGCGCGGCCCGAACGACTACAGGCAGGTTAAGGTGCAGAAGGGCGTCCTCTCCACTGCAGAGGGCTCCGCCCTGGCGCAAATCGGTGACAGCAAGGTGCTCTGCGGGGTGAAGTACGGCGAGATGACCCCTTTCCCGGACAGGCCCACCGAGGGCGTGTTCATGGTGATGGCGGAATTCCTTCCGCTCGCCTCGCCCACGTTCGAGCCGGGCCCGCCGTCGCCGGAGTCCATCGAGCTCGCAAGGGTTGTGGACAGGGGGATAAGGAGCGCCGAGGTCATAGACACCAAGAGCATGTTCATAGAGGAGGGGAAGGTCCTCGGGCTCTTCATAGACCTCTATGTGATGGACCACTCCGGGAACCTTACCGACACCGCGGCGCTCGCCGCTGCGGCCGCGCTTGCGGACACCAAGGTGCCCAGGCTCGAGGGGGGCAAGATAGTCCGCGGCGATTATACCGGCCCGCTCAGCCTCACGGACAAGCCGGTCACGTCCACCTTCATAAAGGTGGGCGACAAGATACTGCTGGACCCGCTCAGGTCCGAGGAGCACGCGCAGGACTGCCAGCTCACGGTCGGGACCGTGGACGGCTACGTGGTCTGCATGCAGAAATCCGGCTCCGGGAGCATGACCAAGGCCGAGGTGATGGGCTGCATAGACATCGCCCTGGAGAAGGGGAACGAGCTTAGGTCCCACATATAGGTGTTTGCCATGAGGACTGCAAGATACGGAAGAAAAATAAGGAAGCTCTACGAACAGGCGGACGAGAAGAGGAAGAAGAGGTACGAATGCCCCAGGTGCGGGAAGCGCTCGGTGAAGAGGGTTTCCTATGCGCTCTGGGAATGCAGGTCCTGCGGCGCGAAGATTGCTGGCGCCGCCTATTCGCTTACAAGCGAGGCAGGCGAGACGTCCAAGAGGGTGCTCGCCGCGGGCGCAAAGGGTGAATGAGATGGGTGAATATTCGGAATGGCAGACCGGGAACAAGGTCATGATATCGAGCCTGAAGACGTTCGAGTTCCCGCCCACCGGGGCGAAGGTGCTCTTCAAGGTCAGGCCGCCGCTGGCGAAGGAGCTGAGCACCGATTAGATGCGCTGCTCCGGCACGCTGAAGGTCGTGTTTCCGGACGGGAAGAGCGCAAAGGATGCATTCCTTGCGCTGAAGGGCGAGGCCGAAAAGGGGGGGAGGTTCTCCTCCAGGGTTTCCCTGGACGGCAATGAGCTGGCGGTGGAGGCCGGGGGTGCGGACGTGGTCGCCCTGCGCGCGACGCTGAACGCCTACCTGCGGTACCTGCAGGCGATTGAAGGGATTGAGGGTGGAAATGATGGCTGACAAGAACGAAATGGAGAGGGAAGTGATGCAGCTCCAGAATTACGAGAGGCAGCTGCAGGCGGTCATGATGCAGAGGCAGCAGCTCCAGATGCAGCTGAACGAGGCGAACCTCGCGCTCGAGGAGCTGAAGAAGGCCAAGGGCAGCGTCTACAAGGCGATAGGCAGCGTCATGATAAAGACGGGCAAGGAGGACGCGGAGAAGGACCTTAACGAGAGGAAGGGCCTCATGGAGATGCGCGTGAAGACGCTGAACTCCCAGGAGGAGAAGGTCAAGAGCGAGCTTCTCAGGCTTCAGAAGAA
>JAKQHW010000025.1 GCA_029557835.1 Microcaldota archaeon
TGGGGGGCGGCTTTTTCAGGGGCGGTTTTGCTTTCCGGCTGGGAATTTTTGCCTGCCCTGCCCTGCATTTTCTGCCATAGGAACGAAAGCCCGAGCGCGCATGAGAATATTACTGATGTGAACAAGCCGTCTTGGATGTAATCGTGCGAATCCAGCCCGGAATTGACCGCGGCCAGGCGGGATTTTGCCGCTGAGAGCTCCTGTTCCTTTTCAACCCTCAGCTCCGCAACCGCTTCCTGGAGGAACCTGTCGAGGTTTTCGTTCGCAAGGTGGCCAGCCCTTGTCTGCGGAGATTTTTTCCCCAATTCGCCAAGCTCTTTTTCCAGCTTCGCGCATTCCTTCCATGCATCTTGCCTCTCATGGGAGCGGATTGCAAATGATGCGGTTCCTGCGCCTATGCCCACCGCGGGAATTGAAAACAAGGCATATTTCCTCCAGTTGGGGCGGCCCGCATGGGGCTTGTGCTGGGGGCGGTAAATTGTGCGGTTTCCCACATATGTTTATTGGTGGGAAAAGCTTAAATTATATGAACTCGTCCATCGCCTCTTCAAGGCCCACTGGCTTGAGCCCGTGCTTCACGAGCGGGACATTGAGCTGGGGCAGCCCGGACCCGTAGGTTGGCTTGTCCTCCTTGTAGAAAAGCCCGATGGGGATTTTCTCGTAGTTGGTTTTCCAGTCCTCGTTCGCCTTCTCAAGCGCCTTTGCGTAATCCGAGGGGTTGTGGCCCTGCTCCTCAAGTTTGTACACCCTCTGCCTCCAATAATCATATGTGTTCAGCTTGTTGAAGGTGACGCAGGGCTGGAGGACGTCTATGAGCGCGAACCCCTTGTGCCTTATGCCGCCCAGGATCAGGGAGGCGAGATGCTTCATGTCCCCTGCGAAGCCCCTTGCGATGTATGTTGCGCCCATTGTGAGGGCGAGCGGTACCGGGTGCACCGGCTCCTCCAGGTTCCCATAGGGGGTCGTTTTCGTTTTCATCCCTTTTTGGGAAGTGGGCGCGGTCTGCCCGGTTGTGAGCCCGTACACCTGGTTGTCGTGCACGATGTATGTGAGGTCGTAGTTCCTCCTCATTATATGTATGAAGTGGCCCATCCCTATCCCGTACCCGTCGCCGTCGCCGCCCACGCCTATCACCGTGAGCTCGTGGTTCGCGAGATGGATCCCGGACGCGGGGGGCAGTACCCTCCCGTGCAGGCTCTCGAAGCCGTATGCCCGCACGAAATGGGGCATCTTCCCGGAGCACCCTATCCCAGATACGATTACGGAATTGTGGGGCTCGACGCCGGCCTCCTGCAATGCGGACTTTATCGCCATGTTGATTGCGAAGTCCCCGCATCCGGGGCACCACTGCGGCTTTTCCTTGACCGTGAAATCATTCAGTTCCGCCATTCACACCACCTCGGAATATGCTGCGGGGTTGTAATACTCGAACTCCCCCATGTCCACGACCCGGACCTTCTTCCTCCTGAACTTCTGCTTGTGCGCGTTCTCCACCGCCTCCGCGATCTCCTCCGGGAAAAACTGCCTCCCGTCGTATTTCAGCGCAAGCACGTTCGGGCGGAAGGAGAGGAACTCCTTGAGCATCCCGGCGAACTGCCCGGTGGAGTTGTTCTCGAACAGTATCGTGTGTTTGGCGGACTTGAGGAGCTTCCTTATTTTTTTGGGGAGCGGATAAAGGTAGGAGAAATGGATGACATTCGCGTGGATCCCGCCCTTTTCAAGAAGGGGGAGCGCATCCACTGCAGGCAGCACCTGCGAGCCCCAGCATATTATCGAAATGGGGGCGTCCTTCTTCCCGTATATTTTAGGAAGGGGAATTTCCTTCTCAAGGAGCTTCTGCTTCCTCTCCCTTTTCTCCACCATGCTGGCGCGCATCTCGAAATCCTCGGTGGAAAAGGAGTCCTCCCTGTGCTCGTAGGAGGTCGCCACGTGCATGCCCTCCGGGGTGCCCGGGAAAACCCTCGGGGATATGCCGGATTTGGTGAGCTTGTACCTGGCGAACCTCTCCATCGGCGCGAGCTTCTTCCTTATGGAGGAGAGGATTTCGCCCCTCTCTATCCTCACCTTCTCCCATTCGAACCTGTCCGCGGAGAAATGGCTTTCGGAAAGGAACTTGTCGGAAAGGAGTATCACCGGGATTTGGTACTTGTCCGCGAGGTTGAACGATTCCGCCCCTAGATAGAACTCCTCGTCCACCGTCCCCGGGGCGAGAATCACGCGGAGGAATTCCCCCTGGGAGGAGTGTAGGGCGAAGCGGAGGTCAGCCTGCTCGGTCCAGGTGGGCATCCCTGTGGAGGGGCCGGTCCTCTGTGCAAGGAAAACCACTATGGGTGTCTCGGAAAGCGCGGCGAGCCCGAGGGACTCCACCATGAGGGAGAACCCTCCCCCGGAGGTGGAGGTGGAGGCACGGACGCCCGCATAGGACGCGCCTATCGCGTATTCGATGGCCGCTATCTCGTCCTCGGTCTGCTTCACCACTATGTTGAAGTGCCTTTCTTTTTCCGCAAGGTAATGCAGGACTGAGGACGCAGGGGTCATTGGATAGGCCGCGAAGAGCTTCATGCCGCCCGCGACCGCGCCCATCGCGAATGCCTCGTTCCCGCCTATTATCATCCTTTTCTTCTCCCTGGATATGGGCTTGAGCGTGAATTTGAAGTTTCCCTTGAAATTCTTTTTCGCGTAGTCGAAGCCGGCTTTTGCCGCCTTTATGTTGAGGTCGACTATTTCCCTGGATTTCCTTGAGAACTCCTTCTCGAGGATCAGGAAGAAGTCGTCCATCGGGTAGCCTATCAGCCCGAGCGAGATGCCGACGGTTACGGTGTTCGCCATCCTCTGGTCCAGCTTGTTTTCCTCTATTATCTGCCTTATGGGGACGGGGAATATGTCAACGCCCTCGGGCATCTTCAGGCCGGCGGCGTCTACTCCGGAGTCGTATATGAGGACGCCCCCCTTTTTCACGGAATCCCGGTTGAATATTATGCCGTTCCTGTTCAGCGCGACGACCACGTCGTTCTTCTTCACCGGGGAATGGATCTTTTTGTCGCTCACCCTTATCTGGTAGGTGTTGTGGCCGCCCCTGATTAGGGATGGGTATTCGGGATATCCGACCACATGGAAGCCCCCGCGCGTGAAGACCTTTGTGAGCGTCCTTCCGGTGACCGCCGTGCCCGCACCTGCCTCTGCCCCTATCATCCATGTGAATTCCATGTGCACACCTGATCGCTTTTGGAAAATTGATTGGAAGGAATAAAAAGCTATCGAACAAAAGTCCGTTTTTTGCCGGAGTCAGCGTATCGGCTCGTACTTTCCGTGGCTTTTGCCCGTGAGATGGTATTTGAAGAAATTGCTCCCGTGGTAAAGGAGGTATCGGGGGTAGCCCCAGCCCCTGACCCTGCGCATGGAGATGTATACCGGGGCGTCCTTGACGAACCTGAATTTCCCGTATTTGAGGGCCTTCTTGACCAGGTAGGTGTCCTCTGCGGTGACCATGTCTGTGTCGAATCCCCCCACCTTGTTGAAAATTTCTGCGCTTATCGCCATATTGTCTGCGGCCACGTAGGGCATCCCTATCTTGGAAAGCCCCCTGGCCACGGGCGTGAGGAGCCCTTTTTCGAACGCATGCTCCAGGAGGTTCCCGTCCTTGGGTATGACTGGCCCGGCTGATGCGACATAATTGCCCTTCATTATGGGCGCGACCAGCTTTGCAAGCCAGTCCTTCTTCATGTGCACGTCCGCGGACGAGCTGACCAGGATTTTCCCGCGGGCGATTGCGGAGCCGGCCTGCCTGCCCGCGGCGATTGTGCGTTTTGGCTCGGATACCACCCGGGCGCCAAGCTCCTTTGCTATTGCGGTGGTGGAGTCCGTGGAGTTGCCGTCTGCGACCACTATCTCGTAATCAAAATCCGCCTTCTGGGCAAGGATGCCCTCCATGGTCCTGCGGAGGTATTTCTCCTCGTTGTATGTTGGGATTATCACCGAAACTTCAGGCTCCATGGCCATCATGGGAATCTCATCCCCCTTGGTTTAAATAGGTTATTATTTCGCGCCCCGCCTGCCCTGCAGCAGCCCCATCGCCTCCTCCGGCCCAGCCGCCATCGCATCGAAAAGCTCGGAGGGCTCGAAGAGGGTCACCTTCCCCTTCAGCTTTTCCCTTATGCGCGCCTCGCTCATTTCCCGCATGGAAAGCTTCTTCTCCCTCATCTCCCTTATCGCCCTGAGGTCCATCCTCGCCATGTGCTCGTTCAGCTTGTTGTCTATGAAGAGGAGGCCGTCCTCCGGGATGGCTATGTCCGGGGGGCGCAGGCCCTTCTCCAGGGTCCCCTTGAGCCGCAGCCGTATTATCGCGCCCGGCGCGTTCTCCCTTATCCTGGAAAGCGCGGCGGAAGCCTTTTCCTTCACCTCCTCAATCCTTGCGTCCCTGAACTCCAGCTCCTCCATGATGAATTTCCTGCAGGGGATTTCTACGAATTCGTGCCTCTTTTCCTTAGTATCATAGAGATAATAGCCGCGGGGATTTGTTTCCTCCCTCGTGAGCTGGGTTATCACCGTGGAGCCTGGGATGAGGAACCTGCCTTCCAGCGCATCCTTCCTTATGTGGATGTGGCCGTTTAGGATGAGCGAATAGCCAAGCCCCTCGAGGTCCGCCAGCTCGAGCAGCTCCTCCCCGAAAACGAACTCCTTCACGGACTGGTGGAGCATGAGTATGGAGAAGGCCCCTTCCGGTATCTTGACCGATTCCTTCAGCTTCCTTATCCCCGCCTTCGCGAGGTCGTCCGGGACGTTGCCCATCCCGGCTATGAATACCTTTTCACCGCCATTTTCGAAAACATCCGAGGAGAAATTCAGGTGGCGGATGAGCCCCGCCCTCTCGAGAAGGGCTACGGGGTTCAGGGCGCCCTTGGCCCTCCTCTCATGGTTGCCGTGGATTGCGTATATTGGTTTCTTCAGGGAGCGGAAGAGGGATATTGTGCGGCCAAGCACCTGGAGAGAGGGGACGCGGGTGTCGTACAGGTCGCCCAGGAAAAGGATGACGTCTGCTTTTGAATCTGCATCCATGAACGCCGCCTCGGCCTGCGCGAAGCTGTCCTCGTAGAAGCGGGGGTAGCCCACGTGCGTGTCCGCTATTATGGCTATTTTCACGGATTAGATTAATGCGGAAAGGAATATAGCGGTTGCTGGTGGGATGACCAAAATAGGGATTTGGAACATATCAGTCCTGGTGTTGCGTGATGAGATGCGAGAAAGGGACCCTTACCCCCAATATGGCTTCCCGGAGCTCTGCGGAGCTTGTGCGTTCAAAAATTGTTTTCAGCCCTTCGACCGCAAAATCCCTTACCCGTTCATCCCCATCATTGAGAGCGGACCGTAGCAGGGACACTGCCCGGGTTTCCATCGCCCCGTTTTCCCCGCAACTCAGGTTTTCATAGAAGAAGCGCAACGCATCCGAGCGGAGCGTTTCCATGGTTTCCCTGGATTTTTCAATGCATTCCAGGTCCTGCATGCATCCCCGGAAATTCGCTGCGGGGATTTCCCGCGTCCACTCCCTGAAAGCCATTTCAAACATGCCTGGAACGCGCATCAAAAGCCTGGGGTCCCCCATAAGCCTGCCTGCAACGTGGTTCAGGCCATACAGCGCATCCCTGCGGGTGTGCCATTCCTTGCAATCCATCAAAACATAATCTCCGTCCGAACTTCCGCACCAGTCCGCGCCCCCGCGCTCGTATTTGAACATGAGCGCACGCCCCAGGAAGGTGGCTATCCTCGTAAGGTCCGCACCATCCTCAAAAGCCATTTCACAAAGGCCGCGTATGCTGAATTCCCGCACCCGGCTGGAACGGTCAGAGATGCCTGCCCCAACAAGTGAAAGGCGTTCCGCCTGGCCCTGTGAAATCGTGTACAGTCTTGAAAATGCCAGTTTTCTGAGATAATTGGCCTCATCTATTTCCTGGATGTGGGCCCCGCCAATCCTGCTCCTGCCGGCATGCCGGCTGAAAACCGAATCGGTCTCGCGGATTGCCTGCCTCAGGAAACCTGCGTCCGAGCTCCCGTTTATTTCGTAGGACCTGGCCCGGAAAATCGCGGTTTTTGATTCCTCATCCGCCCTACCTGATTCTTCATCCGCCCTCCTGGCCAGGCTGCCGGCAACAAGCCTCACCGTGCTGTCATCATCATTTGCGAAGCTTTCGAGAAGCGCGGCAAGCTCATCCGGGGGCACAACCCCGGGGCTTGCCCTTGAAAGCCTGCCCAGCCCGGCTATGGACTGCCAGCGGACGACAGGGTCTCCGTCCCCCAGGCCATCCCGGAAAATATTTGCCAGCTCGTTTCTGTATTCTTGGGAGTTGCCTTCAAGGCCCGCGGAATCCGCGAGCATCCCTAAGCGGCATCTTCGGTCCTCTTCGCACCGCCCGGCTGGTTCCGGCTGGGGCGGGGTTTCTTCCTCGGCCGGCCGCCCTTCCGCGGCCGTGTAGGCCGGAGGGCAATATGCAGCCTCCCCATGGTCCCTGCAGGATGGGATGAGAAATGAGGCTGCGAGAAGCGCCACGCCAAAAAATCTCGTTTTTGGATGCGCTTTCTGCGGCTTGGGGGCTTGTTCCCTAGCGGATGGTTTTTCCTGTGCCTTAAAATGTGAAAAATTAAGCCTGGACATGTTTACTGTTATGTCCAGAAATGTTTTTATATCCCCATATATAGTGACAAGGCATTTCTACGGACGGGTTCCGGGCAGGAATAATTTCAACTGTTTATCGCTATGATTTCAGGCGGGCAGTTGAAGCGCATGTCCGCGATCCCGAAGAACATGGGGAAGGAGCCCACGCCTCTTGTGACATATGCCTTTTTCTCCGGCTCGTCCACGAGCATGCCGCTGAAGGCGTTCATCCCTATCCAGCTTTGCGGGGCGCCGATTATGGGGAAAACTACCTGCCCCCCGTGCGTGTGGCCCAGCAGCATGAGGTTGTAATCCCAGTCCGCCAGGCATTCGGGCTCGTGCAGGAGGTAGATGGAATAATCTGATTCCGGGAGCGGGGTTGGCAGCTTCGTTTTTCCCGCCCAGCAGTCGTCCAGCCCGACCAATAGAATTTGTTTGCCATCCGCCTCCAGGATTTCGTATTCGTTCTCAAGCACGCGGAAGCCCGCCTCCTCCAATTTTTGCTTCACTTCATTGCCTATTTCCTGGCTGTACAGCCCGTCGTCCAATGCGGAAACGTTGTAGCCCTCAACGGTGAAGTTCGCATTCGCCTTTTCCCTTATCTTCATCTGGGAGCCGGCGGCGTCTATTGATGATAAATAATCGTGGTTCCCGAGCACGGCATATTTTCTCCCTTCAAGTTGGGAAAGCATGGAGAGATGGGCTATGTCTGCCTCGTCATCCAGGATGAAATCCCCGCCTATGAGGACTATTTCCGGGTCCAGGGAATTCACTTCCTCCACCACTTTACGGATGAAGTCCGCATTGGAGCCCCGGACGTGCAAATCCGCGAGGAAGACCATTTTCTGGGGCGCCCCTTCAATCCGGAGATGGGTTGTCGAGATGGAGCGGGGCTCCACAAAAATGGAATAGGAAAGGAATGCCGAAACAAGAGTTAGAAAAACCAGGGATGCGATTTTCAGTTCCTTCCAAATGCCGCTTTTTCCGGGCTTCATATCTGGATTGGGATGGGTAAGAATAAAAGCGTAAGGAGTGCGGGTGGAGGGTTGCAAAGGGCGGGCAGTGGAAAACTGATGGGGAGGAAATCAGAAAGGACCCTGGAAAATGAAGGGTCACACCTTGAAGCCCGGAGAATACTTAGGGAAAAATAGAGAGGACTTCAAGGTGTGAGGAGGGGCAACAAGTATGCGGATGCGCCCCTCCTTGCGTTTTTGGGCCCGAGGAGATTTGGACTCCTGACCTCTTGCTTATCAGACAAGCGCTCTAGCCAGGCTGAGCTACGGGCCCTCGCTGCGGGGCATATGCCTCACAGGGGTGTAATTAGAGTATGCTAGTGAAACGTTTTTAAAGCGGAGCAGGGGGCGGGGAAGGTTATAAAAGAGATGTGGGACTAAATATATTTAGATGGACACTTATAAGGAGATAAGGGACAAGCTGGAATCGCTTGCGGAGCTTGCGTGCAGGCCAGGCATGCCGGAGGCGGCAATTTCAGATATTTCTGAAAGGATGTGGCAGCTGCTGGGCAAGCTCTGCAGGGATGAGATATGGGAAATGATGCTTGAGGACGGGGACTGGCGGCTCAGGGTGGCGGCCGGGAAGAAGTATGCCTGGGACACTGCAAGCGGGATGGATACGGACCTTAACAAAATGCGCACCCTCATGGAGATGGAGAACAACAGGAGGCTCCATCCGTGCGTTAGGGCGTATGCCAACGAGCTCAGGGAATGGATAAGGGGCTGGTTTGTGGAGAGGTGGGGGGCCCTTTCAGGCAGGAATAAGCCGGAGGGGGAGAGGATTGCCGCAGGCATGGAACTGATATCCAACCTGGAGCACAACGGGTACACCTCGGCGCTGGAGGCGATTTACCTGAACAATGAGCTCCCGGAAAAGGTGCGGGTGGCGGCAGGGATGAAGGCGGCGGAAAAATTCATCCGGGAAAGGGACTGCCGCAAGATTTCCAATCTAACCATGCACAGGGATGCGCTCGGGCAGGTCTCGCGGTATATACGGGCACGGATGGAGGAGGCCGGCATGGGCAAAGCGGAGTATGAGGAGTTTTCGGCCCCTGATGGAAAGTTCCGGCTGCGGGGAAGGGCGGAGCCGGAGCTCCTGAAAAAGTTCGCATGCAGGAAATGAGATGCGCGGTAGGGTGCATTTAAAAACATAATTTCGCACAATTTAGCCATGGACAGCCAATCCGCAAGGGAAGCCGAGGCAAAGATAGCTGAGAGAATCGCGAATGGCGAGCAGGTGGAAGAGATAGACCTTATCATTGTTGCGAAATTCCACGAGAAAGAGGAATGGAGGGGCAGGGCTGGCAAACTCCTGGTTGAGAAAATAGGGGGGATGCGCAAAATAAGCGATTACGAGAGGGGCCAGCGGTTTTGTGAAATCGCCCTCACTCCGGATTATGAGGAGTGCGTAAGGGATGCGGCCGGGAAGGGCTATATAAAATCCATGCTTGCGATGGAGGGCGAGTACACCTCGATGGCCGGGAATTTCTACGGGATGGTTTTTTCAACGGGCGCCTGGACGCTTAAGACGAGGAAGGAGGCGGCAGGGGCATATCTGGAAAGGGAGGGGATTGCCGAACCGGAAAAGGCGCTGAGGATCCTGGGCTGCCGGGAGCTTCCGGAGGATTTCAGGTTTGAAGAGGGCCAGAAGCTCGCCAACCGCGCGATGGAGGCGGGGAAGATCTGGATTGTGGAAAGGATCGGGGATTCCGCATCGATGCCGGAGATGCTCAGGGAATACGCGAAAATGAAGCTTGAGAGGGGGCCCAGGGGGCCTTTCGCAAAGGAGAAAATGGCCGGGGACATAGGCAGGGCTGCGGAAGCCGCAACCGTCATTTTGCCAAAAGGTAAGTGAGGACCAGCACCAGCGCGATGAGGCTTGTGAAGAAAAGGATTTCCTCAATCATGGGTAATGGTTGTCCTTGCTTGTTTTTATACTTTGCGCGGGAGATCCATGCATGAAGATAGTGGTGGCGTTGGGGGGCAATGCGCTCATACTTCCGGGGCAGAAGGGGACCGCGCAGGATCAGATGGCGAACGTCAAGAAGACTTGCGAGCAGCTGCGCATTATAGAGGAAGAGAACGAGATAGTGGTCACGCACGGGAACGGGCCCCAGGTGGGCAATTTGCTCATACAGCAGAAGGAGGCGAACGGCAAGGTGGCGGAGATGCCGCTGGACGTCTGCGGCGCGATGACGCAGGGGCAGCTCGGGTACTGGATACAGCAGGAGATGAGGAACGAGGGGCTGCACGCCACCACAATAGTTACGCAGGTGCTGGTTGACGGGGGGGACCCGGCGTTTTCGAAACCCACCAAGCCGGTGGGCCCATTCTACAAGGAGCCGCAGCCGGGGATGGTGCAGGACGCCGGGAGGGGGTACAGGAAGGTGGTGGCCTCCCCGATTCCGATAGAGATAGTGGAGATAGACGCGATAAAGGCGATGATTGCGAAGGGGCTGGTCGTGATAGCTTCGGGAGGGGGAGGCATTCCCGTCGTGAAGAAGGATGGGAAACTGGCGGGGGTGGAGGCGGTCATAGACAAGGACCGGGCGGCGCAGGTTTTGGCCAATGAGATTTTTGCGGACGTGCTCATGATCCCCACTGCGGTGGATTGCGTGAAATTGAATTACGGGAAAAAAGATGAGAAAGAGATTTGGGAGATGGGCGTGGAGGACGCTGAGAGGCATCTCGCGAACGGGGAGTTCGCGGAAGGGAGCATGAAGCCGAAGGTAGAGGCTTGCGTGGCGTTCGTGAAAAAGGGCGGGAAGAAGGCCGTGATTTGTTCAATAGAAAATATAGGGAAAGCGTTGGAGGGGAGGGCCGGGACCACGATTCATGCCTGAGTGGAGTCAAGCAAGGCGGCAAACTGTTCCTCATCGAAATCCGCGGGCGATTCATCAACGAATTCCACCGTGCTTCCGCCCTGTGCCCCGCAGCTGCCCGAGGGCCCGAAGGCTTTGCTGTTCTGCAGCTGCCAGGCCTTGAGCTTGAGCACTTTAGCGTCCCTCGAGCCGGAAGCGTCCAGGCCCGCCTCGACGATGCGGACGAGCTCACGCTCCCATGGATGGGGGGCGCGGCCGGTCATCCGGTCCAGGAGGCTGAAGAGCGCATCCGGGCTCCTGAAAAGCAGCTCTTTTGCCTTTTCCTTGGCATCTTCGTGCGGTGAAACCGCGGCGAGGTAGGCGAGGGCCTTTATGTTGCCCGCCAGCCCCTCGAGCGCGGCGAGCCTTTTCTTCGGTTTATTGTCCGTGACCCTGCCTGCGAGCTCGCGGTTGTTGGGGGATGGCCCGCCGTTCCTTCCCTTCATCCCCGCCCCTCCTTTTTCAGCAGTCCCGGGGCCGGTGCATGTGCGGATTACCATGTTAATAGTATGTGTGCAGAAACATTTAAATTCCCTTTTTACAACTACTCTGCACATGGAACCGAGGGAGATGCGGTTTTCGCGCACATGCGGGGGGAAGGACGCGGAAAGGAAAGCCCCGGCGCAGGGATTCGGGGGATGCTCACGCCTTTTGGACAGGCCGGCCAGGATGGAGGTTGCCGGAGCGCTTGTGTATGTCTCGTTCAGCGCAATGCTCAAATGCGGGGAGGATGCGGTGGGCTCCATATTGTGGTACGGGATATGGGTTTCGCTCGCGGCAGCAGAGAGGTTCGCGGAAATCACCTGCATGAAGAAAGGGTTTTAATCCCTCTTTGCGATTTCTGGCTGTGAACGTATTCAGGAACCTGGAAAGGGGCGCAGGGCGGGGGGTGTTCAGGAACGAGGAGGCGTTCAGCCCGGAATTCCTGCCGGAGATGGTTGTGGGCAGGGAGAACGAAATAAAGGAAATTGCCTTCAACATAAGGCCGGTCGCGGAGAGGCGGAGGCCTGCCTCGATGGTGGTGCACGGGCCCCCGGGAACCGGGAAGACCTGCGCCACGAGGCACGTGCTTAAGGAGCTTTCGGAATACACGCAGAGGGCGGAGCCAATCTACATAAACTGCTGGAGGCGTTCCTCCCGCGCGGCCGTGCTCTCGGCGGTATTGGAGAAATTCGACATGGTCATGCCCAGGAGGGGGATAAGCGCCGACGAGCTCCTCCAGAGGGCGGTGGAGCTCATAAGGAAAAGCGGAAAGACTCCCATAATCGTGCTGGACGAGGCGGACGCGCTCGTTGAGGAGGGGGAGGAGGGCATATTCTACGACCTGCTCAGGATGAACGAGACGGAAAGGCTGAACTTGGGCGTGATTGCGATAACGAACAGGGAGGACATGCTCTCGCTGCTGGACAGGAGGATAAGGAGCTCGCTGATGCAGGCGGACATAGGGTTTGCGAGGTATGGCCCTGCGGAGCTTAAGGAGATATTGAAGGAGAGGGCGAAGGCCGGGCTCGTGCCCGGGAGCTGGGACGAGGAGGCGCTGGGGGTGTGTGCGGCCTTTGCCGGAAAGAATGGCGGGGATGCGCGTGTCGGGATTACGCTCCTGTGGCTGGCCGGGAGGAAGGCGGAGGCCGGCGGGGGGAGGATAACCGTCAAGGAGGTGGAGGAGGCGAAGAACCGCGTCCTTTCGGAGATAAAGGGGAGGAAGGAGGAGCTCCTGGACGGGGAGGACCGTGCGATAATGGAGTTCATACGGAAGAAGGAGAGCGTGAAGAGCGGGGACGTGTATTCCGAATTCTCGGGGGTCACGGAGAGGACGATGAGGGGGCGGCTCGGGAAGCTGGAGAGCATGGGATTGCTCGAGAGCGAGTATGTGCAGGGCGGGAAGGGGAGGACGAGGGTGTTCAGGGCTAAGGGATAGTGGTCTTTTTAGTTATCCCGCGTGTTTATAAACAGTTCCGCACATTTATCCTTATAGAGAGAAATCTCGCGGGAGGGTATGCATTTAAACCTTTCCGGAAGAAAACATTCACATGGGTTCGGAAATCAAAGTAGGAGACATAATGTCGAAGAATGTCATATCCGTCACCAGGGAAGCCAGCATCATGGAAGTCGCGAAATTGATGGAAAAGTACAATGTT
>JAKQHW010000055.1 GCA_029557835.1 Microcaldota archaeon
TGCGCTGGAAGTGATAGGGGATGCTCTCACGAACAAGAGCCACGCATACAGGAATTGCGTGCAGAAGGATGTGGATCCTCTAACAAACAGGCTCGCAGAATGCAGGGCAGGTGCCTTTGAGGCGGGAAGGGGGGCGGCGCACAGGTACCTTGCGAACGATATTGCGCACGGGGAGGCAAAGGTTGCCGAACTGAAGGCGATGGGCGCGGACACGATGGGCATGGAGAACGTGCTTGTGCTTGCCGAGGGGCTGGACGGGGACATGGATGCTGCGTATGGCTCCAACCAGGTGCCGGAAGTAGCCAAAATATACAAGAGGCACTCAAGGCTGGTGCTGCTTTTCAGGCTCGAGCACATGATGGCCGTGATGGGCTACGCGGAGCCGATAATAAATGCCGGGGGCAATTCCAACAAGGATGAACTGCTTGAGGAAATCGCAGACCTGAAGGGGGAAATCGAAGGCCTGATTGACGAATGCGGGTATTCCGCGGACGTGGACAGCGGATATGGGGCGAAGAACAACCGATGCTGGGTGGAGGCGCTCTCCCTCATGCAGAGGTTCAATGCTTTGAGGACGCTTTACTGGGCGGGTGAGATGGGATGAGCTGGAAAATTGCTTTCGCATTATTTGCTATTGGTATCTTGGCCGCCGGGTGTGCGGGGCGGGGGGGAGAGGCGCAGGCAGGAGGGGGCGCAACTTCCGCGCCTGCCGGAAGCGGGGATGCCGCTTCGGCCGGACAATCGGCTTCCGGGGATGGGATAGGAGACCTTTTTCAGATAGATACCGAGGAGCCGCTTGAAGGCTCGGGCTATGATGTCCCTGCGGCGGGGGAAGAGTAGGTCCCCATGGCATACGATAAATTAGGGGGGCGGGAGCTCATACTCCGGGATGAGCTGGCGATTGAACGCACTAAGCTGGCTGAGGAGAGGACCTACCTTGCTTATTTACGGACCGGAATGACCGTTGCGATGGGCGGGGTCTTCTTTGTGGGATATTTCCGGGAAGGGTTGTTTTCCTACATAGGGTACCTGGCTGTGCTCTTCGGGGCGGTTTTCTTCGGATACGGGTTCTACAAGCATAAGAGGACGATGGGGCTCATAAAAAGGATAGTGGGGAGCCTGCACCTTCCGAAGGTGAGATAGCCGGGTTTTCCTATTTCTTTCCAAGCAGCTTCTTCGCAAAAACCCCGAATTCCTTCGCGAATTCCAGCACAAATGAGGCAGCCTGCGCATCGGAAATGAAACCGGCATATTGCAGGTTGTGCCTTTCAACCCGTATCTTGTCCGCCCTTTCAAGAAGCTCTTTATTTTCCGGGTAAAGGGACAAGAGCGCAAGGAAAAGGCATGCGTGGCTCCTCTCCAGGTATCCCTTGTGGAAAAGGAGGGCGCGGGCATAATGGAAGATGGCGTTGTATGCGATTATCTCGCATACCTCATATTCCCCCATTTCCAGGTTCCTGCCTGCGCTTTTCAGGAATTTGTCGCCAAGGGCGAGGGACTGTTCTACCCGGTCTTTAGTGTCAGACTTCCTTATCAAACCCTTATCGAGGCAGTCATGGAACGTCATAACGGCGCACCCCGTATCAGCACGTGGTTTTTGAGCACGGATGATATGAATGGGTCTGTTTTTTTATTCCTCTCCCATTTCTCCAGCGGAATGATTGTGATTTGGACCTCCTTTTCCAAATCCTTGCGCAATTTTTCGACAACCTTGTAATCCACGCTTTCCTTCCTTCCGATTATGAGGAAATCTATGTCGCTCCTTTCGTCGTATTCCCCGGATGTGTAGCTCCCGTAAAGCGCAAAGGAGATTGCTGTGCTGTCCGCGATGGATTCCATGCCCTTTTTCTTCAGGAATTCAAGGATGTATGCCTTCTTGAGGGCCTTCACAACATAATTTGCGTTGTTAAGGAAGAAGAAGCGCGCGTTCGCAACGCGCTCGTCCAGAAGCCACTGCCTTATGATGAAATCCTCGCAATATCCCTTAACCGTAACCGGGCCCAACTCAGTTTCCCTGCAAAGCTCCTTGAAATATATCCTCCTTGAGGGGTGTGCGAGGAACCACTCCAGGAGCCGTATTCCGGCAAACGAATCCAATTTCATAGTTTATTTACCGTTCGGTATATTAATATACCTATCGGTATTTCTATTTCCTGAGCTTTTCGTTCTCCGTTGCCATGCAATGGTTCATTACCACTTCCAATCCGGCTTTTTTTGCTTTTTGGGCGGCTTCCTCGTTTATGACGCCCAGTTGCATCCAAATTGCTTTTGCGCCAACCTTGATTGCTTCGTCCACTATGGGCATCACTTCCGCGGAGGGGCGGAATACGTCCACTATTTCCGGGGTTTTCGGGAGTTCGGAAAGGGATTTGTAGCATTTATGGCCGGCGATTTCTTCTGCGAATGGATTTACGGGGTAGGCTTCGAATCCGTGGGCGAGGAGGTACCCTAAAACCATCCTGCTGTCCTTGGAAGGGTCGCGGGAGACGCCGACCACTGCCACGATTTTGAATTTCTTCAGGATTTGCGAAATTGACATAGTTTGCGAAATAGAACGCATAGTTCTAAAAGACGCACCATATGGTTCGCCAAATAGAACTTTATGGCATAAAAATCCAAACCGCATGGTAACAAAATTTATGCCGTGCGCCGGAGAGTGCGTCGCCTTTATAATTACATTCATTTTAGAAGTATTAACTGTTTCTTATGGTCCAGATAAAGCGAGCCCTGCTCAGCGTCTTTGAGAAGGAAGGGATTGTGGAACTGGCGAAATTCCTGCATGCGCGCGGGGTGGAAGTCATTTCCAGCGGCGGGACCGCGAAGGCGCTCTCAGAGGCAGGCATACCTGTAATAGAAGTCTCATCCTTGACAGGATTCCCGGAAATGATGGAGGGGCGCGTGAAGACCCTGCATCCGAAAATACACGGGGGAATCCTTGCTGACCGAAGGAAAAAAGAGCATGTGGAGGAGGCGCAGAAGCACGGGATTGGGCTGATTGATTTGGTTGTGGTGAACCTTTATCCATTCGAGAAGGTGGTGGGGGAGGGGAAGCCGCACGATGAGATTATTGAGATGGTTGATATCGGAGGGCCCACCTTAGTGCGGGCTGCGGCCAAGAATTACGGGAGCGTCGCGGTGGTTGTGAGGCCGCAGAGGTATGCTTCCATAATGGAAGAGATGGGAAAAGGCGGGAAAATAGGCGAGAAAACAAGGGAGGAGCTTGCGCTGGAGGCGTTTGAGCACATTTCCCATTATGATATTGTAATTGAGGGGTATTTGAGGAAGGCATTCGGACTGGGAGGGGATTTCCCGGAAGTCCTCAACCTCTCTTTCAACAAGATACAGGATTTGAGGTATGGGGAAAACCCGCACCAGAAAGCCGCATTCTATAAAGACCCGAAGTTCTTCCAGCCCTGCGTGGCCGGGGCGGAGCAATTGCAGGGGAAACAGCTTTCGTACAACAATATCCTGGACACCAATTCGGCATTCGAGCTGGTGAAGGAATTCGAGGAGCCCACGGCTGTAGTGGTGAAGCACAACAATCCGTGCGGGGTCGCCTCGCATGAGGATATTGCGGAGGCTTATAGGATGGCTAAATCCGTGGATCCGGAGGCCGCGTTCGGGGGCGTTATCGCAGTCAATACGGAGGTTACCCTGAAGCTGGCGAAGGAGATAACCTCCACCTTTGTGGAGGTGGTGGTCGCCCCCTCGTATTCAAAGGAGGCGCTTGCGGAATTCAAGGGGAAAAAGAACCTGCGCGTGATGGAGGTAAGGGACGGTAACGTTAAGAGGCAGCCGTACAGGGAGTACAGGTCGGTGGTCGGGGGGCTTCTTGTGCAGGATGCGAATGTTAAATTATTGGATGGGGAGCCTAAGGTGGTCACGAAGGTTGCCCCAACACCCGAAGAGATGGAATCCCTCATTTATGCATGGAAGATTGCGAAATGCGTGAAATCCAACGCGATAGTCTATGCGCGGGGGAAACGCGCTGTGGGCATAGGCGCGGGGCAGATGAAGAGGGTGGACGCGGCCAAGCTTGCGGCGATGATTGCGAAATCCTTTGGGGAGGAATTGCAGGGGGTGGCGATGGCCAGCGACGCCTTTTTCCCGTTCAGGGACGGGGTGGATTTCGCAGCCTCCCTGGGAGTGAGGGCGATAATACAGCCGGGCGGCTCCATAAGGGACAATGAAGTGATTGCGGCTGCGGACGGGCACGGGATTGCGATGGTCTTCACGGGCGTGAGGCACTTCAGGCACTAACCACATGCACCCCATTCTTCTTTTCCTCTCCAGCGATGCTGATGGTCCGAAAGAAGGGTTCAGTACCTCCTAACAAGCCTGGGCGGTCTTGGCGGAGGCTCATGCTTCGTGCGCGCAGGCTTGTTGCGCAGTATCCAGCGGACATCAAACTCCTGGCGGTCGTGCCCAGGGCCGAATGGGCCGCAACTATGGATCCTGCCCGTGCCTATCCGGTCGCATGTGACCGCCCTCCACCTTCCATCCCGCAGGTATGCGTCGCACCTCAGCCGGTTGTTGTTCACTTTGGAGCATTCAAACCCCACGACATCGTAATCCCCTGGGTGCCTCCTGCGCCCGGAACCAGCATCAGAGAGGGTTCCTGCTTGGGCGGAAGGGCGCTCTCCGATGTCCGGGACCACTCTTGGGCCGCGGTGCCCATCATCATTTGCACGGAGGGCATGTGGATGCAAGGGCGCGGTCGGGGCGGGCCGGAGTGGTGCTTCGCGCACAACTCCCGCCGCTTTATTTTCTTCCGGAGCAGGCTCGGCTCCCATCTGCCTTTCGGGCTCTTGGTAAGGCTGAACAACGGCGGCAGGAGTTTCCCCGTGCCGGATTCTGGATATGAAATTGCGTATTTCCTGCCAATAGGAGAGCGTGAATATCGTCCCTATCACCAGCGCGGTGGCGGCTACGAGCGAAACGAGCAATACTTTGCCATCCGAAAACCCTGGTGAAAGCGAAATCCGCGGCAGGAATGAATCCGATTCCTTCCATTCGTGATATTCTATACGGGAACGGGGAGGGGGGCTCGGAGGATCATCAAGATGATAATAATAGTCTACTAATTTCTGGATACGAACCCCCCTTCTTTCTCTTATTTCATCGTCCGTCATATTTTTGTAATCTTCCAGGTCTTGATGATGAATAGAATCCTCATTCCTGGCCTCTTCGTAGTAAATCCTGCGATGCGAACTTCCGCTTTCAGAATCTTCGCAATCCGCATCGTCTTGGGGCCCCTCCTGCCATCTGGCATCATCGCGGGAACTCATGAAGAACTCATGGAAACCGCCCCTGCCGCCAGAACTGGAGAAGCCCTTGACAGAAATTCCGTCCAGGTTTGTGTGGACGTCCCTGTCATCGTAATGCTCGGTTCGGCCCAGCACATCAAAGACGCTGACGCCGGTATGCACATCCGCGCCCCCAAACTTATTGGTATGGCCCACACAGGTATTATATCCGCCCACAGTATGGTGGTCAAGGCCGCCATAGGCGTTGGGCTTGCTGCTGCCTAAATAGTCAAGTGGGCCTATCCCATAGTGTTTCTGTTCGCCAGTTTCTTCGTTTATTTCAGTATGGCCGATAAAGCCAAATAGACTACTTCCTTTATAGTGGTCTACCCGCTTAGTCCCCATAATGGATATATGATGCAGAAATGGTTAAAATAAGCTTGCAGGCCAAGATGCTAGAGGCGCTTTGCGTACTCTTCCGCGAGAATGAGATACTTCCCTATCTTCTTCTTCTCTTCCTCCGAAGGGTGCTGGGAGTAGGTGAGGGCGGCTATTTTTGCCCTTACATTTGCCCTGTAGCAAAGGTAATAGTTGATTATGGAATGGAGGGAAACGTCTTTGGAAAGGCGCACATATTCGGAGATGAGGAGCTGGGAAAAGTCCTTCCTTCCGTGCGCATCCAAATCCATGGCCATGAAGGCAATTTCCGAGGCGGTGTCGTTGTAGCGGAAATCCCTGCTGAATTCGATGCAGTCGAAGATTATGGGCGGCTCGGTGAGGAATATGTTGCCGGAGTGCAAATCCCCGTGGCAGTCCCGGATGAATCCATCTTCCTGCCTCCGGAGGAAGAGGGAGCTGTTTTTCCGGATGAATTCCTCTGCCTTGTCCAGAATGAAATCCACCTTTTCCCCCATTCCGCAGGCATTTTCGGCGGTTTCGCGCGTGTAGAATAGGTCATAGAACTGGCTCCAGCACATTTCCGGGGAGCCGTATTTCTCCTCTTTTATGACCTCTATTCTTGAATGGAAATCCGCTATTATCCTGGCTATGGAGCGGATGTGGGATTCCTCCACTTTCCCTTCATCTAGAAGCTTGGACATTATTCTTTCGGAAGGGAGCTGCCTCATCTTTACCGCATAATCTATGGGGAAGCCGGGGCCGCCGAAAGAGGGGTGGGCGGAGGCAAATGTGACCGGGGCTGCCCCCAGATACACGTCCGGGCAGAGGCGCCTGTTCAGGCGCACCTCTTCTTCGCAGAGCGCCTTCCTCTTCTCCCTGGTGGAGAAATCCAGGAATGAAAATTTCACCGGCTTCTTTATCTTGTATGCATATTCCCCGGTCAGGAAAACCCAGGAAATGTGGGTTTGGATGAGCTGGATGGATGGGCATGGGTGCGGAAAGGAAGAAGGGGACTGGAGCTGCTGGAGGAGGGGTGCAATGCCGGAAACGGAGCGTAGGATTGTTTCCACGGATTCCTCAACCGGGAGGGAGGTGTCTATGGTGATTCTCTCTTCCGAACTTTCAAAGGGCTCGAACGCCTCCTTTACTATGAGGTATTCCCTGTATTTTGCCTCGCTGTCGCCCCTTTTGCGGGAGGAAATCCTTTCCTTTGCCTTTTCCTCGGGGAGGACGCATTCAACCAGGAAGAAGCCGGTTCCGGCCTCTTCTGCGGCCTTCCGCATCTCTTTCCTCAGGCTTTTTTTGTAAAAGGTCGCATCCGCGACCACATTCTTTCCTCCGGAGAGGGATTTTGAGGCCTGGGAGAGCATTTCCGAGTAGACCAAGGCCTTTTCTTCTTCCGAATATGTGCGCCTTTCCAGCAATTTTTTCCTTATGGAGTCGGAGCTGATGTGGACTGCATTTAGGCGGGGGGCGAGTCCCCTTGAGATGCGGCTTTTCCCGGTTCCGGGGAGGCCGCTTATCAATATGAGCATAATTCACCTATTTGGAATTAGGGGGATTAAAACCTATTTCCTCAGGAAAGCGAGGTAATACGCGGCCCCTATTATGAGGATTAGGGCCAAAATCCACCAATACCAGCATATTCCGAACAAGGAACTGCACATGCCGAAGAAACAGCATGCCTGAGGGGCGGGGGGCGCGGGTTGGATGGATGGCTGGGTTTCAGCGGGCGGCTGCGGAACAACCGGCTCCACCGCAGGGACTTCAACTTCCACGGGCCCCTCTTCAGGCGGTTCGGGTGGAACGGACGGCTCTTCCGGGGATGTTATCGATTCGTCTCCAGAAGACTGGGGGACTTCGGGAACTGAGGGGGGCGGCTGTTCCCCTTCGCACTGGATTATGGAAAACCTTCCCTCCGAGGTCCGGTAGCCTGAGGCGCTTGCCCAATACGTGTAGGTCCCGGTAACCCCGGGTGTGAAGCTGATTTCACCGTTTTGGCCTGTTAAGACGTGGGTGAGCACAAGGGAATCCGGCCCGATTATGGTTATGTCCACCCCTTCAACGGAAGAAGAGTCGCTCATGGCGGTGAAGCCGACCGGGCTGCCCACGCAATTGCCTGAAATGGATACGGAAAGCGGCTTGGGGTCGCTTCCTCCGTTTGTTGGCGGCTCCTGGGTATAATTTATCACATATGTGGAGAAATTGCTCACATCCACCTGGAGGGTGCGGGTAGCCGCGCTGTACTGGACGTTTGTGCAGATGGTATCCGGGCATTCCACCCCGAATTCCATGGCTTCCGTGTAATTCCTGGTGAAATTCTCATAATAGGTTATTTTTCCGTCGAAGCTGCGGAGGTTGTAGAATATGAGGGTGGTGCGGTAATTGTTGGAAAGGTTTGCCAGCATGCCGCCGTTCGCCTCCCCATCCACGGATGCGAACCCGTTGTCCACATCAAGGTCCTCGCTTGAGAGGATGAGCGTCCCGAAATCGCTTGTGTTTACGTCCCAGAAGACCAGGTCCGTATCGCCACCATAAATGGTTATGTTGATGGGTCCGGGCATGTCCCGGAGGTACAAGGTGCTTTCACGGAGTTCGGCGCGTACCCCCCCGAACTCGTTCCGGAAGGACAGGTTGTATATTGTCACGTTGCTGTCGAACAGCTTGAACCTGCAGTCTATCGAGCCTGTATCAAGGTTCCCGAAGCTCAGGTCGGCCGCGGAATCCATTACAAAGAATGTGTTTTCCTTCAAACTGAGGGGCATGCCCATGCCGAATGGGATGGAACCAAGGTCCAGCGGGTTTTGCAGTATGGAAGAGCGGGTTCCGTTTAGTATCATAGTTCCCTCGTAAAGGGTCAGGTTCTCCACAAGTGCGTCCTGGAAATCCGTGAATGCGATGGCGAATCCTGAAAGGCGGGAGTTTATTGTCGAGCCGCCTCCGGCAAGGATTACGAAATTCAGCCGGGAGTTCTCTATCCGGTTGTCGCAGCTTACCCATTCCTCACCCATTTCGGTCGGAGGGATGGAAAGCGTGAGCACCACTTCTGAATTTGAAACGTTGTAGCAGGGGAGCGAGGAGAAAACAACCTCGGAATCCGTTATTGTGGAGTTGTACAGCCCAGTTTGGTATAGGACATTCGAGTTGGATATCCTGGAATTCATCGCGACCCATGAGAAATCGGAGTTCTCGATGGAGGATGTGGGGGCCATCCCGGTTTCCCCGTATGAGATGAGGGCTCCATACATCACGTTCACGTTGCTTATCTCGACGATGCCGGGGGTGTCCGAGCTGATGTTGAATGTGAAGTTCCTGTTGTACTGGTCCGGGCAGTCGCAAACTATTACGTCCGCGTATGAGCTTGCGCCGAGCGGGAGCAGGGACATGTCCATCCAAAGGGTCCCGTTGTATCCGGTTACGTATTCCACATCCATTATCTCAACATAATCCAGGGTTATGTTTCCGTCAAACGCATCCGTTAACGGGTCTGAGGTGAAAGCAACGTAGAAATCCTCGGGCGGAGCCTCGCAAAGTGCGACCGGGGAGCCATCCAGGAGATAGGCAGTGGCGTTGTTGCGGATTAGTACTGCAAGGGTGTGGGGGCCGTAGGAAAGGGCCCCGGTTGCGTTTGGCGGATCCATCCCCACAATTGCAGTGGGGCAGTATGCAATCCACCCGTCATCGTCGAATGCAAAAATTCCGCGCAGGCGCGGGATGAGAGATATCATTGCGTCCGGGTCTGATGTTTCATTCAGGAAGAATATCCCCGAGTAGTTCTGGTCCGGCATCTCCCTTCCGGAGAAATATGCCTCAACCATGGCCCCGGCGCCCTCATCTGTCGGAGGGCTTATCGCATCCGAGTAATACATCAATATTCCGCTATCGGAGGAAGGCGAGTTGGAGCGCAGGTGCGCATGGCCGTTCAGATAATCGTTATCCAGCTCCGCAAGCCCTGAGCCGTTCACCAGGCGCAGGTCCCAGTGCGGGTTCAGGGTTGCGGTGTCGAAATCGTCCCTGAAGCTGGATTGGGGCAGGGGGCCAGTATAATTTGTGAGGCGCACGTACAGTTCGGTTACTTCTGCCGAGTATTTGCCAGGGGCCCCGTATGCCGGGCAGGGGAGGTCGAAAAGGCTGAAGGTCGCGTTTGCGGATGTTTTGTTCGTGAGGTTGGGGCCTCCAATGTCCGTTAGGTCCATCGCCGGCAGGGACATGGATATGTTCCAGCTCCTTGTGGGGCCGTACATCGTCCGTATGCCGTCCCCGGCCCTGCATTTGTACCTTATTCCCTGTATCTTGGTGTTTTCATATACCTGATATTCCTCGGGTATCTCCTCCCCGCTTATGTTTGCGATGATTGAGATGGGCCCGTATGGGACCGCAAAGGTATATGTGACGGGCTCGTCGTAATGGTACATATGCGGATTTTTCATCATAAGGAATGATATCGCGCCCAGGGAAAGGTTCAGCATGCCGGGATTGTTGATTAAGCTTATGTGGGAGTCCGCGCTCCTAATCGCGAGGTATTCGTTGAATAGGAGGGGATCCAATTCCATCTCCTGGCAGGAATCAAGGGTGCCTGAGTAGAATTCGGCGCTCCCTCCGGTGGGCCAGTGCATTGTGAGGTTGGAGACGTTTGAGCCCATATGCTCAATCGGGCAGGCGGTGAAGGCAAATCGCGTTATCACGCCCCCTTCCGGGGGAAGCGAGTTGTTGCCCACGACGGTGTATTTGGTTAATGTGAGGTCGAAAGGCTGGCTTCCGGCCGAATCAAAGGTAAGGTTCTTTATGCCGCTGTCGTCCGCGAAGCGGGTAAGCTCTATGGGGACAGGCGGCACTATTGCGCAGCCAAGGAAAAGGCCCATGAAAAGGAGGGTTATGACCATCCTTTCATTAATGATGGAATTCCACTTCATATCCCTAAACATATCTTTCTGATACTAAAATCAGCATTATAAACCTTGCTTCAGTTCCCGAAGAGGGCCGGGATTGCCCGGGCGAAATCAAAGTGCATGAAATAGGTGCCTGTGAGGAAATAGTGCAGGAGGAGGAAATAGCCCCAGATTACCCCATATGCGGCCAGTATTTTGAACGCTAATTTTGCGTTTTTTGGGGTAGGGCGAAACACGACGAAAGCGGTTAAGGATGCGGCGAAAAGCAGGCTCAATTGGGCAATAAGGGCTATTGTCGGGGCCAGGCCCGAGTAATAGGTGAATAATGCGAAGATAAGGAGGATGCAGGCGGTTGAGAAGGCCGCGGCAGCCCTCCCCCCGTAAACCGTGGAAAAAGTGCGCACGCCCATCTTCCTGTCCTCCTCCTCGTCCGCGACCGTGAGGAGGGCATGGACCGCTGGAAGGCCCATGCAGAGGATGAGGAAGCGCAAATCAAGGAAGATTAATGAGCCGCCCAGGGTTGCCCCAAGGGCAAATGGGATTATTCCGTATGCAACGGAGGAGAGGGAATCGAAGGGCGGGCGCTCCTTGAGGCGGACCGGTGGGGCAGAATAGAAGAATGCGAATGCAACGCCCATGAAAGCGAAGAATGCATGGAGCGGGTTCAGGGAAAGGATGCCCACCCCCGCCATCATCATGGCGAATGCATGGCACCAGTTCCTTACCCAGCCCACATCCTTCTTTTCCAGCCGTTCGCCCCATATTTTGTTGTCCTTTCTCGGGTTCCTCAAATCCTGCTCCCGGTCATGGAGGTCGTTCAGCGCGTAGATGAGGAAGGATGCGGGAAATGAGAAGATGAATGCCTCCAGCCACTGGAAGGGGCCCATATCCACCCCTGCCGCCCACAATCCCGCCTTGTATGCGGCGAGGGGGCCGAGCCAGAACAGGGGGCGGCTTATCCAGAACGCCTTCCTGAGCTTTTGGAGGAAATCCATCATGGGGATAGGGAAAACAATGGTTATAAAACAAGGCGTAAGGAGTGCGAGTTGAGCGTTTCAGAGTGTAGTGGGGGGGGTCAGAAAAATAGAAAGAAATGGGGGGACACTTCCCCCGTGTTTTTCCTCGCCTTGGCCGGGATTCGAACCCGGGTCGCCGGCTCGACAGGCCGGAATGCTGGACCACTACACTACCAAGGCTCAATTAGTGTGAATAGACTACTGTGGGAAAGAAATAAAAATGGAGGGCTAGGGCGCAAACTCATCGGGCTGCGGCCCCTTCTTCCTTCTTCTCCACAGGAGCCAGGCGAGGATGAGTATTATCGCGATGATTGCGGGCAAGGCGAATGTGGAAGCCGCCCTGACCTCATTTTCAAACGGCCCCGGCCGCCCATTGTCCGCAACCACCACAGGCGTGATTGTCTCCACCGGCATATCCGGGGCTCTTTCCTTCATAATGCACGAGCCGGACCTGCATTCAAAGCCAGGCAGGCAATCCATGCTGTTCGTGCATTCCGGCCTCTGGATTGATACGCAGGCGCCAATGCTGCACTCATATCCCGGGCCGCAATCATCATTGGAGGCGCAGTGTTCCTCCTCCATCCTTGCGCATTTGTGGTTCCCGCACCGGAACCCGGCCTGGCAATCCGAATCAGAGCAGCATGTGTAATCCACCCAGCGATGGCCCGCGTAAGTGCCGCACTCCCCGGGCGGGATTAAAGTGCAGTTCCCGGCAATGCATGCCTCGTTGTAGGCGCAATCCCCGTCCACTCCGCATCCCATGGCGGGGAATACGGAGAAGGAATCCGTGGCTGTGAGGAATCCGGTGCGGGATGCCGTTATTGCGTATGTTCCTGTGGAAAGCGGAGTAAAGAATACCCTTCCCCACGCATCCGTATATTCATCGAGCAGGACCGAGCTTCCCTGCCCCACCACCACCCTAACCAACGGGACGGTGACCCCGCCTTCTTTTTCAACAGTTATGGACATTATGCTGCCCTGCGGGGCCTCGTCCGGGGCGGATATGGAAAGTTGCGGCTCCACGGTTTCCCTTCCCCCTCCGCTGGAAGGAGTGCGGACGTTCAGGGTGCTGGTCTGGATGTATGCGGTGTAGTTCTCGGTCTCGGTGCTGTTGCACACGTATGAATAGGTGCCTGCGGCCGGAGCCCACACCTCCCCTATATGAGAGCCGGTGCCAACAAGGCCGCCATCCCTCCAGAGCTCAAGCGTGATTTCCGGGTTGGCCGTGAAGCAGGAAACGTTGACAGTCTGGCCCGGGGCGATTGACCACCCAGGGTCGGCGGTGAAGAGGATGGAGGGGGAGGGGTCCAGTTTCTCTATCTGGAAGGGCGCGGAGTCCTGTGCTGAAGAATAGTTTTCGGTCCCGGTCGCGTTGCAGGATAGGTTGTACAAGCCAGCGGCGAGGAGGCCTGTGAACTCAGCATAGCTGGTGCTTTGGGCTAGGATTGTGGTGTTTGCGTAGATGGTGAGCAGCACCTCGGAATTGCTCGCCCCGCATGATATGTTTATTGGGGTGCCATAGGATACGGGGCTGGTATCGTTGATGCTGAAGGTGAGG
>JAKQHW010000056.1 GCA_029557835.1 Microcaldota archaeon
CTCTTCAGCACCCCGGTGGTCCCCACAATAAGGTCGCACCCCTCCACCGCTTCAGCCAGCCCCCCGCACCTCTTTGCCCGCCCCAAAAGCCCGGCCGCGTGCTTGGAGTACTTCACCGCGTCGAACCCCATCTCGCACTTAGGGCTCACAATCCTCAAATCGGAGAACCCGAAATTCTTCATCACCCGCGCCGCCATCCCAACATTCATCCCATATTCAGGCTCAACAAGCACCACCCTGAACGTCGGCCAGCGCGCCTTCCTTTCCACCATTGGTGCGTTTTATAAATCCTTCTCCTTAAATATTTTCCACTTCTTGGTGCAGTGGTACGATGGAACTCAACGAACTCGAAGCACAGATAAAAGAGCTTGAGGACAAGAAATCCGGCCTCATAGAGGAGATTAAGAAAAACTACGGCCGGATACGCTACAAGAAGTACGAGGAGAAGGCGATAGACCCGTTTTTGAAGGAGACCGAGCACATAATGGTCGGGCCGGTCAGGAAGCGGCTCAGGCAGCTCGAGTTCAGGATATCCACCCAGGCCTACACCCCCCAGATAGAGCGCCAGATGATAAAGGAGGTGCGCAAGGCCGAGGACGAGCTCAAGAGCCTCAGGCAGGTTGAGCGCGCAAGGAGGAAGAAGAAGCTCATCGCCATGGACATCGAGGAGGCCGAGAACCGCATAAAGGCGATCGAGGAGGAGCTCAAGAAGATACGCGAGACCCTCAAGGACCTTTACGGGAAGGCCCGCACAGCAAAGTCCGCCCAGAAGCAGGGCGTAACGTTCGGCGAGAAGCACGACCACATGGTTTCGATGGGCGACATCGTAATCATAGAGGAGGAAAAGAAGAGATAGTCATCTGATTAATCCTTTCGCCTCTTCAATGATTTTCTTATGGTCGAACGCAAGATCCGGCAATACATCCAACGAAAACCACCTCGCCTCGGCCGCATCATCCCCTCCCTTCAGCTTCCTGCCCGCGCTCCCGACCACCCTGCACAGATAAGCCCCGGCGATCGTCCCCCTGGGGTCCCTTTCCGGGCCCGAGAACACCCCGACCAGCCTCCCCACCCGCACCTCAAGCCCCGTTTCCTCCCGCGCCTCCCGCGCGCAGCATTCCTCCGCCGTCTCCCCGGCCTCGGCAAATCCTCCGGGCAGCGCCCACATCCCCCTGAATGGTTCCTTATCCCTTCTAATCAGTATTATTCTATTTCCCTCCACAATCACCGCGTCCGTTGTAAATGGCCTCATGAGGTGTGTTAGAAAGAGTATGTTTATAAATCTTATTACCGCAAATATATACTATTACACACAAGTGATATTATGGCACGCAACATAAGAATGGATGATTCGAAGAATGAGGGAAATGAACCCCGGGGAAGGGCAGGCCGCCTCAGGGACCAGCCGGGAAGGTTCGGGAAGAAGCCCGAGCCCGAGGGCAGGAAAGGCGAGGACGCCCCTCCCCGGGGAGGCGCAATCCGCGCCGTAGCTGTTGCTGGGGCCCTCGCATTTTGCGCATCCGCCTGCAGCGAAACCTACGTCGACACAACTCCGGACACGCCTTCGGCATGCGAATCCGTTTCCGTCTCCACCCGCTGCGACATCGACACCCCCACCCACAAGAGGTGCATGGTTTACGAAGGCAACGCGGTAGAGATGGACGGCATACTGTTCACAGCGAAGGACATCGCCCCCGCGGGAAGGGCAACCGACTTTGATTATGAGGTAAGGGATGAGCTCCTTGAATGCAGGCCCATCGGCGACACGGGCACCATCCTCTTCGGCGAGGAAGTCACTGTTTATGTCGGTGGCCAGGCCTACAAGATGGGCGCCCCGACCGTTTCCAATTCTTCCACCCCCTGGGCGGCGCTGGAAGTCAGGAAGGATGTGGAAGAACCCCCGCTGCCTGCGGAATGCCCGCGCCAGTCCACCCGTTGCACCGAGGACTCCTTCGGCAGGGACTGCGAACTCCGCAACGGGATGGCCATGGAGTACGACGGCTACCTCTGGCAGGCAACAGACATCCGCATGGATTACGGGACCGGGGCGTACAAGCTCACAATAATCGACCCGGAATCCGATTGCGGCGCCATCGGCATACTTGTTATCCATGAGGGCATGATCGGCCGCGCCACCATAGGCGGCTTCAGCTATGCCATCGAGGCGAAGCGCGTGCAGGCGACCGACGACCCCAGATGGGCCCTCCAGAGGGTCTCCCGCGAGGTCTCCTACTGCGAGGCGGTCGACATCCCGCTCGAGTGCGAGACCGGCACCGAGTCCGGGCTGGACTCAATCCGCTGCCCGCTCTACACCAACATGGGCGCAATCAAGTTCGGGGACATAATGTTCGCGATAGATAGGATGTACAGGGACGAGCGCGGTGAGGAAAGGGTGGACATCCGCGTATACAACTCCGCGCTGGGCTGCAGGACCGAGGGAGGCTTCACCAACGGCGAGTTCTCTGTTTCCCCTCCCCTGGACATCGGCATATACCGCTACCAGGCGACCGTGGGCGCAATAGACCGCGCCACCGGGACCGCGGACGTTAGGATAACCCGCGAGCCGAAGATGTGCGGAGGCACCGAGACGCACGGCATACTCAACGTGGGCGACCGGCTCGCCACCTCCCGCGGCTACTGGGTGAGGCTGGACGATGTCACGAGGGACGGACAATCCGGCGTCTTCACGCTGCTGGACCTCTACGACAGGGAGATAACCAGCTTCGTCCTCGAAAGGGGCGAGGCCAGGCTTTTCCCGGAGATCCCCATGATGGTGAGGGTGAACGAGGTCGCCGCAGGCTCCCTGCTCATCTCCAAATGGGCGGACATCACCATCTCCGAGTGCGAGTAATCCCTTTCCTTTTAATTTTCTTTATTTCATCCAAGGGGCGGGCGCATGAAGCAGGCAAAAAGGAACCCACAACAAGAACCCGCGGCATGCCCGCCAAACCTGGAGCGGAGGAGATTCCTCCGCAACCTCCTGGCCGCAGGCGCCCTCGCACCCGTCGCCTGCTCAAAAAGCCAGCCTGAAACCGGAAAGCCCGTAACACTGGTCCAGGGCAGGCACCTGGATATCGGCGACATCTCCATTGTCCTCACATCATGCGGAGAAGGCGAGGGATGTCCCTCAGCCTCAATAGATATATACAAGCAGGGCGTTCCCGGCGCGGCCTATTCTGTATCCATGCTGGTCCCATGCCCCCTGGATTTCCAGGCCAACGGCTTCGAATACGAGCTGCAGGTGGAAAGCATCTCATGCGGCAAGCCGGGCCACGCAAGCGCCACGCTCATAAAAAAAGGCCCTTCCGCAGGCGATAATCCTTCGCAGAACGGCGGCGGCACGGACATTTTCACAATAGGCGCCGCCCTCGGGCTCATCGGCGCCCTTTTATTCGCGGTTTTCGAGAGGAAAGGCCGCCCCAGGGAAGACCGGGTTTTCCTCTCCCCAAAGCGCAACCCTTAATTATTCCACGCCCCAAATCTAATCCATGGACCTGGGGAAGAGCCTCCGCGCCCTGATAGGGAAAATAACGAACGCCCCCATCGTGGATGAGGCGACTCTTAAATCGTTCATAAAGGAGCTGCAGCGCATTCTCATAGCCTCGGATGTGAACGTAAAGCTGGTTTTCGAGCTCTCGAAAAGGATAGAGAAGCGCGCATCCGCCGGGGAGGTCCCCAAGGGGCTCACCATGCGCGAGCACCTCCTCAAGGTAGTTTACGACGAGCTCGTCTCTTTCATGGGCACCTCCTACGAGCCGCGCCTCGACAGGCACAAGGTCCTGCTGATGGGGCTCTTCGGCTCGGGGAAGACCACCACCGCCGCGAAAGTCGCCTATTTTTACAAGAAGAAGGGGCTCAAGGTCGGCATGGTCGGCGCGGACGTTGAGCGCCCAGCCGCCCAGGAGCAGCTCGCCCAGCTCGCGGAGCAGATAGGCGTCAATTACTACACTGTGAAGGGCGAAAAGGACGCATACAAGGTGGTTGAGGACGCCCTCCGCAGGAACAAGGATGACATACTGATAGTGGATTCCGCCGGGCGGAGCGCCTTCGACTCCCGCCTTTCCGAAGAGCTCGAGAATATAATCCGCGTCCTGAATCCGGACGAATCCTACCTGGTCATCAGCGGGGACATAGGCCAGGTCGCGGGCCGCCAGGCCGAGGAGTTCAACAGGCTCACCCCCGTTACCGGCGTAATCGTAACCAAGATGGACGGGAGCGGGAAGGGAGGGGGCGCGCTCTCCGCGGTCGCCGCAACCGGCTCGAAGATAGCGTTCATAGGCGTCGGGGAGAAGATGGAGGACCTCCAGCCCTACAACTCGGAGCGTTTCGTGGGCCGCCTGCTCGGCATACCCGACCTCCAGGGCCTGATGGAGAAGGTCAAGGAAATATCCGAATCCGGGGAGCTCGAGGCGCCAGAGGAGATAACCCAGCTCACCGTGGACGTATTCTACCAGCAGCTCAAGGCGGCCAAGAAGATGGGCCCGCTGGACTCCGTGTTCTCCATGATGGGCATGTCCGACGTACCCAGAGAGGTCATGGACCAGGGCCAGGAGAAGCTGAAGAAGTACGAATGCATAATCTCCTCCATGACGAAGGCGGAGAGGAAGGACGCTTCCCTTGTGCGCAAGAGCAGGGCGCGGATGGAGCGCATCGCCAAAGGGTCGGGCTGTTCCCTCGAGGACGTGCGCAGGTTCTTTTCCGAATTTTCCAAGATGGAAGACATGTTCTCCAGGTTCCGGAAGGACCGCGGCCTCCGCAAGAAGCTCGAGAAGATGATGAAGGGAAAAGGGCTCCCCATCGGCATGTGAGCCAGAGAGGGCACTTTTTAAACTTTTCAGCACAAATCTAATCCACTAATCCCTGAGGTTATGCCATGTATTACAAGGCTTCCGTAGAAGAAAAGGTCAGGCTTCCGCCGAAATTCCTGGCGATGAAGCTTTCAGAGGCAGTCACGAAGATGCTCCGCGAAAAATACGAGCGCAGGATAATCCGGGACATGGGCTTGGTCATCGCGGTGGAGAACGTGGGCGTGAGCGGGGACGGGACGGTCATCCCCGGGGACGGCGGCATATATTACGACGCCACATTCGACGCCATAACCTTCATGCCGCATGTGAACGAGGTGTTCAACGGAGAGGTCAAGGAGGTGGTGGAGTTCGGCGCATTCGCCTCCATCGGCCCGCTCGACGCCCTCATCCACATCTCCCAGATAGGCAACGACAAATATTCATACGACAAGAAATCCAAGTCCCTCACCACGCGCAAGGGCTCATCGCTCAAGAAGGGCGACCGCGTGACCGTGAAGGTCTCAACCGTGAGCATGCGCGCGACCACCTCGGACACCAAGATAGGGCTCACCATGCGGGCGGACGGGCTCGGCCCGGAGAAGGAAAAGAGGGCTGAGAAGGCCAAGGCGAAGTCGGCCAAGAAGCCCAAGGCAGCTAAGAAGGAGGGCGATGCCAAATGAAGGTCTGCAGGGAATGCAGGTTCATCGCGGAATCCGCGGACAAGTGCCCGAAATGCGGCTCGCCTGAATTCACGGACCGTTTCTCAGGAATGCTCATCGTATTGGATCCGGAGAAATCCGAGATAGCAAAGGTAGCCCAGATAAACTCGGTGGGAAGATACGCCCTGAAGGTGAAGTGAGTTTCGTCTCCGGCAGCGAGGCGGCCGTTTCCCGCAGCGCCCTAATAATTTCCGACCTGCACATAGGGATGGACGCCAGCCTTTTCAGCAGGGGCATACGCATGGGCGGGCTCGCGGATTTCCTCGCCAGGAAAACAATCTCCCTCCTCAAGAAGACCAGGCGCAGGCGCCTGGTTATCCTCGGGGACGTCAAGGAGAATGTCGTTTCCACCGGCTTCGAGGTGCGCTCCTACTTCTCATCCGTCTCCCCCCATGCGGAAGTTATTGTGTGCAAGGGCAACCATGACGGCAACATGGAACGGGTCCCGGGCATAAGCGTTGCCGGCCCCGGAGGGATTGTGCTGGATGGCATAGGGATGCTGCACGGCCATGCATGGCCGGGCCCCGGGCTGATGGGATGCGAAACAATCCTCATGGGCCACAACCACCCCCAGCTCACATTTTTCGAGTCCGGGAAAAGGGAGCCGCGCCCGGTCTGGCTTTTCTGCCCCGCGTCCCAGGAAAAAATTTCCGGGCGCTATCCCAGGCACCACCCGTCCCCGCGCCTCGCAATCATGCCCCAGTTCAATCCGCTCCTTGGCAACGAGATCGGCAAATTCGGCGGGCTCGGCCCGCTCCTAAGGAACGGGCTCTTCTCATGGGAGCGCGCGTCCGTTTTCACCCTGGGCGGGACAAGGCTCGGGGAGGCCGGCGAGATCGCCCGCGCATCCTTTTCCGGAAAGTGATTCCAGAACATGTTTTTCTCACGGGAGAAAATGCTCTGCCATACGGAATGAATTTAAACTATTACGGACAATAGTCATACGCTCCACGGGACAATCCAACGATGGTGGGCGAGGCAACAAGGAGGTAATGGGGATGGGAAGCAGAAGGGGAAAAGACAAGCTTCTTTATTGCGAATCTTGCGGAAGGGCGGTCCCGAGGACCAAGGCGGTCGACTTCAACAAAAGGAGCGCCTACAGCACGGACCTGCGCGGGGACGACAACGTGACGGCTTTTGCAGACAGGACAGTCTACTATTGCATAAGCTGCGCCAAGCACAGGAAGATCTTTGAGCGGAAGAAGGAAATCGCTGCAAGGAGGAGGACGAGGTTTTGAGATGGAGGACGTGGAGTTTTGCGGAAGGAAGTACAAAGCTTTCCAACAAACTCTGGGCAACCTCCCGATGATAGTGATCAAGGCGAAGCGCGGCTACATCGCCTGCAGCTATGTGAACAAGGAGACCGCCGAAAAGGTCGGCGACATCGCCGCGTTCGTATCCGGGATAAAGTCTGTGAACGACGTCTTTTCCGCAAAGGTCAAGGGCACCACGAGCTGGGCCGAGGACCTGGGCATCCGCGAGGGCATGAGCGTGAAGAAGGCGCTCGAGCTCATGGACCGGGACGAGGAGTAGGCCCGTATATTCTTTTTTAACCTCTTCCCCGCTAATCCTTATCCCAGAACAGCAGGGGTAGCCAAGTGGCCAACGGCGCGGGCTTCAGGAGCCCGTCTCTTAGTGGGTTCGGGGGTTCGAATCCCCTCCCCTGCAACCAAAAACGCGGAGGGGGTAACAACCCCCTCGCTATTTTTCCCGCGGGAAAAATGCGCACAGTTTCGCTTCGGCGAAACTATTGCCCCATTTTTAGGTGTCATTCTGACCCTCCCCCCGACTTCACTCTAATACGCTTTGCACGTACTCGTTACGCAACTTTATTCGCGCGCCTTGTCCCCATCCACTTCCTCGTTTCCAGGTATGCGAAAAGCAGCATGCTCGCGGCGAGTATGCCAGCCCAGTGTTCCGCCCCGAGCGGCTGAACATGGAAGAGCTCGTTCAGCAACGGGTCGTACAATATCGCAATGTGCAGCCCCATGGTGAGCAGCGTTGTGAGCACAAGCCATTTGTTCGCAAGCGCCTCCCTCCATATCGGCTTGTCCAGCGACCTGCACGCGAAAACCTGCACCTTCTCGAACATCACCACCATGGTGAACGCCACGGTCTGCGCCAGTATGAGGTCCCCCATCCCCACCAGGTACTCGAACGCGGCTATGGTTGCGAACGTTGCAATGATTGGATATTCGAAAAGGAACAGCCCCATCCCGGACCATATGCTCCCCTTCTTGGGCCTCGGCTTTTTCTTCATCACATCATGGTCTATCGGGTCCACCGCAAGCGCAATCGCCGGGAGCCCGTCCGTGACCAGGTTTATCCATAATATCTGTATCGCTATGAGCGGCAGCGGCATCCCCGCCATCACCGCGATGAATATCACCGCCACCTCCATTATGTTCCCGGAGATGAGGAATGCCAGCGTCTTCCTTATGTTTTCGTATATCCCGCGCCCTTCCTCCACCGCGGACACTATGCTCGCAAAATTGTCGTCCGCAAGGACCATGTCCGCGCTCTCCTTCGCGACCTCGGTCCCGGTTATCCCCATCGCCACCCCTATGTCCGCCTTCTTGAGCGCCGGGGCGTCGTTCACCCCGTCGCCGGTCATCGCCACGACGTGCCCCTTCGCGTTAAGCGCATCCACTATCCTCAGCTTGTGCGCAGGCGAAACCCTCGCATAGACGGATATTCCGTCCACGGCCCTTTCCAGCGCCGCGGCGTCCATCCTGTCCAGCTCCTCCCCGGTGACCACCTTCCCGTTCTCTATCCCCAGCTCATCAGCCACCGCCTTTGCCGTGAGGGGATGGTCGCCCGTAATCATCACAACCCTTATGCCCGCGCTCCTGCAAAGCTCCAGCGCGCCCTTCACCTCCTCCCTCGGGCTGTCCATCATCCCGGCTATCCCTGCGAACACAAGGTCGTTCTCCACAAGCTCCTGGCTCACTTTCCCCCCCAACTGCATACTCTTGTAAGCAAGCGCCAGCGTCCTGTACCCGCCCGATGTCAGCGCCTCATTCCCTTTCTTTATCCCCTCAAGGTCCCCCTTCGTTATTTTCCTTTCCTTCCCCCCCTCGAGAATCCTCGAGCATTTTCCGAGCAGGATTTCTGGCGCCCCTTTCGAGTAGGCGATCCCCTTCCCGCCCTCCTTCCTGAGCACCGTCATCATCTTCCTTTCCGAATCAAAAGGGAACTCCAGCACGACCGGCCTTTTCCCCTCCGCCGCATCCTTCCACATCCCGCCTTTTGCGGCAAGGACGAGCAGCGAGCCCTCGGTCGGGTCCCCTATGACCGTCCATCCCCCGTTCCTGTCCTTCCTCAGCGTTGCCCCGTTGCAGAGCAGGCCGGCCTCCACCAGCGCCTCCAGCCCGCCTTCCACCCGCGCCTCCTTCCCCCCCATCGAGAAGCTGCCCTTTGGCTCATACCCGGACCCGGAAACATCCACCACTCTCCCATCCGGAAGCAGGGCCTTCCGCACCGTCATCTCGTTCCTGGTCAGAGTCCCGGTCTTGTCCGTGCATATCACGTCCGCGCAGCCCAGCGTCTCCACGGACTTCAGCTTCTTCACTATCGCGTTCCGCCTGCTCATCCTCTGGACGCCCACAGCCAGCGTTATCACCACCACCGCGGGCAGGCCCTCCGGTATCGCCGCCACCGCAAGGCTCACCGATGTGAGGAACATCTCCAGGGGCTCGAATCCCCTGAACAGCCCGACCAGGAATATGAACGCGCAAAGCACCAGCACCCCCATCCCTATCTGGTGCCCCATCCTCTCCAGCCCTTCTTCCAGTGGCGTCCTTTCCTTCTTTACCGTCTGCACCATTTCGGTTATCTTCCCCATCCTGGTGCGCATCCCGGTCGCCTCAACCGCCATCCTCCCCTTCCCGGAGACTACGACCGTGCCCATGAATGCCAAATCCCCGCCCTTCTCCTTGTGCACCGGGACGCTTTCCCCGCTCAGCGCCGCCTCGTCCACAGACAGCCCGAAGGATTCAACCACCCTCCCGTCCGCAGGGACCCTGTCCCCGGCCTCAAGCAGCACCAGGTCGCCCGGTACTATCTCCCGCACGTCCACCACCACGACCTCCCCGTCCCTCACAAGGTTGGCCTTCGGGGAAACCATCCTCCTCAGCGCTTCAAAAGATTTCTCGGCCCGGTACTCCTGCACGAAGCCCAGCACCCCCTGCAGGACCACTATCGCCATTATCATCGCCGCATCCAGCATCTCGTCCAGCATCGCGGCCACGACCGCGGCGGCTATCAGCAGCAAAACAAGGAAATTTGCGAACCCTTTCAGGAACTTCACTATTATGTGCTCCCCTTTCTTCTCCACCAGCTCGTTCGGCCCGTGCTCGGCAAGAAGCTCCCTTGCCCTCCCAGATGTGAGGCCGCCTCCCTTCGCCATGCTTTCCATTCGTGGAGAGATTTTTAAACTCTTACCTTGCAATTAGAGCGAAAAGGTGCTTGTTATGTATGGAGTTACCCCACAGGCTTACGACAGGGCAATTACCGTCTTCAGCCCGGACGGAAGGCTTTTCCAGGTCGAGTATGCGAAGGAGGCGGTCAAGAGAGGCGCCACGGCAATAGGAGTCTGCACCGAAGATGCGGCCGCGCTCATCGCATACAAGGCGGCCCATTCCAAGCTAATCGTCCCCGAGTCCATGCAGAAGATTTTCGACGTTGACGACCACGTCTGCGTAACCGCGAGCGGCCTCATCGCCGACGCCCGCAGGCTCGTGGACATCGCGCGCACGCAGGCGCAGAGGCACAGGATGACCTTCAACGAGCCGGTGCCGACCGAGGCCATCGCGAAGCACGTGTGCGACCTGATGCAGCTGTACACCCAATACGGGGGCATCCGCCCCTTCGGCGTCTCCCTCCTGGTCGCAGGCATAGGCAAGTCCGGCCCAGAGCTCTACGAGGCCGAGCCCAGCGGCGCCATGACAGGCTATTTCGCGGATTCCGTAGGGAACGCGAAGAAGGAGGTGGACGAGCTTTTGGAGAAGAAGTTCGACCGCAAGATGGAGATAAAGGACGCGATAGGCATCGCGGTGGAGGCGCTCAAGCAGACCAGCGAGACCAAGCTCACCGCGGAAAATGTGGAGGTCCGCTACGCGACCAAGGGCTCCCCTAAATTCATCCCGATGCCGGACAGGGAAATCGCAAAATACCTCAAATGATTCATTCCGTGGAAACAACCGTCCCGGAATGCCTCTTCCCTTTTATGGCGTTTCCCAGTTCCTTCAAATTTTTCCCGCCCACGAAATGCAGCTCCATCCCGCACCTTGCCGCGAGCTTGCATGCGACCGAATCGAACACGAAATTCGTCCCCGGCATCCTCTGGTCGGATTCCTGCGCCATCTTCGCCAGCTGGGCGTGGCTCATCCTGGAGAACATCTTCGCGGAAGGGTTCTTCTTCGGGTCCGAATCGTAAATCCCATCCACATTGCTCAGGTTCACCAGCCTCTCCGCCCCAATCGCCTCCGCCAGCAGCACAGCATCCGTATCGGTCGTAATGCCCGGGATGGTCCCCCCCATCACCACAACATCGTGCTTGCCCAGCGCCGCGGCGGCCTTGGTGAAATCGTGGAAAACCCCGGGGTGCGCCGCCCCCCTGAGCAGGGATGCGGCAAGCGCCGCGTTCAGCTTCGTGGCGGCTATCGCCACCTCATCGGCCACATAATTGTTGCCGCAGAACTCCCTCGCCGCGGAGGCATACTCCCTCGCAACCTTGCCCCCGCCAGTTACAATCCCCATCTTCTCCTTGCTTTTCAGCACAATTTCCCTGAATTCCCTGAGGAACGCACGGTCCACGCTGCCGGTCCCGTTTATCATGCTCCCTCCCAAAGAGATTACGACTGCCATGCGCAGCCATCAGTTCCTAAGTTTATAATGTTTTCACTGCCCGCCCCTTCGCTTCTTGTTGTATCTCTGGTGGTATTCCTCTGCAGGGTAGAACTCCCCAATAGGAACAATTTCCGTAACCACGGGCTTCTTGAGCTTCTTGGCAACCCTTTCCTTCGACTCCCGCGCCTCCTTCTCCTGCCTTTTTGAATAGAAAAATATGGCGGACCTGTAATTGGCCCCGATATCCGGCCCCTGCCTGTCCTTCGTGGTCGGGTCGTGCATCCTCCAGAACGCATCCAGCAATTCCCCATAGGAAACAACGGACGGGTCGAACTCCACACGCACCGCCTCCGCATGCCCGGTTCGCCCGCCGCATACCTCTTCATAAGTGGGACTCTTCTTTGTCCCTCCCGCATACCCCGCGGCGGTCCTCACCACCCCCTTCGCTTTGTCGAATTCCTCCTGCACACGCCAGAAGCAACCTGCCGCAAAAGCCGCAGTTTCCGTTTTGGTTTTCCCCCCTCCCATCTCAAAAAGCCTCAACGCCGCCGCATTTATGCAATACCTCCTCCCAGTGGGCGGCGGCCCATCGTCAAAAACGTGCCCGAGATGCGCCCCGCACCTGGCGCACAGGACCTCCTTCCTCTCCACAAACATGCCCCTGTCCGCCTTTATCCGCACATTCAGTTCCGAAACCGGCCCCCAGAAGCTTGGCCACCCTGTCCCGGACTCGAATTTCGCCCCAGCCTCAAACAAATCCGTGCCGCAGCAAACGCACTGGTAAAGCCCCTTCCCGGAGGGCACATCACATTTCCCGGTAAACGGAACCTCCGTCCCCCTCCTCCTGGCAATAGAAAATTGTTCCGGAGTTAGCTCCTTTTTCCACTCGCCGTCCGTCTTAAAAATCTCCGGAACTTCCTCCACTTTTTTCGTCCGCGCATTGAAAATCCGCATCTAAAGTACCTTCTTCATTACCTCGTTGTCACAGAAAAGTTTAGTGAACGGCTTTATGTACGCGAGGAACTTGGCGGGCCTGACCATGTACACCCTCCCCGCCCTCTTGAGCGTGTTGAACCCCAGCCTGTACAGCACCATCGCGTCAGCCGGGGTTATCCTCCTGAAGAACACGGTCCCGTCCTCCCCTATCCCCCCGACCGCATCAAACAATCCCGCCATGAAGGAGGCGCTGTACTCGTTCTTGTACTTGAACCTCTCCTCCTCCTCATCCAGCACCTTCTGGAAGAACTTCCTGTATGCAGTATTATAGAAATATACGGAGTCCCCGTCCGCCAGCATCTTCCCATGCTCCGCAATCCCGGCCTTCAGCACCACGCTGGAAAAAACCGAAAGCAGCCCCTCGCCGCCCCTCACCCCTATCCCGGATGGCGTGCGCGCCCCCTTCCAGAGCCCTATGATATACGCTATCTCGGGCGTCAGCTTGAGTTTCAACCTTTCATCCCCTGGCGCGCTTCCTCTCCTGCTCCCTCCCCTCGAACCTGACAGTTGGAACCTGTCTCGAAGGCACGAACCCCTTCAGCCTCTGCGCGGTGCTCGTCGTTATGGAATTCACTATCTCGCCCGCAAGCAGGTCGTCCCCGTCCGCCTGCACGTTGTGCCTGAGCTTCTTCTCCGCGCTCACCGGCATGCCCGCGCTCTCGAAAATCCCGGCCAACGCGGCCTCGTCCGCCTTTGTGAACGGCTCCTTCCCGGAGTGTATCCTCTCGTTCGCCTTCTCAAGCACCTCTGCGAACTTCTCTATCTCCCCCCTGCCTGCACCCCCGACCTTCAGCGCGGAGAGCAGCCCGGCCGCAAGCACCACATTCCTCTTCCTCGTCCTCCCCAGCAGCCTTGTGAGGGTGCCCATCTCGTTTTTGGAAAGCCTGCCCTTCGCCGCGGAAAGGACCTTTGAGGCGAACTTCGAGAAATCCTCTGCCATGCCCGGCTTTCTGTTCTCATATTTATAAAAGCTTCCGGCGTTCGCACCGTAGCCTATCGCCCGGGCGGCCCCATGCTGAACCTCACTCCCACGGGGAGGGGCGCCATCACGTTCTTCTGCAGCACCACCGCCCCTTCCCCGGGAAGGCACGAGGCCACCTGCAGCGAGTCCATCTCCACGCACAGCCCGGTGAGCATAGTTACCCTCTCCGCGTCCCGGTTCATGGCGCGCTCGTCTATGCCGAACTCCTCCCCCGCCCATTCCCTGTGCAGGGAGGGCCTCAGCCCGCCTTTCAGGTACATCACCCTCCACGCGTCCTCAGCCAGCTCGTACTTGTAGAGGGAGGAATGCTGCACCGGGTGGTGCAGGAGCTGGAATGAGGAGAATGAAACCAGCACCGCAAGCGCTATGAGCGCCTCCACCATCTTCAGCACGGGAATGCTCCCCAGCCAACCTATTTAATCCATTGCTGAGTAATCCAGCCGCATGCTTCTCACCGAGAAATACTCGCCGAAAAGGATCGACGAGATCCCGGGCAACGCGGAGCTAAAGCAGAAGGTCCGGCGCTGGGCCCTCAACTGGGGTCGGGGCGAGCCGGGCAAGCCCATCCTCCTCACCGGCCCCACCGGGGTGGGCAAGACCGCGCTCGCCATCGCGCTGGCGGATGAGATGGGGCTCGAGCTTGTCCAGATGGGCACGGACGCCTTCCGCAACCGCGAGCGCATAGAGAAGGTTATGCACGGCGCGATGCTCGCATCCACCCTCTCCGGCAGGGGCAAGCTGATACTTGTTGACGACGTGGACGCGATGTCGGGGAGGGACGATTCAGGCGGAATCTCGGCAATCGCCTCGGCCCTCCGCTCCCCCCGCCAGCCCATCATCCTCACCGCGACCGACGCCTGGGAGAAGAAGATATCCCCCCTCCGCTTCCTCTGCGACGTGCTCACGCTCAAGAGGGCCATCGCCCCCTCAATCGCCCGCATCCTTTCCGGCATCGCGGAGAAGGAGGGAATCGCCTGCCCGCCCGGTAGGATATCCGAGATAGCCGAGAACTCCAACGGGGACATAAGGGGGGCGATAAACGACCTCCAGGCCTGCTCCTCCGGGATGCGGGACAGGGAGAAGGACATGTTCTCGCGCATGTCCGCGCTCTACCGCTCCTCCACCTATTCCGCCGCGCGAGAGGCGGGCTTCGGGGACGTGGAGCACGATTTCCTCAAGCTATGGATAGACGAGAACCTCCCCGCCGTTTTCTCGGGCGGTGAGCTCTCCTCCGCATATTCCTCCCTCTCCCGCGCGGACATTTTCGACGGGCGGATAAGGGCGCGCCAATACTGGGGCTTCCTCCGCTATTCCGGCGACCTGATGTGCGCCGGCACCGCGCTCGCCGCGCGCTCCCCCTCCCAGAGGTTCATACGCTTTTCCTTCCCGTCCTACCTGCGCCAGATGTCCGCCACCTCTGCAACCCGCGCCCTCCTCCGCTCCGTCCGCTCCAAGGCAGGGAGGAGAATCCACACCTCAGGCAAGGATGCGGAGGGCTTCCTGCCCATACTCGCCTACATGCACGCGCTCGGCCCCGCACAGGTGGCCTCCGCCTACGGCCTCGATGAGAAGGAGGAGGAGTTCCTTTCAACGCTTCTCCCCAAGTGGGCCAGCCTTCCCGCAAGCGCTCCAAAGGCGGGGAAAGAAGCCGCGCCAAAAGCGAAGGCGAAGCCCGGGCCCGCGCCGGCGAAGGCAAATGCGGAACCGGGCGAGGCCGCCCCCGGGAAAGCGAAGGGCGCAGAAAAGCCAGCGGGTACGGAGACCCCCTCCCGGAAAGGCGGGAAAAGCGCGGAGAAGCCGGAGCCGCCCCCAGGGAAGGGGAGGGCGCCTGCGCACGGGCGGGCATCCCGCCTGAGCGACTTTTTCTGACCCCCGCCGTCAGCCCATTAAAAAACCTTCCGTCGGTATCGACGATAGCTTTATATTTATTCTCTTTTCGAATAGGGGCAGCAGCAAGTTTGAGGTGTGAAAAATGGGATCCAAAATCGGGAATGAGAAAATTATGAGGGAGGACGGCTACCTCTACTTCGTCGGGAAGGACGGATTCGTCTGGAGGGTTCCGATGAAGCACAACAGGAGGGGCTCAAAGAAGAAGGTCGGCACCCAGAAGGTAGAGAAAAAGAAGGGCCACCTTTATTACGTAGGCGATGACGGCTACGTATACCAGGCCAAAATGAAGAACGCCTGAGTTCCTGTTCCCTTTTTATTTTTTCCTCATTATTTTATATCTCCTCTAAAAGGTGGTTTATTTGAAATTAGTCATATCAGACAGGAAAACGGGCAAGTCATACCCGGTGGAAGTCGCCGAGGACAAGCGTTCCCTTTTCATAGGGAAGAAGATGGGGGACACGGTCCCTGGCGACGATTTCGGGCTTTTCGGCTACACCCTTAGGCTCAGCGGCGGCAGCGACACAAGCGGCATCCCCATGAGGGGCGACATCTCCGGCTCCAGGAAAATGAAGGTCCTCCTCTCAGGAGGGCAGGGCTTCAACCCCTCCCGCAAGGGCGAGAGGAGGAAGAAGATGGTGCGCGGGACAATCTTCGGGGCAGACAACGCGCAGGTGAACGCTTTCATAGAATCCTACGGCCAGGCGGCTCCGGACGAGCTCCTGAAGAAAGAGGAGAAGAAGTGACGGTGATTTGCTGCAGGCGGTAGTCAACATAGGCCTCCTCGGTCATGTTGACCACGGGAAGACCAGCCTCACGAAGGCCCTGACCGGGAAATGGACCGACACGCACAGCGAGGAGGTGAAGAGGGGCATATCCATCCGCCTGGGCTACGCGGACACCAACATCTATTCCTGCCCCCCCTGCGGCCTGCACACCCTTAATGAGAAATGCCCGAAATGCGGCGGGGCCGCAAAGCTCAAGCGCCGCGTCTCCTTCCTCGATGCGCCAGGCCACGAGACCCTGATGACCATCGTTCTCTCCGCATCCAGCATAATGGACGGCGCGCTGCTGCTGATAGCCGCGAACGAGCCGTGCCCGCAGCCCCAGACCGCGGAGCACCTCATGATACTGAACATAGCCGGCATAAAGAACGTGGTCGTGGCCCAGACCAAGATAGACCTTGTCACAAAGGAGCAGGCGAAGGCGCATTACGATTCCATCAAGAAGTTCCTAAAAGGCTCTGTCGCCGAAAATGCGCCCATAATCCCGGTCGTCTCCAATTACGGCATAAACGTGGACGCGGTCGCGGACGCGATTGAATCCACGATCCCCACCCCGGCGCGCGACCCCGCCCTCCCGCCCATAATGCTGATTTCCCGTTCCTTCGACGTTAACAAGCCAGGGACGCCCATCCCCAGCCTGAAAGGGGGCGTCCTGGGGGGCTCGCTCGTTCAGGGCACCCTCAAGAGGGGCGAGGCAGCGCTGGTGCGCCCGGGCCTCGAGACCCCGAAGAAAGGGATGAAGGAGATGGAAGTTAAGGTCGAGAGCCTCATGTGCGAGGGCGGCCCGCTCGAAAGCGCCGCACCCGGCGGCCTCATAGCGGTCGGCACCTCCCTCGACCCGAACGTTTCCAAGGCAGATTCCCTTGTGGGCTGCCTCCTGGGGCGCCCGGATTCCCTTCCCGATTCCAAATCCGAACTCTCCTTCGACCACCACCTCATCCAGAGGGAGGGGTTCGACAACCCCCCGCTCAAGGCGGGCGAGCCCATCGTCATAAACGTGGGGACCGCAACTGGAATAGGAGTGGTCGCCGCGATAAAGAAGGGGCAGGTGCTCGCCAAGCTAAAGAAGCCGGTGTGCGTGGTGAAGGGCTCCACTGTCGCGATAAGCAGGCGCGTGGGCCAGAGATGGAGATTGGCCGGCTGGGGCAGGTCCCTCTAATCACAGCAGAAATACAGTTTCTCTATTTCGCCCTTGGATACTACCAATCTGTAGATGCAGTTCCTTCCCTCCGGCATCCATCCAATCATCAAATTCTCAAGCCCCATCTCCCGCCCCAACCTTCCCCTGTCCACTGCCGCAAGCTCAGCCTCGCCAATCATGTTCGGCCGGTAAACCTCGGAAAATCCGATTCCCCCCTCCTTCTCCACCCCCGCATACTCCACCACGTAATCCGAAACCGCCAAAAGCCGCCCCTCCTTCGCAAGCACGGAGATGTCCGCCTCCGCCTTCCCTTCCGCAAGCGCAGAAAAAACCAGTATGTTATTCAGCATTAGTATTACCGGGATTGTCGCAAAAAGCAAATCGAACGTTGACGCGCCCCTAATCTCAAATAGGCTCCCCACCAAGAGGAAGGGGGCGTCCCCCCTCCTTCGCTCTCCGCCCCATACATCGGGGCGTCGACCGAATCTCTTTAGGGTAATCATAACCCCCCGTTCAGCATTCCCATCCCGCAATGCCCTATATCGGCTCCCCACCAACACCACCGCACCCCTGCACAACCCTTCCCGCGGACCCGCCCACGCCAACCCTCTCGCCAGAAACCCTGTGCGAAACCGGAAGCTCGGCGCTCACCCTTCCTGCCCAGCACCCGGCATTTATTGCGGACGCCGCCTCCTCAGCCAGCACCCTTTCCCCTGCCGCATCCTTAAGCCCCCATTCCTTTTCCTCAAGCACCCTCACGCCAGCCACGACCGCGCCCACCAGCACAAGGAACGCCGCAAGCGCAATCAGCGCCTCGGCCGCGACCTGCCCCTTCCTGTTTCCAGCCCCCTGTTTCCGGTTTCCCGCCATATTCACCTTATCGCCTCCCCGGGCGGGAAAACCGCAACCCCGGCAACATCATATTTGGATGAATACACCGAAATCCCGACCACCCCTTCCAGCAGGGGGTTGGGCGGCTCCGGCCCCTTCAAATGAATAATGTCCTCCAGCCCTTCCCCATACGGGGCCATCTGGCTCACCTGCATGAATGCCGCGCACCCCGGGCTCATTATGGGCTGGCACGTGGCGCACATTTCCAATCCCTTCCCGTCCCTCATCCTTTTCGGGAGCGCATCCAGCTCCATCCCGTTCGTATATCCGCACCACACCAGCACTTCGTAATCCTCCCCCCAGGACGCAACCCCGAGCTGGGAAAGGGAGAGGTGCGCCGCTTCCCTTATCGCCATCTCCCGTTCCTGCGGAACCCTCATCTCCGGCGGGGTAACCGCCTCATATGCAACCGCCCCGGCATGCATCCCATAGGACACGGACTGGAATATGTTCTCCTTCACGTTCCTTTCCGTGTGCTCCATCCGCATTATCCCTATCGCCTTCTCGTTTGAATAGGAGTGCGGCTCGGCAAGCAGGGCCGCCACCGCAGCAAAAACCCCTAGCGCGGCAAGCACGATAAGGAAAGATACGTAGCCCCTCACAGCATATTCTCTGCAAATGGGATAAAATACTTATTGATTAGTTGGTTTTATGCAAATTAAAATATGAAAAAGGGCGCCGAAGCGCCCTTTGCCATTAACTCTACGATCCGGAGCAAGCCGCAGTTATGCTCTCGCCACTGAGCTGGTTTGCCATTATCGCATCAAGTATGGGCGGAACAAGCACTATGATTATGATGCCGATAACAGCACCGATAATCATGGAGGTCGCCCAGACAGAGGCCCTCGCCCTTGTCTCAGCGCCCATCACCTGGCCTGCCGCATAAACGACCGCCGCGAGCACAATCAGCACGAATATGACCGCCCCAAGCACAGTCGTAACCGTGTTGTACAG
>JAKQHW010000060.1 GCA_029557835.1 Microcaldota archaeon
GAAGAAATCCTCCCTGAAAAGGAAATCCTGGAACCTTATTGCAAGGTCGAGCAGGTTGCCTCTCACCCCGTCTTCAAATCCGCTTCTTTTAAGCTGCTCTTCCGGAACAGCGGAGACCGTTGAGACGAGTTCGAGGATTGCTTTCTTCTCCCCGTTGCTGGTTTCCCCGAGTATGCAAAATGAAATTCTAACCGCAAGCTCTATGAACGGCCTCAGTTCTCCTTTCCCGGCGAGCTCCGCGATTTCATTTATTGCCTCCGTGCGCTCCTTCGCGTCCCCCCGGGCTATGGAATCCCTGAACTCGGAGAGGAGCTGGCGCCTCTCCTTTTCAAGCTCAACCACCCTCTGCACATCTCCGAACATGCAGGGCTGCTTCCTGAGGGCAAAATAAAACGCGCCAACTTCCTTTGCCGGCCGGTTTGCAGGGCTTGCGCCCACGTTTTCTGTCGCGGGATGTTTTATGAGCCTTAGGTGTGACATGTGTACATTAATGTATATAAGTGCTTTTTAAACGATGAGGTGGGCGGAAAATCAGATGAACTTGAGCCCCACAACACCGTCGTAGGCGGAGCGGTCCTTGGTGCAGAGGTACGCCTCGTTCTCTATGCAGATTGCGGAATTGATGAGCTCCCTCATCCCTATCTCCACCTTCTGCGCGAAGAGCGATTCGTGGACCTTGTGCGCCCTCATCGCCGCCTTCTTGTCGAACGGAAGCAGGGTGAGGTTGTCAAGTATCCTAAGCACCTTCCCCTTCTTTTTTACCGTGGAGATCAATTCGAAGAAGGTGAGCGGGGTTATGGAGAGCTCCTCGCTGTCCACATAATGCTTTATCTTGGCGACAGTGGGCTTGTGCCCCTTCAGGAAATCCAGCAGTATGTCCGAGTCAAGGCATATTTTCGTAGGCACGCTTCCACCCCTTTTTCGCGAACAGGGACGCCCCCTTGTGCACGTCCCCGTCCCCTATCACCCCGGCAAAATCCAGGAGCCCCTTCTTCCTAACGTTGTTTTCCCTGAGCAGGTATTCTATGGCCTCGCTGAAACTCATCCCGTTCTTTGTCTTCAGCTCACTGAGGTGGTTGTATACGTCATCGCGGATGGTTATCACGCGGACCATGTGCATGTATACACTAAATACATTTATATGTTTATCTTCGGTGCGGCAAACTGGGAGTGGAAAATGGTATAAGCATGTGTACCAAAAACCTCCGTCTGAGAATAAAAACTATATAAAGATTCCGAGCCACAAAAAAAGTACAAGGTGGAAAATATGGACGACCTTATAAAATCTGTCGTAGGGGATAGCACGCCCAAGTCTTCGGAATCCGATGACATGAGCTCGGAGACGATCAAAATCGTAACCGTGGGCGCGGGCGGTGCCGGGAACAACACCATCAACAGGCTGATAAAGTCTGGGGTGAAGGGGACCGACCTGGTGGCTGTGAACACCGACAAGCAGCACCTCAACCAGATACACGAGAGGGCGAGGAAGGTGCTTATCGGGAGGAGCATAACCAAGGGGCTCGGCGCGGGCGGCTACCCTGACGTGGGCGCAAAGGCGGCCGAGGTCGACAAGGCCCTCCTTGAGAAGGAGCTCGAGGGCGCGCACCTGGTCTTCATATGCGCGGGCATGGGCGGAGGCACGGGCGGCGGTTCCGCACCCATCATCTCCCAGATCGCGAAGGAGCAGGGCGCGATAACCGTGGCGATGGTCACCTACCCGTTCGCGCTTGAGAGGGCGAGGAGGAAGAAGGCCGATGAGAGCATCGCAAAGCTCAGGCAGTACTGCGACTCTGTGATTATCCTTGACAACAACAGGCTGGTCCAGCTGGTCCCGAACCTGCCCATGACCGAGGCTTTCGCGGTGGCGGACGAGATCCTCGCGAGGGCGATCTCGGGCCTCGTCTGGACGATCACCCAGCCGTCCCTCATCAACATCGACTTCGCGGACGTGAGGTCCATCATGCAGGGAGGCGGCGTAGGCTTCATCGCGGTCGGCGAGGGCAAGGGGACGGACAAGGTCACCGCGGCCGCGGAGGCGGTCGTGAAGAACAGGCTCCTTGATGTCGACTTCGAGGGCGCAAAGGGCGCGCTCATCCACATCTCTGGAGGCTCCGACCTCTCACTCGGCGACGCGATAAAGGCCGGGGAGATAATCACCGAGAAGATGGACCCGGAGGCCAACGTGAAGTGGGGCGCCAGGATCATGCAGAACTACGATGGGAAGCTCGAGATAGTGGCCATCGTGACCGGCGTGAAGGGCGCGTCCATACTCGGCGCGGAGATGAACCAGGAGAGCAGGGATTCCGGATTCCCGACGTTCGGCGGGGACCTGGACATGCTCGGCTGAAGGTTTCGGCAACGGGGAACCTTCGGGTTCCCCCTCTTTTCATTTTATGTTTTTTCCTGATTTTGCAATTCATTAAAAATCTAATTGTGCAACTAATAGCGGTGCTTTTATGCTCGGTATCGTCAACGACGTCGTCTCTGAAGGCAAGGCCGCTGTTTCTGTTCCACAGAAGGAATTCGACCCCTCGGGGGTGAGGATTGCGGTCATAGGGACCGGAGGCGCGGGGTGCAACTCCGTCTCGAGGATAACCAAGCAGGGGATAAAGAGCGCAAGGACGATAGCGGTGAACACCGACGCGAAGCACCTCAGGATAACCGAGGCGCACAAGAAGCACGTGCTTGGGTACAACATAACCAAGGGGCTCGGGGCAGGCGGAGAACCGTCCGTCGCGAGGAAGGCGGCGGAGGCGGACCTCGACAAGCTCCGCGAGCTCGTTGGCGAGAACGAGATAGTGTTCATACTCGCAGGCATGGGAGGGGGGACCGGAACCGGCTCCGCTCCGATACTCGCACGCGTGGCGAAGGAGCAGGGGGCGATAGTTGTCGGAGTGGTCACTTTCCCGTTCAGCATAGAGAGGGTCCGCGTGAAGAAGGCCCGCGAGGGGCTAAACGACTTCATGAAGGAGGCGGACACTGTGATAGTGATAGACAACAACCGGCTGCTTGGGTATGCGCCGAACCTTCCCCTCAACAAGGCGCTCGAGCTTGCGGATGAGGTCGCGGCCCGCGCGGTCCGCGGAATCGCCGACACTATCGTTTTCCCGTCCCTCATGAACGTGGATTATGCGGACGTTAAGAGCGTGATGAAGGGAGGGGGGCTGGCGATGATTTCCATAGGCGAGGGGAACGGCTCGGACTTCGTCAAGAACGCCGTTTCCAACACCCTGCAGCATCCTTTGCTTGATGTGGATTATGAGGGCGCGAAGGGGGCGCTCATCCACATAGAGGCGGGCCAGAGGCTCACCCTCGGGGAGGCGGTGGAGATAGGTGAGGGGGTCTCTTCCGGCTTTGACGACGGGGCGAACGTGAAGATGGGGGCCAGGATTTCGGATGCATTCATGGGAGGGGTGCGGGTGACCGCGATAGTGACCGGGGTCAAGTCCCCGAACCTGTTCGGCCAGGCATCCAATCCGTCCCAGGCGCAGGGCATGGTCGCGACGGCCTCCAGCACGCTTCAAGAAGGGCTGATTGACGAGTTCATGTGAGCGCTCTCCTGCTTTTATAACCTTTTTCCTATAAATCACTTCGGGGTATTTTAATGATAGAATTCAGCCCGTTATACCTATTGCTATTGTTGTTCATGGGATTTTTCATCCCCGGGATAATTTTCTCGCTCGGCCTCCTTAAACGGAAGGAGCTTCCCCTGTTTGACAAGGCCGGGATAGGGCTGGGCATCGGGATGGTGGTCCCCGCGCTCATCGCCTTCCTCCTCTCCTTTTTTGGGGTGCTTTTCTCCTACCCCATCGCGCTCGCCTCCATAGGGATATTCTATGCCATTGCGATTGCCCTTTTCGTAAAGGAGAAGGCATGGGAGCAGTTTTCCTTCCCTGCCGACCCGAAATTGGTGGTTTCATCGGTTGCGCTCGCGCTCCTGATTTTGCTCACCTTCTGGATAAGGATACAGACGCACAGTCCGGTTTTCATGGAATTGGACCCCTATTTCTACATGTTCGTGACACATTACATAATAACCGAGGGGGAGGTGCCCCTGACCGACCAGACCGCATGGTATCCGCTTGAAACCTCGCACAGGTCGGTCCCGCTCAAGGCATACCCAGAGGCCATCGGCTATTCCTTGTATACCTATGGGGGGGAATATAACCGGTATTTGCTTTCCGACCTCGCGGGAAGCTTCCCGCCCGTGCTTGCGGCTTTGGCGGTGTTCTTCTTCGCGCTCTTCATCTCTTCGGAATATAAAAGGGAATTCGGCATAATCGCCGCCGCTGTTTTTTCCTTCATTCCCATGTTCCTCATGAAAACGCTCGCGGGCGAGAGCGAAATCCAGCCGTATGCGTTCTTTGCGCTGGCGTTCTTTTTCGCGATGTACGCGCTTGCGGTTAAAAGGAAGGATTTCACCTTTGCGGGGCTTGCGGCGCTCGCCTTCCTTGCATGCATGGCGGGGTCGAGCTCATATGTGGTAATATTCGCGGCCCTGATAATATTCATCCCCCTGCAGGCGGTGATGCTCTTCTTCCAGAAGGAGCCCGTGCTTGAGTTCGTGAAATTGAATGCAGTGGTCGCGGCAGGGGCCGTGTTCGCATCAATCCTCACCAGCTCCTATTCCGCCGGCGAACTCTCCTTCTCAGGCCTTTTGGGGAGCACAATGCTGGGATTGTATGGGGTTCTTGCGTTCGCGCTTGCCCTCTCCATGGTAAGGGAAAAGGTGAAGGACCTGGAGGCCGCCACCTATGCCCTCGGCGGGCTTGTCCTCGTGGGGATTGTGGTGATGGCATTTACCCCGATCGGGGGGGCGATCACCTCCCTCGCTGGCGGGACCTTGGGCATTGCGACGTTCACCCTCCCTCTGCACAAAACCATCGCGGAGCAGGGCGTCGCCGGGTCGGAGTTCCAGGGAACCCTCGGGTTTTCCGGGATGGTTTTCTCCGGGATTCCCGCGCTGCTTTTCGCAATCCCCTCCGCCGTGATGAATTTCGTTATGGGGACGATTGTGGCCTTCCTGAACGGGCTTTTCGGGGCCGGGATAACCTACACCGAGAAGGACAACAGCATGCTCCTGCTCATCTATTTCATGGCCATCCTTGCGCTTTCGCATTCTTTGTACAGGAAGCTGAAGTTCAACGACCTTCGGCTGCCCCTGCTCTTCATCGCGATAATATTCCCCATTTCCGTGGTGGGGATGCTCAAGACCAAATACACCATCTACCTCGGCTTCGCGACCGCGATCGCGTTCGGGGTGGTGCTGGGGGAGATTTTCGATTTCGCCATTCTCCGCGCAAAGAACCTGAAGGAGGAGGCGGAGAGGAAGAAATGGGCGCAGTATGCGTTCATGGGGCTGGTCATATTCGGCTCCCTCTTCGCGTATTCCCAGGCGGCGATGCCGCCGTCCATAGGGAAGGCGCTGCTCTCCAATTCGATGCAGGAGAGGTTCGCGGAAAACCCGCTTGGCGCACAGGCGAAGCTGCGCGCGGTTTGCGCGATGTACGACCCCATGGGCGTGAGCAGCGACCCGGTCTGCCTCGCGGCCAGGGACCCTGTGGGCTTCGCCAACCTTGGCACCAACTACCAATACCACCAGACCGTCTGCGCCTATTCCATAATCTCAAACCCATCCGCACCCACCGAAGACGAGAGGATAGCGGTGCAGTACAGGTGCATGATGAGGCTTGACTACTATTGGATAGAGCTGATGGAGTGGATGGAGAACGAAAGCCCCCGGGATGCGCGCTTCACCTCCTGGTGGGACTACGGCCACTGGACCAACTTTTTCGGGGACAGGAACACCGTCCTGAGGAACGAGCACGCCTCCCACGACATGATAGTGGAGGTGGCGCACGGCTTCCTCTACGGGACGCCCGACGAGCTCCGCACCTTCATGCTCGCCCACGATTCCAAATACGTCTTCTTCGACCAGGAGATACTGGGCGCGATAAAGCCGGACGGCTTCATGAGCTTCGGCGGAAAATACGGGGCGCTCAACTACCTCTCCTGCTCGCGCAACAACCAGACCGGGGTGGGGCAGAACCCCGGCGAGTCCCTCTGCGAGGCCGAGCACCTGTGGGAGAGCGTCTACGTCCCCGTAGGGCTGCAGGCGCAGGAGTGCGCGATAACCTCCGCGAAGAAGGGCTCGGTCGGGTACACCGTCCGCTCGGTCGGGGCCCAGAGGAGCTTCGTGCCCACCTACTGCGTGGGCGAGGTGGCCCTTGCGGACGGGACGAAGGCCCTGGGGACCTATTACCTTGACGAATCAAAGAAATCCCCGAACGGGGACCTCAAATTGAACAAGGCCCGCCTGAACCTGGATTACGAGGATTCCGCCCAGGGCTTCCGGCTCTACACCGCGCTCTACGACCGCTCCAGGATATGGGTGGAGAACGGCGTGCTGGTGGACGGGTGGGAGGACAGGAAGGGCAAGTTCTACGACTCCAACCTGTACAACGGGTTCGTGCTCGGGTCGCTTCCAGGGTTTGATCTGGTCTACCAGACCTCCGGCGGGGAAATAAAGGTGTTCAGGATAAGGGAATGAAAATGGTGGGCATCCTTTTGGATGCCCTTTGGTTTTTAGTCATCTCCACTCTGGATAAACTGTGCGGGCCCGCCTTCCTCTACCCACGCGCCTGCCCTTCAGGTCTTCACCATGCTCGGAATTCCATGTGCGGTTTCCCCTTGCCGCCCCGTACAAATCATCTCTTTCATCCGGATTCGCATTCCAGTACTCTCTCTGGAGGTTCTCCGGAAGGTTCACAAACTGGGAAGCCCGCTCAGATGGTGAGAGCCCCTGGAAATGCTCCCTGAGCCACGCCTCCGTCCTCATGCCCCAAAACTCGGTTCCGGAAGCATATTCGGCTATGCTTCCGGTGCCCGTTGCCGGAAGAACCGTTCCCCTAGGCCTGTGGGGCAACAGCTTCAGCACAAATCTAAGGCCATACTCCGGAGAAACCGTTGCCAGGAGTTCCTGGCTCCCGGAGTATATCCTGCCGAATTGCTCCATGAAATGGGCCGAGAGTTGCCCTGCTTCCGCAGTTGGATTGTCACGCATGAACAATGCGATGTCCGCAAGCAGGCCCATGCGCTCTGCACTAAATGAAACCCTCCTGCCTGCCGCAGGAAATGCCTCAGCAAGCTCAGCCGTAACAGTGCGAATCGCAGGATAAGATTCTGAAAGGCTCTCCATAAGGCGGTTCTCTATGTCGACTTCGCCCGGCCTTCTTCCGGGGGCAGAAGCCGCCAGGCGTATCGTTCCAAGGAGATATACAAGCGCCTGCTTTTCCGCATTCCTGTCCGTGAAATAGTTCTCTACCGCATCCAGGATATTGGAGTAGCGGCTGAACTGGTCCCTCAGGAATTCCCTCTCCAGCTGGTCCCCGGTCATTGACGGGCTTGTTGAGAGCTTCTTCAGCACGGAAACGTATGCGTTTACCCTGTCCTGGCCCTCCAGGGCCGCGTCTATCAGATTGGAAACGCCGCGGTAGTTCTGCAGGTACGCCCTCGCGAACGCAACGGCCACCTGCGTGGAATCGGCGGCCTGGATTCCGGCTGCAATGCCCCACATCTGCAGATACCTTTCGGCGCTGGCTGATTGCGCCCTGCCCGCGCCCACGGCCGCATCTATCACCTGCGCGACCGGCCCGGCCGCGCTTATGAATGCAGGGTTGCGCCTCATTTTCTCGAATATTTCCGCCTCGTTTGAGAGGGAGCCCCTCCTGCCCACGCGCGTGGAATCAAACAGTTCTCTGTATACGTCCAGCCTCTGCGCCTGCGGAAGGAACCTGTTCCCTATGAAGAGCGTCCTTGGATTATCGGAGCCGGTCACGAATTTGAAGAATGCTTCGTAGAAGGCGAGTTCGGCCTGGTTTCCAGCCTTGCCCTCCATCGCGGCAGATGCCATGGACATGAACTCAGCGGCATCCTGCGCCCTTGCCGCATCAAAGCGGCTTACCCTCTGTGCATTCGCCTCGAGGCCATAATCTGTCCTGGTTTCGAAACCGAATGCCCGAGTGAGGAATTGGGAGATGCGGCCTCCGAGAAGCGGGTCCGCGTCGTTTATGCTCGTGTATGCATCCGAAACCGAAACAAGCCTCTGCTGCGTATCGCGCTGCGCCTCGTTTAAGGCTGGGGTTGCTTCGGTCCGCACAGCCGGCCGAGGGGGGGCGGTGACTCCAGCACTCGGGGCGCTTGCACCACTGGAACCGAAAAGGGAGTTGTAAGCAAGCGTGAACGGGCCGCGCTCTGTTGCGCCAAGCCATGATGCCACCTGCCAGCCGACAAGGCCATAGACGGCGAGGCCCGCTGCGCCACCGACCCTCTCCCCGATTGCCCTTCTGGGGCCAAAGGTGGTTCTGAGCCCCCTAGCCAGTGGCCTGTATGTGAGCGCGGCAAAAACGGAACCTCCCGCATTGATAACTCTCGCAAGTGTTGACGACTCCCCTCTCCAGGCTTCGCTCACCATGCGCCAAGGGGCGATGAACGCCTCGTCAAATGCCGCTGTGAACGAGCCGCGGATTATATTCACCTTGGGAAGCCCGTCCTCTAAAACCATCCTTACGCTGTTTGGATCCGCAAATTGCGGGCTCCGGATTATGGAATTGAGTCTGTTCATGTCCATCAGTCGCTCTCTGCTCCCCCTTGCAAGCATTGATTCCATGGCGTCTTGGGCAACGCCTGCTTCTGCAAGCAATGCATTCATGTTCAATGCCCCGCGGGCTTCGGGAGGGACACTTCTTATTTTGTCAAATAGGCCCTGAACCGCCTGGCGTGCATCCTGGGCTGCAGCTCTTGCAGCCCGTTCGTATGGAATTTCGCCTGGTGCTCCGGATACCCCCGCCATCCTCCTCTCATAAACGTAATTATAGAGGTTCTGCGCAACTCTTTCCACCATTCTGGTCTCGGCAGAAGTGATGGCTGCAAGGAACCTGGATGCCGCGCCGCCTATTCCCACGCTACCGAGCCCTGCCTGGATGTACCTGTCCACGTCCTCCAGCGTGGCGGCTTCCCTTCCGTTCTGCCTCGAGGTCATCTGGCCCGCGACAAGAACGCCTTCATAGAAGGCGAGTACCTGTTCGGGGGTTGGATTCGGGGTGGAGGTGAAGAATGTATACGCCCTGTCAAGGTATGTGAGGGCAAGCACGTCCTCAAGCGTCAGCCTGTAGTTCTCGAACTCCGAGAAGTCCGCTCCTGCCTCACGTTGGGATGCTATGAATGAGTTGATTTCATCCTCCGTTATCTCGCCCTGCGGCTGCTGGACAGGGGTGGGAACGACCTCCTCTGCGCCCCTTCTCCTGAAAAGGCTTCCCACAATGGGAATTGATTCAAGCCAGGGGCGCGACCCTGGAGCCATGGTGGTTTCCGCAGGGGCCGCGGTTGCCTGCGCGAACAATGATTCCAGGTTCTGCTGCACAACGCCCCCGAACGCCTCGTTTATCCTGACCGCCTGGTTTGCGCTGAACTGCTCCCCGAAGTTCTGCGCCATCATGAGTATCGCCTGGTCCCTGAGCGCAAGCTTCTGCTCTTCCGTGAGGGAGGAGTATCTGTCTGACCATGCCCTCTGGTCCCTTACGCCCCCGAGCATCACCTCCCTTCTGTACGGCTGCCCGGTCCCGTCTAGCGCGGCCATGAGGTCGTTTGCCCTCTGGAGAAGCAAGTTCTGGTTTCCGCTCCTTACCACAGCAGAAACGCTGGGGTCTGAGGAGAGCCTTGACAAATCTTCCGCTGCCGCCCTTATGCCTTGTGGAGCCTGAGCCTGGACCATGGTTTCACCATTACTATTCCTGTTTCCTGAGTTTATAAATGTTGCTTCGTTAGGGCGGGAGAATGAGGTTGCTGGGATGGAGGCCGCAAGTATGGCGGCGACCGCCTTTGCCGCGCGTGTGTCCGGCAGCCTGGTCCTGGGGCCCTCAGGGACCATCCGGCGTGCGGGCTCGCTGTTTGGTTTTTCGGCTTCCTTTGGCATGGGCATCACGTCCACTAAATTGTTCGAATGTGTACATGATTTTTAACGAATAACAATTTAAAAATGTGCTACTCCCTGAAAAACCTGCTGGTTTCGGGATAATAAATTTGCACCGGGTACTGGGAATAGGTAGACATGATTATTTGCGCGAAATCCGCAATTGGGACCGCATCCCCGGATGCGAATGCTGTGTTGCCGAAGGCTTCGGCAAGCACTTCTCCGCGGTAATTGGAGAAGAAACGCGCCGGATGGGCGCGGTATTCCGGGTCCTGTTGTGGCGTATAAAAAAGGTTGAGCATCATTTTCCCGGCCCATTCATCCGGCTTCTCCAGCACGGCTGCCTGATGTAGCAGGGCCAGCGCAATCCTTGCGAACTCCCTGCTGGAAACTGCCTCGTCCGTGGCATCGACCATGTACCTGGCGCGGAGGTATGCGTCTGAGATGGGGTCTGGGACATATGCAGTATAATCGGAACGGAACGATGATATGAGGGAATCCAGCTGCCCCTTTGCCGCATCCAAACCGTTTACGGTGAGAAGATAGTTGGACAATATGAAGAAATCGCCCATCCTCAGGCCATCCCAGGAGATTTCCGGATGGCTGGACATGAAGAGGGTTATGTTGTGGAGAAGGCCTCCCAACTGTTCCAGGTATTCCCCCGGGTCGGAAATTTCTCTCTGGGAGAGCGCCAGGGAGGCGGCATAGGCCAGGTTGAACCTCTTCTGCTGGTCCGGGATTAGCGAGCGCAGTCTTTCCGAGAAGGCGGAGTACGCGTCCCCTCCTTCGATGCGCCCGTGAGCGAGGAAAGCGGAATTAACAAGAAGCTCCATCCTCCGCTCATCCTGCCCTCCAAGGAAGCCCTGGAATTGGTCCTGCAGAAGCGTGTTGACAAACCACTCGTTCGCAGGGTCGGAGGCGAGCACGTCAAGCATATATCCGTAATTCTGCTGGGCCGCATTTAGTTCGCGGTAATAGGGGATATCATCCCTGGTGCGCATGTATGCGATGCCCCCGACGGCAAGGCCACCCAATCCATAAGTTACGAGTTTCCGGCGTGCACGGGAGGCCTCCCTGAAAAGGTCGCGCAGGCTGCGTATTTCCTGGCGGGTGAGGGCCGTTCCCCCCTCCATCAATGCGGAGCTGGCCCATATGCCGTTTATCTCCTCAGAAAGTTCCCTTGCGAACCGGTCAAACCTCGCCTGGCTCACCCCGGAGGGGCGGTAGGCGCCAAAGGATGCCGCAACCTCTTCTGCGGACAACCTGGCATCCCCAAGCGCAATCGTGTAAAGCCTCCTGAGGAGCTCTCTTTCTTCCAGATTCATGCCAAGCTCTTTAGCCATCACGATTGCCCGTTCCCCTGCGCCCGCGGATGCGGCAAAGGCCATTCGCGATGGATTGGAAACTGGGATTTGGAGGGCCTCCGCTGCGGTCGCATCGAACGGGAGGTTTGCAGGCGGCCTCGGGCCCCTTATTGCGCCCCACGCCGCCCTTCCGCCTGCGATTGCAGCCTCGAAAACTAAGTTGGCCGCAGGGAACGTGTATGCGTGCTGCGCGTACATCTCGTTCCACCTGCTCCTGAGCGCGTCGAAACCTCCCCCCTCCAACGCGGCCGCGAATTCGTCTGGGCTGATTATCGGGTCGAGTACGGAGAAGCCTATGTAAAAAGTGCTCAAGCCACGCGCAGAGTAGGGGAACGCCACCCATTCCGCCATCTTTGGCAGCTGCAGGGTCTGCAGCCCGAACGGGCTTCCCAATCTCACAGTCGTATCTGCAATGGGCTGGGAAAGCCGGATTTGCTGGATTCCGTTTATTCCCCTGATGAACATGTATGCGCCGGCGCCGTAGACAACCGTGTCCGCTATCGCGCTCAGGATGTCCCCCCTCTGCACGTCCCTGTAAACGCTTAGCCCGGCGCCGACCGTCCCTGCCCCGAATGCGGATGTGGAGAAGAGGCGGGAAACCATTCCGGTACCCCCTGCCCAGGCCATTCCGCCGCACATCAGGAACTGGGTGCCAAGCCGGATGTCCTGCTCGGCCCTCTGCCCCGCTATCCCCTCGCCTCCAAAATGGTATATTCCATCCGCAAGGACTATTGATGCGGGGATTGTCGTGAGGGCCGCGGCAGTTGCGAAACCGCCCCTTGCGAACGCGGATGCGGTCGCGCGGACCCCGGCGCCTCCAAGCCCCACCGCCCCGCCTATCCCGGCAGTCGCTATTGTGGAGAGCACGAGGAATTCCGTCCCCCTCTCGTTAAGGAAATGCTTCGAGAACGCATATGCCTTGTCCCAGAAGCCGCCTTCCCTGAAGCGCGTCTGCAGGTCTATGTTCTCCTGGATTTCAGATGCCTTTTCAAGCATGGAATTGAATGAAGAACTGAACGAGGAGAGATATCGCCTTGAGAAATCGAACATGGTGTCGAAATCTGCGGTTTGCGGGAAGCCGGCCGCACGCATCCCCCGGGGGCCAGAGAAGAACGCCCTCTTCTCCTCGGCACCGAAATACTGGGTGAGCGCGGGGGTATTGTGCACGATCACATCTTCGACCATCTCGGCATATGCGAGCAGCTGCCCGCCCATCTCCCGCAGCTCCCTCTGGTAGCGCTCCATGGTCCCTGGAACGAGGAATTGGAGCACGTCGCTCCTGTCGCGCCTTCTCGCTTCCGCCCTCACCTCTTCATCTGTGAGGAATCCGGCGTCAGGTTGTATCTCCCTGCGGAATTCCACATATTCCCTGTATTCCGCCTCCATCTGGAGGAATTTCGCCTTCGCCACGAAAAGCTGGAGCTGGCCGGAAACGTTGCGGAACTCCCTGAAGAGGGCAATGTCTGGTTCCGTCATCCCCCCTATCTCGATAGGGAGGCCGGAGGCGGGATGGAACGTGGAGCCGGGCGGGACCCCGAGCAGATATGCCGCCATTTCGTAGCTTATATCCCTTATCCGGCCCAGTATGGAATTGTACGAGCCCATCAGGCTGTGGAAAAGCTGCCTTTCCACTTCCGAGAAAGCGATGTCCTGGGACCATGCCCCGGATGGGTTCTCCACCATGTCCAGTGCGCGGCGCAGGCCCGAGCCCCGGGGCGCAGGGTCGAACGATTCGAAAGCATAAGCTATCCGGTGGAGCGCATTGGAATATTCCCTTTCCGCGGATTCCGCGAGCTGCGCTGTGGAATAAAGGAGCTGGGCCGCATCCGCATTCCCGTGCACAATTGAAGAAAGGGCTGAGAATGCCGCCGAATGTACCCGTTCGTAATGAGAGGAAAGCTCGTGTATTGTGTCCCCCACCAGCCCGGAATAAAGCATGTCGGAAACATTGAGCGCGTACATCTTTTTGCCCAGTTCGAATAGCTTGGAATAGACGAAAAGCGCCTGCATCATGGTGTTGGCATCCCTGCTTCCCGCCTCAAGAAGCATGGTGGAGAGCTGTACCCTCTCCTCTTCCGAGAAGGGGACGAACCAGTTGTTTACCAGCGTCACCATCGAGGGGTCGTTTGAATCGCGGATTATCGAATAGTGGGGAACGTGCCCAGGCCCTTGTGGCGCAAGCGATTCTATGAATTGGGTTAGGGTTTCGTTCTTGTATGCGTCGTCCGGAGGCACAAAAACCGCCATGAACTGGAGCCTGCCGGAAGTGAACATGTCTACATATTCCTCATCTATCCTCTCAGCTCGCGTTTCCCCTTCAGGGATAGACGCAAGGGTCGTTATGAATGCGTTGAAAAGCCCCTCATCGGCGCTTATCCCCGCCGGGACTGTCCCGGGCATGAGCGCATACCTGTGCACCTCAAGCGCATTGCGGAGCGCCTGCTCTGCATCCGCGGGTATAGGGCTCCTGGCATCGACAACCCGGGGCTGCCCCTGTTCGAGCGAAACAGGGATGGTTTCCGGAACGGCGTTGTCTTCCCGCCTTGCCGTGCGCTGCGACTGCATCGATGCACCACTATAACTTGCGTTTTTTACATTTATAAACCTATATGGGTTTTGCGCCGGATTCCCCCATGATTAAAAACCGTTTGTATATTAACAACCATTAGCCATCAGGTGTTCCGCATGGGAAAGATAAAGGTTGGGATAATAGGGGTCGGGAACTGCTTTTCGGGATTGGCGCAGGGGATTGAATACTACAAGAGGAACCCGAAGAGGGAAGTGACCGGGATAATGCACGAGAGGATAGGCGGCTATTCAATCCACGACATAGAGTTTGTGTGCGGCTTTGATGTCGCGGAAAACAAGGTGGGCAAGCCGCTCGCTGAGGCGATTTATGCCTCGCCGAACGAGGTGCGCTGGGTGGACTCGGTCTCAAACTGCCCGGGAAATGTCCTGGAATCCCCTGTGCTGGACGGGATAGGGATATATATGCAGAACAGGATTGTGCCCGTGAAATCCACAAAAACCGGGGAACAGCTGAAGAAGGAGGCGGTTGCGGAGATAAAAAGGAGCGGGGCGCGCATACTCCTGAACTACCTGCCCGTGGGTTCGCAGAAGGCGACGGAGTTCTGGGCGGATGTTGCGCTGGAGGCCGGATGCGCGTTCGTGAACAACATGCCTGTGTTCATAGCGAGCGACAAGGGATGGGCGAGGAAATTCGCTGAGAGGAAACTGCCGGTGGTGGGCGACGACATAAAGTCCCAGCTCGGCTCCACGATTGTGCACAGGGTGATGGCCAAATTATGCGTGGACCGCGGGGTGGAGATAGACAAAACGTACCAGATAAACGTGGGCGGGAACACGGACTTCATCACGATGCTGGAACGCGACAGGCTGGAGAGCAAGAAAATCTCTAAGACGGAGGCCGTGCAGAGCCAATTGAAAAAAAGGCTGCCGGACGACAGGATTTACGTGGGGCCCTCGGACTTCATCCCGTTCCTGGGGAACACGAAACTGGCGTTCATAAGGCTGGAGGGGAAGATGTTCGCGGACGTGCCTTACAATCTGGAGATGAGGCTGGAGGTGGACGACAAGGCCAACAGCGGCGGGACGACAATTGAAGCGATAAGGTGCTGCCAGCTCGCGCTGGACCGCGGGCTGGGGGGAGAGATAAACTCCGCAAGCGCGTACCTTATGAAGCACCCGCCGGTCCAATATGGGGATTCGGAGGCCAGGGATGCCATTAATGCGTTCATAGAGGGGAAAAGGAAGGATTAGATGCTGAAATCGGGCGGGATGGCCGGGGGGGTCTCATCCTCCCTGGGAAAATATTTGGGATGGGTCCCGCTCAGCCCAAACCAGATTACCGTGCTCGCAGTCCTGTGCGCAATCGCAGGGTTCGGGCTTTTCTATTTGGGTGAATATTGGCTCGGGCTTGCGGCCTTTGCGCTCGCTTTCCTTTTGGATGCGGTGGACGGCGCGGTCGCGCGTGCGCGCGGGGAAACAAGCAAAATGGGGGGATTTTTGGACGGGGTCTCCGACAGGCTGGTGGAGTTCTTTTTGCTCATCTCCTTGTTGTTCGTGCCTTTGGGGATGCCGTACGCGCCTGATGCGTTCTGGATAATCCTTGTATTGTTCTTCGGGACTTGCATGGCCGCGTTCGTGAAGGCGTACGCGGCATACCAGGGGGCGCTCACCAGGGAAGAGGCGGATAAAATGCCGGGAATATTGGAAAGGGGGGAAAGGGGGGCGTTCCTGATGCTCTTCGTTTTCCTTGTGCTCTATGGATTCGCATACGCATGGGTTTTGTTTGCGGCAATCGCCCTGCTCTCAATCCTTACCTTCCTGCAGAGGCTTCGGTTCGTGGTCAAATAGCTTCCTCTGCTTGACGGTTTCAAGGGTTTTCCATTTCTCCCTTATGTAAGGGCGGAGGAGCGCAAGCGAGCGCTTGTCCTTGAGCGCCGCGCGCGTCTTGGGGTCCCCCGGGTATCCGCTCCCGAAATCCATGGTGGAGGACTTTATCTCCTCTATCCTCCTGTCCCTTTCCACCTTGGCGCAGATTGAGGCGGCGGCCACTATAGGGTGCTTCTCGTCCGCCTTGTGCTCGGCCTCGAACCGCTTCACGCCGAACTTCTCCATCCTTTTCCTGAAGGTCCAGGCGTACCTGTCCGGCATGTCTATCATCACGTCGCATTCCCCGGCTTTTTTTATCAGGTCGGCCATCGCCTTCGCCTCGATGTCGTTCAGGGACATCCTCCCCATCAGGGAATTGAGGTCGGACGCGGAAAGCTCGGTGAGCCGGAACGTGCAGAACTTCTTCAGCTCGGAAAGGATTTCCGCGCGCTGGGAGGGGGTGAGCTGCTTGGAGTCCCTGGAAGCGAACTTCTTCAGGAGCCGGGAGTCCTCCCTTTTGCACATCGCACAGCAGATCATGAGGGGGCCGAGGACCGGGCCGCGCCCCGCCTCATCAATGCCCGCTATCATCCCTCCCATGGGTTAGGATTGCCTCCGAAGGTTTATAGAATTTGGCGTTGCCCCGGCTGGGGGATGGAAAACAACCAAAAGCAGGAAGATGGAGACAAAATGCTCAGGATTGGCCGCCGCCCAGCGTCCTCTTCTCGACGATTATGAAGTCGCCGACCGCAAGGACGGAGTCGTACGGGCAGAGTATGAAGCCCTCCTCGTCCTTCATGGACTCCAGGTTCGCCTTGTCCGGGTTCGGGTCCACGACAAGCTCCTCGACCTTGCCGGTTATCTCGTTGATGTTCATGTCAACAAGCTTCCCAAACTCCTCGCCCTCGTTGGTGATCACTTTTTTTCCCGTGAGCTGCCTTGCCAGGCTGTATTTTGCCATTTGAACACCTGCTTGCTTGTTTATAGTTTAAACATTTAAAAAACTACGCATGCGCGCCGCATCAGGGATTGAGCCATTCTATCTCGAAATACTCGTACCTGCTCCCCGGGAGGGAGATGCGGCGCACAAGGTAGTATGTGACAGATGTTTCGCGGTCCGAGATTGCGACCACGAGCTCGAGCCCCCTTTCCGCGCATTCGGAGAGCGCCTGTGCGAGCTCGACGCCCCCCAGGTACTCGTCCTCGGTGAGCGCGAGGGAGAGGAAGGACGGCTCCCCGTCGCGGGGGCTCTCGGGCGCCTGGCCCCTGCGATGGTAGAGGGCGAAGTCGCACACCCTCCCCGGCCTCGCGCCTTTCCCCGGCACCGCGAGTATGAACGTCTTCTTCACGGAATGCGCCAGGCGGATCGCGCGGGCCCATTCGGAGATGAGGAGCTTGCTCCTGCGCGGGAAGACATGGAGCACGTGCCTCGAATGCGTCCATTCCGCGCCCTTTGCCGGGGAGGCGCCGGGGAAATAGACGCGGAAATGCGAGCCGAACTTGAAGCCGGTCTTGACCACGAACCCTTTCTCCCTCCAGTCGGAATAGACTTCGTACATCTCCCTGAAGTAGCGGATGCGCCCCTCCGCATGGGAGAGGATTTTGGATGCGGGCGTGCCGCAGGAGAGTATGCCCTTGCCCATCAGGAAGAGCGTCTCGAAGGCGTCAAGCTTGGATATCGTCCCCTTGTGTGCGGCCTTGTATGTCCCGTATTGCCCGAACCACCCCTGTTCGTACAGCTTTTTCCCCTCGGGGGAGTCCACCGTGGTCAGCATATCCTCCGGGAAAAAGCAGCCCTCGGCCTCCGCCTGGGGAAGGTTCGGGCGCTGGGAAGGGTATTCCGCCCGGGCGCCCCTTGAGTATGTGCCGAGTATGGATTTGGAATCGGACAGGAAAAGCCCCCTGTCCCTCCAGTCCTTGAAAACAAGGTAGCGGGCGAGCAGCTTCGGCCTGCGGAGCCTGGAGGCGAGCCGGTTGAAGGTTACGGGCCTGCCCTTGGAATCCTTGCAGGATGCGCCCCTGCTGTCCATCAGGTACAGGGCCTCCTCGGGGGAGAGGAACACCTTCCCCTGCCTGTGGGTGCCGAACTGGCCCCTTGCCAGGAGGCCCACCGTTTCAGCGCCCCCTGCATAAACCTCCTTTCCGTTGAATGCGAGTTCCACGCGGACTATTCCACCGGGGAGGTATAAAATGCTTGCTGCGGATGTGTGCGCATGCATAGCGAGAAGGCGCCGGACGTGCAGGTGATGCTCGACGACGTGCTGGCGCGCACCGGGCTGGGGCACGTGGTGTCCCCGCGCATAATCTGCATGAGGAGCCGCGGGGCGAAGGCGAGGGCGTATGCGAGGATATGGAGCCTCCCCGCGATATGGAGGGAGGCGCTGGAAATCAACCCGTTCTATGTGATTGAGGTTTTGGGCGAGAACTACGACCCGCTGCCCGAGGAAAAGAAGAGGAAGGTGCTCATCCACGAGCTGCTGCACATACCTAAAAAATTCTCAGGCGGGCTTGTGCCGCACACCCACCCCGGGGGAAGGATAGACGCGAAGGCTGTGGAGAAGGTATACCGGGAATATCTGCAGAACAGGTCAAAGGAACCGTATGAGTAGCCCGAGGGGGCTTGCGGTTGCGGGCGTGGGCTCGGCGCGCCTCCCCCCTTCCGGAAGCGGCTGGGGAGGCTTTAATTCCTCGACCACAACCTTCCCCCCGACTCCGGAAAGCAGTTCACTCACCGCGTCCCGGTATGTGGATTTCCCGGTGGATGCGAGGGCCAGTTCCAGCGCCGGCTCAATCCCCCTGAAATGCAGCTTTATCCAGGTGCGCCTGTGGTTTATGCCGTAGCCGTGGAGCCCGCTGCGGGTGAGCAGGGTGGCCCCGTGGAGCATGGAAAGCCGCCTCTCCGCCATGTGCGCCGGATGGAAGGAACCCATGCAAAAGGATTGTTGCGGAGATGTTTTAACGCTATTCTAATCGAAATTTACGCGCATCGCCTTCACGAACTCTATTTTCTCCCCAACGAATGCGTAAATCAATTCCTTGCGCATCTTTCCGGCGATTTTCAGGTCTGCGCGGATATCCGGGATGCCGGATTTGCGCAGGGCGCGGATCAGGTAGAGGGTGCGGTCTTCCCCGACCCTTATCCCTTTCTTGTAGACGCGCAGGAAATTTGCGTCCCCAGAGGCGCGCACGATGAAGCCTGCGCTGCGCAGGTGCTTCAGGACCAGGTATTTCTCCGGGGCCAGGGGGTCGGACTTTTCCGCGAGGGAGAGGAATTCCTCCGCGCTGCCCTCTATTTCCCCCTTTTCCGCGAAATATGCGGCCTCGAGGTGGGAAAGGAATGCCTTTCCGCCTTCCTCAGCCGCGCCGAGGAGGATGAGGCGCCGGGCCTTCCCCGGCTCGCTAATAAGCAGGCCTTCCTTCACTGGTACCGCCCCGGTGTATCCTGGACTGGATGTATGAGAGCGCCTCCTCCAGATCCTTGGAAGGTATGTCGCCCATGCTTATCTCCATGCCCGAGCTCGCGAGGGTGTCCACCCTTATCTTCCCGACCATGAAAATCCTGTCGAATATGTTCCTCTCCACGTGCACGTTGTCCACCTTGCTGAAGGGTATGAAGCGCGTCTTCACGTTTATTATCCCGGTGCGGGAGGTGACGCCCTCCCCGGTGACTTCCAGGGTCTGGAGCCTGGAGCGCACGAACGCGGCGATTGCGGCGAGGAGCATGAGCCCCCATATCACGTAATATCCATAGGTGGGGATGGGGGCCGGGAGCGTGAAAAATCTGTTTATCTCCATCCATGCGTACGAGCCTAGGATTGCGAGCAGGAGCGCCTTCGCGTACATTATCCTTCCGGTGGTGGGTATCTTCCCGGGCATCATGGGTAATGGTTATTAAAACAAAGGATAAAAGGGCTTGCGGTGCGCGCGTGATTGCATATACGGACGGATGCTGCCTCGGGAACCCCGGCCCAATGGGCGCGGGCGTTGTGCTCCTGGAAGACGGGAAGGTGCTGGCGGAGATAAGCAGGCACCTTGGGAAGGGGACCAACAACATAGCGGAGTATTCCGCGGTGCTGATTGCGGTCGAGGCGGCGAAGGGGCTGGGCGCGAAGGGGCTCACCGTGAGGAGCGACTCGAAATTGCTGGTGAGCCAGTTGAGGGGCGAGTTCAGGGTGAAGGCGCCGCACCTGCGGGAACTTATGGGGAAAATATGGAAGGCGGGCGATGGGATGGCCCTGCATTTCGAATGGGTGCCCCGGGAGAAGAACGAAAGGGCGGATGAATTGTCCAAGGAAGGCGCCGGCAGGAGGTGACCCTCCCTAACGGAGCAGGGAAACCGCCTGCCTGAAATTGTTCGCCGCAAGCCGGAGATTGCCAGCCTGCATGCACACAAACCCTTCCCTTATCGCCTCGATTATCGGCTGGAGATAGGGTTCGGAGGATTCCTCCAGCTCGTCCGCGATAAGGCCGGGGTCGTTCACGATGTACGGGCGGGTGGCGCGCTTGAGCATGCAGAGGAAATCCTTCTTGTTAAGCCTGGACGCCTGCCTGTAAATCCCGCGGAGGGACCTCTTTTCCGCGCCCTCCCCCATCCCCTCGCCGAGGCTCTTTATGCATTCTTTTGCGTATGCGCGCCAGTCCCCTCGCTCCAGGTCGACCAAATCCCTTATGACTGCGAGCGGCCTTGCGAACGAGTTTCCGGAGAGCACCCTCCTGGCCTCCTCCCCCGCCTCCGGGCCCGTGAGCCAGTCCGCATGGTTTGCGAGCACTTTCTGCACGTGCCTGTCGCGCCTGATGCGCATGGAGCATTCCCTGAAATATTCGTATGAGATTATGCGCTCCCTCTGCCTGTCCCTCCAGCTCTCCCTGTTCCTTACGGCGGTGAGCGTGGCGCAGGCGTTGGAGATGAGGCGGGGGCGGTTGGAGGCCTCGGTTTCCGCCCTTTCGAGGAGTGCGTTCGCCTGGACGAGCTTCCTGTTCGCGAGGTCGCGGTATGCCGATGCGGCCGCGCCCATGGTGTATGACATCCATTCAAGCTCGTCCCGGGCTGCCCTTACCGACTCGGGGTCCGCCTCCTTGCTTATGAGGAAGGTGAGGCGCGAGTTTATCGACTCGAGCGTCCGTATGTTGCGGTCTATGACTTCCAATTCTTTTTTGTAGGTGGCCGGGATGTGGGTGGAGAACACCCTCACCGCGCCGAATATGTCGTATGAGCCGACCTGTTGCTTCCTCGGGACCTTCTCGCCCTCCTGGAAATCCCTGCTTTCGCGGTTGAAGCTTATGCGGACGTCCTTCGGGTCCCTTCCGTCTATCTTGAATTTGTCTAGGACAAGGGTGCGGACGGGCTTGCCTTCCCTGTTCCTTCCGGTGATTATTTCCCCGGGCCCGCATTTCCCGAAAAGCCTGCTCCGGGTTATCGGGAAGGCTGTCTTGCGGAACTGCCTCCTCCTGTCTTCCCGGGCCGAGCGCATTTCCTGCTCCAACCGGGCCGGGCCCTGCGCGTTGCCCGCGCATGAGAATGAAAGCTGCCTGTCCATGATGTTTATTTGTGTGAAAATGTTTAAAAACGGAAAAGAGGAATGGTGAACATGGAAATAGGGGACTGTTTCACTTTCGAGCCCGCGAAGGGCATTCCCGTGCACAACTGGTTCTACTACAAGGAGGCTTATTCCCCGCAACTGGTGGGATGGGCGCTGGAAGAGCTGGGGGTTGTGGGTGCGGAAACGGGAAACCAGGGACGGAAAGCTGTTTTCGACCCGTTCTGCGGGATAGGCACCACCATGCTCTATGCGAAGGAGCACGGGCTGCTCGGGATTGGGATTGATGTTTCGCCCCTTGCGCTGTTTGTCTCCAAAACCAAGTGCGCGGATTATTCCGAAAAGGACGCGCAGGAGGCGGAAAAGGAACTGAAGGGTATTTTTTCGGAAAGGAGAGAGGCGGGCTGGGGATGGGAATTCGAGTTGTTCCATCCTTCACGGTTTTTCGGGAAGAGGAACTACAACGACATCTGCTTTTTGCGGGAGAGGGTTGAGGGGATCGGGAATGAGAAGGTGGGCGGATTGTTCCTGCTTGCGCTCCTCTCCATCCTGCCGCAGTGCGGATTCTTCATCAAGGACGGGGGCGTCCTGCGGGAGCAGAAGGGCAAGAGCGCCATGCCTGTGAAGGATGCTTTCAGGCGGAAGGTGAAGAGGATGCTCGCGGATTTGCGGGAAAGGAGGGCGGGCGGTGCGGAGCCGGAATTAAAGTTGGAAGATGCGCGGGAGTTTTCTGATACGGAGGCGGATGCGTTCGTCACTTCCCCGCCCTACCTGAACAACATAGACTATTCCAAGGTATACGGGCTGGAATTGAGCCTGCTCACGATGCGGAAGGAGAGCACGAAGGAGATGAGGGATAGGGAGGTGCGTGGCTTCATCACTGGCGAATCTTTCGGTGGCGCGCCGCCCGAGGCCGCGGAATATTCTGGCATCCCAATTGCGGGGACCTATTTCGCGGACATGGAGCGGGTGCTGCGGAATTTGAAAAGGATTGCGCCTAAAGGGTGCATGGTCGTGGGGAACGCGGTGCTGGGCGGGAGGCACATCCCGGTTGATGAGATGCTTATTTCCATTGGGGAGCGGATTGGGTTTGAGGGAAGAATTGCGGCTGCCAAGGAGCGGGTTGCGGACGTGAGGCCCCAAAAACTGAGGGCGAGGGAGAGCGCAATCATATTCAGATGATTTCATTGAGTATGAGCTTCTTCGTCTCATCGCTCACCGAAGGGTTCCTGCACAGGTCGCTCGCCATCCTCCTGGAGATGGCAGAGCCGTTCCTGGAGATGAAGATTTCGTCCGGGCAAGGCACAAGCAGGGATATTTTCCTTCCGTTCGGCCTACTCCCCTCGTATATATCCGCGTTGTAAGGCCCGCCCATCGCCGCGAATGCGACATCCGCGACGGTTGCTCCGGAGGATGCCTCTATGGGGCGGCGGTCCTTCCTTCCGGGCATGTAAACCGAATAGGTCCTGCAGCCGTTTCCGCCGTTGGTTTTATGCGGTGGCACCTCTATTGTGCCCCTCACGTCCCTTGCGGCGGCGCTAACCGGCCTCAGCATCTCGTTCATAGCGTTTACAAGGTTCATCTTATCCATGTCCTCGTGGCCCTTGTAGCCGAGCCGGCCGGACCTGCCGCAGCAGGAATCCAGGTAGCTTTCGGCGTCCATAAGCTGGATTTCGCAGGGGACCAGGACGCCGAGGAACGGCATGTATCCCGTTATGTGTATTGCGGTGTATCCGCTGGCTTTTGGATGGTTGACATAATCGTTCAGGTCGTTGGTGTGGAACCTGAATCCCTTGTCCTTCAGGACCCTTTCGTAAAGGAGCTGGCCTATCCCGAAAACCGTGCCCGGGTCGCATGGAAGAACCACCCGGGTGGCTATCATGTCCATTATATCGTCAAATTCCTTGCCACGGTCCTCCATCTTGAGGACTATGGATGCCGCGGACTTTACCCGCGGGTTATGGAAAACCGCCTGGCTTATTATGCCTTGGAACCCCTGGAGGGGCATGCCTTCGCGGCAGCCTATCGAGAACGCCTCGGTGACCATCTCGTTCAGGGAAGGCGCCGCATTAGAATAGATCTGGATGATTGGCTGCATCCTCAGCTTCATCTCCGCAAGCTTGTCCTGGAGCTCCGGGTCCCAGTTGAGGCTGCTTTCCCTCAGCATGTATGCGGCGCCCATCCAGCCGAACATCTCGGCCATGGGGAAGAACACTTTCCTCATCTTTGTGGAAAGCATCCTCTTGGTCGCTGGGGCGAGCTCCTCCCTGAACGGGGAGCCCTCGGCCCAATCCGCCTCATCAAGGCAGTAGTCCGCAATCTTCACTATCAGCGCGGGCAGGCTTGCGCCTCCGCCCAGGATCAGCTCCGCGTAATTGGGCAGGCGGGCGTATGGGTTGTAATCATACGCATTGGAGGAGAGGCTTGCGTACTGGTTGAAGCACTTCTCAAGCTGCGAGAGGAACTCCTCCGGGGTTACGCCGAGTTCCTGCCTGAAGTCCGGGGCACGGGCGATTTTCTTTTCCAGCAGGCCCATTACCCGCTTCCGTTCATCAACGTCCCTTCCGCCTCCGCGCAGGTGGTGGATGTATGCGAGGGATACGGTGAGCGAGAATGCAAGGTTTAGCTCCGGCTCCGGCTTTACCCTCCTGGCTATCATTTCGAAGTATTTTGAGGAGATGTCGCTGACCTTCCGGCCGTGCGGCTCCCTCCTGCGCAGCGAGCGCCCGAGCGAATCGCTGATTATGCCGCAGGAGCGCGGGTATGGGTTCGGATTTCCCACACATGTGTTGCTCATAGTTAATTAATGTGTAAAGAATATTTATATAAGTATTGGAGGGGCAGTATTTAGGGTGAAAACATACATTACAGGCGCCTCGGGGAGATTGGGGAGGCGCGTGCTGAAGCTGGTGGATGCGGTTCCGCTCGTCCGGGGGAGGAAGGGGCTTCCCGGGGAGGTTGTGACAGATTTCTCCGCAGGGAGCCTTCGGGAGGTCTTGGCGGATGCGGGCTGCATAATCCACCTTGCGGGCTCAATGCGGTTCTGGGATGCGAAGGGGATGAGGGAGGCGAACGTTGAGCTCACCAGAAGGATTGTTGAGAATTCCCCGGAAAAATGCAGAATTGTGCTTGCGAGTTCAATATCCGTGTATGGGAAAAAATTGAGGGAAATTCCTGCGGACGAGGCGACGCGCACCAACCCTGATTCCGCGTATGCGAAAAGCAAGATGGATGCGGAGGACATTGTGAGGGGCAGGGGGGGAAGGCATGCCATTCTTCGCCTGGGGACCATCTACGGGCCGGAGTTTGAGGACTATTCCAATATCCTGAGGATGCTGGAGAAAGGGAAGATGCCCATAATCGGGAGCGGAAGGAACAGGGTCCCCTTTGTGCATGTGGAGGATGCGGCGAAGGCTGTTGCCGCCGCGGTGGAAATGGGGCAGGGGGTGTATGTGGTCTGCGGGGAAAGCAGGCCGCAGGAGGAAATCTATTCAATTGCATGCAGGGAGCTGGGGGTGCGGCCCCCAAAAAAGCGCATCTCCCAGAGAATGGCGGGCCTTGTGGGGTGGATGCAGGAGATGTTGGCCCGGATGGGGGTGGGGCCGAAGCTCACGCGGGAGCACATCGGGATTCTGGGGATGGACCGCGCTTTCAAATGGGAAAGGGCGGAGAGGGATTTGGGCTTCTCCCCGCGCGGGGTTGAGGAAGGGATAAACGAGGTTGTGAAGGAATACAAAAAAGGGAAGACGGGCTAGAAATCTGCTTTTACGCTCTTCTTTTCCTCCTCGGAAGCCATGAAGTATTCCCTGTCCTTCAGGCCCATCATCCTTGCGAAGATTGTGTCGGGTATGGAATGTATCCTCGTGTTGAAGAGGCGGACCGACTCGTTGTAGAACTCCCTCCTGTCCGCTATCTGGTTCTCTATCGCGGAAAGCTGGTGCTGGAGCTGCATGAAGTTCTCGGAGGCGCGGAGCTTGGGGTAGTTCTCGGCGACCGCGAAAAGGGATTTGAGCGCGGAGGATATGTGGTCGCTGGCCTTCGCCTTTTCCGCGGGGCCGTGTGCGGAGAGCATCTCCGCGCGCATCCTTGTCACTTCCGCGAGTACGCCCTTCTCGTGCTTCATGTAGCCCTTCACCGTTTCCACGAGGTTGGGTACGAGGTCGGTCCTCTGCTTGAGCAGGACGTCTATGTTCGCCCAGGCGCGGTCCATGTTGTTCTTTAGAAGGATGAGCCCGTTGTAGATTGAGAAAATGTAGAATACAAACAGCGCCCCAATCAAAAGGGCGAGAAAGCCGAGGCAGATTATTGTTTCAACCACCATTGAGGTCCCCGAATAGCATTGCAAGCAGCATAAATAAACCTATCGCGGTGAGGCCCAGGCCTATCGCAAGCATCCCAATCGTGGACCATTTCAGCTTTTCCAGGGCCTTTTTCTCATGGGAGTCGCTTATGTACATGGGGATGCTCCCCGGTTTCCTCACCAAGAGGTTTTCGTGGGCGACGGGGCTGGATGCGCCCTCGAGCGGGACTGCGTTGCCGAACACGTACAGCGGGTCCCCTTCTGCTATGAAATATTCCGTTATCCTGAACTTGTGCCCTCCGTACATCTTGAACCTGTTCCCTATCTCAGGGTCGCGCTCGAAAAGGTCCAGCACCTTCCTGTCCAGCTGCTGCTGGGGGAGCAGGCCGAAGAAGCCCCTGTCGGATATGTGGCCCGTGAACTGGTAGTCCGGGGGTATGTCTATCTCAGCGCCCTTCGGGTCTATGAGCATCTTCCCGGTCTCGTCCTCCAGGTAGAATTGGTGCGAGGAGGATTTCCGGAAGATGGTCTTCCACCCTCCGTTCTTCCCGGATTTGTAATATTCCCCGTGCAGCCTCCAGAAGGGGCATTTTGCAAGCGATACCGGGCTCTTCATGTCCTCCTTGCACATCGCCTTTCCGAAGAGCTCAACAAGCCCGGCTGCCGCGGAGCGGACTTTCGAGGTCGGGGTGTTCCCCATCTTCTGCATGAGGAGGAACCGCTGGGTTCCTCCGTAAACGAGGAAAAGCCCGAAGATGAGGCAGAAGGCGCCTATGCAGCAGCATTGCGGGATCGGGACTGCCATGGGTTTGGGTATGCATGCAAAGTAAATAAAGGTTGCTAATGGAACTATTATGGGGAATTTGATGGAAAGGAAGACAGAACAATACATACTTGACGGGCTGGAGCGCAAGGGCGCCCTGCTCTTCTCATTGGTGGACCCGCTGGACTATTCCTCCCTTGATGATGCGGCCAAGACCGCGAAGAACATGGGGGAAGGCGGGGCGGACGTGGTGCTCATAGGCGGGAGCATAGGTGTGCAGGGGGAGCTGCTGGACACGGTCACGAAAAGGGTGAAGGAGAATGTGAACGTGCCGGTGGTGCTCTTTCCCGGAAATATCGGGACCGTGACGAAATATGCGGACGCGGTCTATTTCATGAGCCTCCTGAATTCCAGGAACGCGTATTGGATATCCAGGGCGCAGATGCTCGCAGCGGAGATGGTGAGGCACTTCGGGGTGGAGCCACTGCCCGTGGGATACGTGGTGGTGGAGCCGGGGGGAACTGTAGGGTATGTGGGGGATGTGCAGGCCGTGCCCAGGGCGAAGCCGAAAATAGCCGCGGCATATGCGCTTGCGGCGCAGTATATGGGGTTCAGGTTCCTTCTTACGGACGCGGGGAGCGCTCCCGCGGAGGGGCACATTCCGCTTGAGATGGTGAAGGCAGTTTCTTCCGTGATTGAGATTCCGTACATAGTGGGCGGGGGGATAAGGACCCCTGCGGAAGCCAAGAACGTGGTGAAGGCGGGCGCGGACATAGTGCAGGTAGGGACCGCTTTCGAGAGGAAGGGCGGGGTTGAGGCGGCCAAGGAGTTTGTGAAGGCGGTGCGGGAAGGGGCTAAGAGGTAAAGAATGGCTAAAAAAAGCATAGGAAAATTCCTGGTGAAGGCGGGCGCATTGAAGTTCGGGGAATTCACCTTGAAAAGCGGGAGGAAGAGCCCCTATTTCGTTAATACGGGGATAATTTGCGAAGGGAAGGAATTCCTGGAACTGTGCGAATTCATCGCCGGAAAAATAGAGGGGATGGGCGGATGCGACGTGGTCTACGGGCCGGCGTACAAGGGAATTCCGCTGGCCGTGGGCGTGGCGATTGCGCTTTCCAAAAAAGGGAAGAGGGTTTACTGGCTGTTCAACAGAAAAGAGGAGAAGGCGCACGGGGACAGGGGCGTGTTCGTGGGGCATTTGCCCGCTCCGGGCGAGAGGGTTGTGCTTGTTGACGACGTGTTCACCACCGGGGGGACGAAATACGAGAATGTGGATTTGCTGAAAGGGATTGGGGTGAAGCTGAAGGCCGTGGTCGTGGCGGTGGACCGGGAAGAGGAAGGGGATACATCTGGCTCGGCCGTTAGGGAATTCTCCGGGAAGACCGGGGTGCCTGTGGAATCGGTTGCGACTATTTCCGAAATATTCGAGGAATTGCGCGGGAAGGACGTAAGCGAAGAGGTTTATGCGCGTTTCTTGAAGTACAGGGATGAGTATGGCGCTAAGGAAGATTGAGAAGTTCGCCGTGGAAAGCGGGAGCATACTCTGCTTCGGGATGGACCCGAAGGAGGGGATGGATGTGGTCGGGCATTATTCCTCCATCGCGGACACTTTGCTTGAGGAGCATCTTATTTCCGCGATAAAGCCGAACTATGCGTACTTTGCGGCGCTTGGGTTCGACGGGCTGCATGCGCTCAAGCAAATAATCGACAGGTACAGGGAGAAGACCTTCGTTATACTGGACGCGAAGCGCGGGGACATAGGGAAAAGCAGCGAGGCGTACGCGCGCGAGGCGTATGGGTTCTGGGGGGCGGACGCGGTCACGGTCGCGCCTTACATGGGGGAGGATTCGATTGCGCCTTTCATAAAAGAGGGGAAAATAGCATATGTGCTGGGGAGGACCAGCAATCCCGGGGCCAGGGATTTCGAGGAGCTGAAATGCGGGAAGCGGAGGGTTTACGAGGAGGTCTGCGCGAAGGCCGCGAAGATGGGCGCGGGGCTTGTCGTGGGCGCGACCAGCAGGGATGCGCTGGGGAAAATCGTGAAGCTGGTGGGTAAGGACGTTCCGCTGCTCATTCCGGGGATAGGGGCGCAGGGCGGGGACTTCGAAGTGCTGAAGGTGCTGAAGGGAAATCCTTTCATACACAGGGTGAACTCCTCCTCCTCCATTGCGTTCGCATATGGGAAGAAAGGGGGGAGCCCGGAGCAGGCGGCAAGGAAGGAAGCGGAAAGGCTGAATGCGGAAATAGGAAGGAGAATTTTCTAGTTTTTGGTCTTTGCGAGGTAATAGTAGAGGGAGGACGCAGAGAGCCCGAGCACCACGGAAAGGAGCCCGAAGAAGAGCATGGGCGGGAGGAAGAATTCCCCTGCCGTTTCAGAGACCGGGCCCTGGCTCGCGGCCACAAGGTCCTTCTCGAGGAGCGTGGAGGCGCCGTCTTTTGCCATGCCCACCAGGAACGGCGGGAGCAGGAAAAGGGAGATTGCGCAGATAAGGAAAATTATGAATGAGAATATTGCGGCCGAGGAGGCGGCCGAGAACGCGAGGCGGAGCAGGTCCCTTGAGCCGAAATAAAGGAATGTGAACGATAGGAACGCGCATATTATGGATGCGGCGAGGAGGGGGAGGAGGCGGGACTGGAGCCGGGCTATCTCGAGCCCGTAATTGACCATTATGTCCTCGGACTTTATGGAGATAAGCTCCCGCGCGAGGCGGAGCTGGAGCTCCTGGGTGCTGGTGACGTACCTGTTCTCTATGAGGGAGCATACGTACACGTCGCTTATTCCCCCGAATTCCATGGAGGCGCCATGGTGCGCCCTGCCAGTGCAATAGGAGGCGGTGTTGTCGTAGGTGAGGGTGCTCAGCTGGGGCTCGTGCGCAAGCAGGATCGGGACCATCCTCGGCGCATACTGGTTGTATGCCTTCTCGATGATGGACTGCTTGGCCCCGGGAAGCATGAAAATGAGCATGGCGGAGAAAATGCAGAGGAATGCCATTCCCTGCAGAGCGAATCCCAGCCAGCGTAGCATCAACCTGCGCATGTGGAGGGTTTTTATTGGTGGGGATTTTAATTCTTGGCATGATGGGAAAGGATGTTTCCGTCCGCATTCCTGCGGCAGGCTCCAGGAAGGGGGAGAACGGGAGGGTGCTCATCGTGGCCGGCAGCAGGAAATACCACGGTGCTGCGGTCTTCTGCATCCTTGGGGCGAGGAGGTTCGCGGACCTGGTCTATTTCATGCCCGGGGAGAGGGATGGGAAGCTGCTTTTTTCGGTTGCGGGGGTCCCCGAGGCAATTGTGGTGGATGGGTATCCAGATGCGGACTGCGTGCTTGCGGGCCCGGGGCTGGGGGACGCTCCGCTCAGGCTTGGCGGGCTTAAGCGGAAATACAAAAAGATCGTTTTGGACGGGGATGCGCTCTCAAAGGTGCGGAAGGGAGGGCTGGAAGGGTGCGTGATAACCCCGCATGAGGGCGAGTTCAGGAGGCTGTTCGGAATCGATGGGAGCCCGGAGCATGTCAGGGCGATGGCGGAGAAATGGAAGTGCGTGATATTGAAGAAAGGGAAGGAGGACGTGGTATCAGACGGAAAAAGGATTGAGGTTGTGAAGGGGGGCAACGCCGGGCTCACAAAAGGAGGCACGGGGGACGTGCTTGCCGGGCTGCTCTGCGCCCTCTTTGCGAAAAATGGCGCGATGGATGCTGCGGTCGCCGCGGCGCGGGCGGGCAAGAGGGCTGGCGAGCTGCTTTTCAGGGAAAGGGGATATGCGTACTGCGCCTCGGACGTCGCGGAAAGGCTGCCCGAAGCGATGGGATGGAGATGAGGGTCAGCCCACCTTTATCGATTTTATGCGGATGTGCGGGCCACCGTCGCTCACGTTCATGGTCTGGCCGTTCTTGCCGCAGAAGCCTGGCTTGAGGCGGAGGTCGTTGCCGACCGCGTCGACCTCCCTGAGCGTCCCTATTATCGTGCCGGTTATTGAAAGGTCGCGGACCCTTTCCCCGATGGCCCCCTTCGAAATGAGGAATGCCTCCTCGGCCCGGAACATGTACTGGCCGGTTATCGTGTCAACGCTTCCCCCGTTCATCCCTTTTACGTAGATTCCATCGCCCACTTCCATGAGCTCTTCAATGGAATGGTCCTTGGGGGAGATGTAGGTGTTGCTCATGCGTACGATTGGAGGGACCGAGAAATCCTCCGCGCGGGCATGGCCGTTCGGCTCGTCCCCCAGCGATTCCGCGCTCTCCGAGGAATGCATGAAGCAGTTGAGCTTCCCTTCCTTTATGAGATGGGCGGCCTTCCCGGGCATCCCCTCGTCATCGAATAGGTAGGAGCCGAATTCGCCTTCGAGTCCGGGGTTGTCCCATATGTCCACCAGTTCGGAGCCCAATTGCATGCCCTTCTTGCCTGCGAGTATGGATGTCCCCTCAAGGATTGCGTCCCCCTCGCACGCATGCCCCACCGCCTCGTGGGCGAAAACCCCGGCCATCTCGTTGTCAAGAACCGCCGTGAAGGTGCCGTGTGGGGGAGGGGACGCGGAGAGGGCGCCCAGGCATTTCCTCTTCGCCTCCCCAGCGGAAAAGATGAGGGCGCCCATGTCCCAGCCCTTCCTTGAGCCCCAGCTGTGGTGCCCGTCCTGCCTTGCGTTGCCATCCTTCCCGATGCAGATGAAGCGGGAATAGAGCCTGAGGTAGCTTTCAGATATCATCGCCCCCGCGGAATTGGCATATGCGCGTAAAGTGGATATCTCGGAGAGGCGCACCTGCCTGTTGGAGATCTTTTCCCCCTCCATCCCGGAATGGAGCTCCCTTGCGGTGGAGAGCAGGGACTCTGCGTCCGGGGCAGGGTGCTCTTTGCCGTTCCCCGGGTGTGCGGGCTCCCCTTCCCTCCGGGGGTATTTGGAGTTACCGGGTGAGGCCATGGCCAGGCGCTCTGCCCTTGAAAGCAGGGATTCGAAATCTGCAGGCGCGCCTGCGGCGAAGCCCCAGGAGCCGCCGATGAACGCCCGCACCGACAGCCCCTCGGATGCGCCCTCCTTGCTCTCCTGCTCCCCGTCCTTTATCCCGACGGTGAGAGAGCTGGTGCTGACGAAGCGGGCGTCGCAGAAGAGTTGTTTCCGCTGGAGCGCGGAGGAGATGCGTTCCAGGTCCATTCCGGCTCACTCCTTCGGCCCGAGCACGGACCTGTACGCGTCGTACTGTTCCTTGCTCGCGATTATGCAGAAAAGGATGTTCTCCTGGTCCATCGCGCGCATGATGATGTGCTTCGGGCCGGCAGTTATTATCAGCTCGGTGGCCTCGTCCTTCACCTCCTTCATCAGCGCATCTCCGATGTTGAAGCTTGCGGAGGCCATGCTGTCCACCCCGTCCGGGATGTTGAAGTTCGAGCCCTGAACCGAGCCGTCCTTGCGTATCACCGAAGCCATTATGCCCGCGGCCTTGAGCTTCTCGAGTATGTCGAACATTCAGTCCACCTCAACTCCCAGGGGCCCGACCCTTATCGGGACCTCTATCGGGAACTCCGGGCTCGCCACGGATTTCGAGCCCTCGGATATTTTTATCCTGAACTCCTGGTCGGCGGAATGCCTTATCTGTGTGAGGAACTTGTCGTCGTGCATCCCCTCGTCGACCATGAGGAAGGTGGTTGCGTTGGCGTTCTTGAGCCTCCCGTCCACCAGGGAAAGGAACTTGAGGAGGGAATCCGGCTGGGAATGGACGGAGAGGGTGGAGAAGGAGTGGAAGACCACGCGGATGCGCTTCCCCTTCATCTGCTCGACCGCCTCGTTTATGGAAAGGGAGAGCTCGTTGAGGGCGCCCGGGCCGCTTATCTGGACGATATTGGGCACGTGGGGGTTGGGGGCGGAGATTGTCGCGGAATAGCAGTCCAGGTATTTCACGAGGTCGGAGCGTATGCTTATGCCCATCTCGGATGCGAGCTTCTCAAGCTCCTCCGGGGTCCGGTCGGTGGTTATGTAGAGCACCTTCTCCCCGGCCTGTATGCCCGCGGAGACGAAATGGAACGCGAAGGCGAGCTTCTCGTTCCCGCCCGGGCCTATGAACGCGACGAGGGCGGGGTTCTTGTACCCCCCCTCGAGCATCATGTCGAATTGGGAGATGCCGGTGCTCGCCCGGTTGAGCCTGAGGATCGGGAGGTTCTTGTTTACGCCTAGTTCGTCCATGGTGCTGTTTCATTCGGAAAATTTAAAATTGGTGCTAATGTAAATGGTTGCATGGCGGACATGTCCCTTGGGATTGCGGAGTTTCTTGGAAGCGCATATTCGCAGCTGCAGGCGCAGGTCGGGGTGACCAACGCGAACGTTGCCGTGATGGCCCTCTCCATCGCGGTTTATGCGGCGGTGATCGGGCTTTTTTACAAGACCCTGTCCAGGCGGAACATAATAGATATAGACTGGTCGCGGGTGGGGACCGGCTTCGTCTCACAGGTTGTCGAGAGGGTTAAGTTCGCCCTGGAATACATAATAGTGTTCCCTCTTGCGACATTTGTATGGTTCATACTGCTCTCCATAGCGCTCTTCTTCATGTCGCAGACAGGGGCCATCGCGGACATGATGTTCATCGCGATATCACTGGTCGCGGCGACTCGGGTTTGCGCATATTACGACGAGGAGATAGCCGGGGACATAGCAAAGCTGATACCCCTTGCGATATTGGGTGCGTTCATAGCCGGCTCCACCATGTTCTCCGCGGAGATAATAGAGGACAGGATTGCGGAGATACTGATGCTCCTTGAAAGCGCGCTCCCGTACCTATGGATGCTCATGGTGCTGGAGGTCGTGCTCAGGCTGCTGTTCCTGGTGAAAAGGGCGATCTGGCCCGAGAAAAAGGCGCATAAGGCCAAGCCGGCCGCATGAGTTTTCTGGCTGGACATGGCTAAGCCGGGCAGAGAGCCAGCGCTTATAAATATATAAGCAAATACTAATATGTGAAGATGGGGATATTGAAGGCGCTGGCGGACGAAACGCGGCTCCGCATCCTGGAAAGGGTTGCAATGGAGGAGATTTGCGCATGCGAGCTTCCCGGGATTGTGAGGAAGACCCAGCCCGCGGTCTCGCAGCACCTTTCTGTTTTGCTGGGTGCTGGGCTGGTGCGCATGAGGAAGGACGGGAAGATGAGGATTTACTCGGTTTCGGAGAAGGGAAGGGCAATACTGGGGGATTTGAAGAAGTGGTGACTGGATGGCCGGCATCTATGATGGAATAAAAACATTTTTTGGGGTTCCGTTCAACCTTTATCTCGCCATATTTCTCGTGCTGTTGGGGGCAGCGGCACTGTTGTGGGTGGACGGAGCCCAGGCGGAGCGTGAGGGCGGGGAATTGGCTGTGAACTATTTTTACCTCCCCACCTGCCCGCATTGCGCGGAGCAAAGGCCAATCCTCGTCGAGCTTGCGGTTGAGATGGAAAACGTATCAATTGCCTTCCATGACGCTTCGACCCCGGAGGGGAGCATGCTGTTCTATGAGCTTGCGTCCGAGGCAGGGATGGACATCTCCCGCCTAGGGGTGCCGACTACCTTTGTGGGCAGGAGGGCCCTGGTGGGGTTCCACTCGAAGGAAGAGATAGCCAGGGAAATAGGGCATTGCATGGAAAACTGCAGGGGGGAGAACGGCGCGGGTGCGGGGGGCAGGCAGGAGCTTGCGACCGGTGCCAGGGAATTCGACCTCCCGTTCCTTGGAAGGACCGACCTTACGGCAGTGTCGCTTCCGGCCCTTGCCATAATCCTGGGCATCGTGGACGGGTTCAACCCGTGCGCGATGTGGGTCCTGGTGTACCTTATCGCCTTGCTGATGAACGTGAATGACCGGCGCAAGTTCTGGATAATCATAGGGAGCTTCGTGCTTGCATCCGGGGTCCTGTATTTCCTTTTCATGACCGCATGGCTGAACGCATTCCTCCTACTGGGGTACATCCGGGCAGTGACGGTCGCGATAGGGGTTGTTGCGCTCGGCGGCGGGGTGCTCAGCCTAAAGGAATACTTCACAACAAAGGGGGAGCTCACGTGCAAGGTCGGGGACCTGGAGGCGCACAGGAAAACCGAGGGAAGGATACAGGAGATAATCTCTTCACCGCTTTCTCCCGCACTGATAATATCCATAATCGCGCTGGCGTTTGTCGTGAATTCGGTGGAGTTCGCATGTTCCTCCGCAATACCCGCGGTTTTCACCCAGGTGCTTGCAATCAGCGGCATAGGCGTGCTTGAGCAGTATGCGTACATATCCCTCTATGTGCTTTTCTTCATGCTTGACGACCTGGCCATATTCGGGCTGGCAGGATTTGCGGTCGCTGGGGGGATGGGGAGCAGATATGCCAAATACTGCAAGGCGATTGGAGGGGCGATAATGGTTGCGCTCGGCATGATGATGCTGTTTGCGCCAAGCTTGCTGAGGTGAATTGCATGAAAATAGAGATACTTGGGATGGGATGCCCTAACTGCAAAAGGCTGGAGGAGAATGCGCGTAAGGCTGTTTCCGAGCTGGGGATTGATGCGGAGATGGTGAAGGTTGCGGAAATAGAGAAAATAATGGGATATGATGTGATGTCCGCCCCTGCCCTGGTTGTGGACGGGAAGGTCGTGTGCTCCGGAAGGGTTCCGGACGTGAAGGAGATAAAGGGATGGTTGGCCTGAATGGCTGGGAATAAAATTGCATTGGTTTCGTTATCCGTTGCCCTGCTTTTGCTTTTGGGCTGTGCCGCGGGCGGTGCCCCTGATGGCGGAGCTGCGACGGAAGGCGGGGGAAACGCAGGTGCGGGCAATGCAACCGGAAACGGGACAGGGGGCATGGCCAATACGGTCCAGAAGGTGGAGGTAATCCATTTCCACGGGACGCACCAGTGCTATTCCTGCATAACCGTGGGGGACTACGCGGGGGAGACCGTGAACAGGTATTTTGCGAGGGAGATGGCGGAGGGGAAGGTGACTTTTGCGCACGTGAACGCCGAACTTCCCGAGAATTGGGAACTGGCCGAGAAATACGGGGTGGCCAGCGCGTCGCTCTGGATCGGGGTTTATGATGATGCTGGGTTCCACAAGGAACAAAACACGAAGGTATGGTACAAAATATCGAACCGGGAAGAGTATATGTCCTACCTGAAGGGAATAATAGAGAAAAGGCTAGACGGTGATTTCAGTTGAATGAATTATTCTCCTTCATGGAGGCGATGGGCACAAGCGAAATCGCCCTTGTTGCTGCCTTTTTCATAGGGCTGATGATGGCGCTCAGCCCCTGCCCCCTCGCCACCAACATAACCGCGATAGCATACATCTCAAAAAACATGAAGGGCGGGAAAGGGACTGTCCTCCTGGTGGGCGCCGCATATACGCTGGGGAGGATGCTCGCATACGTTGCAATCGCCTCCTTTGTCGTGTTTGTCGGGCTCAACGTCCAGCTCGTATCCTTGGCCCTGCAGGCGTACGGGGATAAAATCCTGGGCCCGTTCCTCATTATTGCGGGAGTGCTGCTCCTGGGCATATTCAGGATAACCCTTCCGGGCGGGGGAAAGATGCTGGAAACCGCGAGGGGGAGGCTGGCGCACTCCGGGCTGCTGGGAAGCTTTTTGCTGGGGGTGGTCTTCGCACTCGCCTTCTGCCCTTTCAGCGCGGTGCTTTTCTTCGGGATGCTCATTCCCCTGGCGGTGGCCGCGGGGGACGGGCTGCTCATCCCTGCCGCATTTTCAATCGCAACCGGGCTTCCGGTAATCCTGTTTTCGTTCATCCTTGCATATGGCATCTCCAGGCTGGGCGAGATGATGAACGTGGCAAGTTCGATTGAGAAATACATGCGGATTGCAGTTTCTTTCGTTTTCATAATCGTGGGAGTTTGCTACACGCTGGGCATGACGCTGAACTGGATTTGAATGGTGGCATTATGGGGGTGCTGGAAGATTTCTCGGGATGGGTCGTTTTTGAGAAGCTCGGTTTCGAGGCGGGCGGCGCAGCCGGGGAGGCGCTCAATTTCTTCATCTACGACACGATAAAGGTCTTCATCCTGCTCTCGGCGATGGTTTTCCTGGTTTCCCTCATAAGGGCGTCCCTTAGCCCGCATAGGATAAGGCAGATGCTGGGCGGGGGGAGGGAAGGGGCAGGGAACCTGATGGCCGCGCTCCTGGGCGTCCCAACCCCGTTCTGCTCATGCTCCGCAGTCCCCCTGTTCATAGGGTTTGTGAAGGCGGGGGTGCCGCTGGGGATAACGTTCTCGTTCCTCATCTCCTCCCCCATGGTGGATGGGGTGGCGATCGCGATGCTTCTGGCCCTGTTCGGATGGGAGGTGACGCTCATCTATGTCTCGGTGGGCGTGGCTGTCGCGACCGTTGCGGGAATCATCATAGGGAGGATGGGGCTGGAAGGGGGCCCAGGCGGGGAACGGGGAGGAAGAAAAAACGGGCTGGAAGGAAAAAATCGCTTTCGCGAAGGCGGAGACTGCGGCGATAGTGACGAGGGTCGGGCCGTATGTGCTCGTGGGGGTTGGGGTGGGGGCTTTCATCCACGGGTTCGTTCCCGCAGATTTCCTTGCGGGCATCGCAGGGAAGGAAAATCCGCTTGCGGTGCCGGTTGCGGTGCTGGTGGGGATTCCGCTGTATTCCAATGCCGCCGGAACCATCCCCATAGTTCAGGCGCTCATGGCGAAAGGCATGGCCATGGGGACCGCTCTCGCCCTCATGATGAGCATAACCGCGCTTTCGCTGCCGGAGATGGTCATATTGAGGAGGGTGCTCAAGCCGAAGCTGATAGCGGTGTTTGCTGGCATACTTGCCGTTTCATTCGTGCTGGTTGGGCTGCTGTTCAACGCAATAATCGGGTAGATGGGAGGGGGAGGCCGGGATTAACCGGAAACCCGCAACGGGAAACTCTAGATGGGCCCATGGAGATTTTTCAAACTGTTTCCGGTCCTCAGTTTCCGGTTTCCCGAAGTAAAAAAGGCGGGTTTCCCGTTATGGGTATCGAGTTTCCAGATTGTAGCAAAGCACAATCCCTTTCCGCAAGGCAGATTTCCAGGGAGCTTACAAAGGATTGGCCGCGGCTTAAGGAACAGCTAACCTTCCTTGCGCGGCATCTGACCAAATGGAACCTTGTGAAAGCTATTGGAATCCTTTCAGAGGCGCGGAAAAGCCGCTTTTTGCGCAGGAAAACCCCCAAGTACGGCTCTATGAACAAGGGCTTTACGGAAGAGGAATTGGAGCGGTTTTTCAGCGCCATAGACAACCCGAAGGCGCACCTGCTCTTTTCCTTCCAGGCGATTCTTGGGCTGCGCATAGGGGAGGCCATAAGGGTGAATGTAAAGGACCTTAACCTGCGCAGCCGCGAGCTGCGCATCTTCACGGAGAAGAGCGGCAAGACGGACTATCTCCTGCTTCCGGAGAAACTGTTCGACGCCGTCTTGAGCTACATCGGCTCCTTCGAAAAGGACATCGCGAAGGCGCAGGGCCATCTCTTCTTCTCCCTAGAGGAAGGGCTGAAGACCGACAAGACCAAGCCGCACATCACCTCCCAGACCGCAAGGAAATTCTTCATGAAATACGTGAAGAAGGCCAAGCTGGACGAGGTTTATGGGTACAGCGTTGGGGAAAGCCCGAAGACGCTGTATAGGTTGAGCACCCATAGCTTGCGGCACTATGCAATTACGAACTTCTGCAGGAAGAATGGGGGAAACGTGATGCTGGCCTCCAAGTTTGCCAGGCACACCAACCTCCAAACCACGATGATATACGTGCACACGGCCAAGAATGAGCTTTACGAGAGCATAGAAAGGGCGAACAACGATGAGCTTTTGGAGAAGGTGAGGAAGATGCAGGAGGGGATTTGAAGATTCTGACATAAGGTAACTATTTAAGAAGGTTGATAAGAAATAGTGCCATGTCAAAGCCGTGGTTAAATTCCTTTTTAGAGAAGGCTAGTCCTGTCAAAGAAAGAGTACAACTAGAAAAGATTTTGGCGGATGAATTGATCAAAAATGTCTATAATTTTGATCTCAGCAGCTATGGCGAAAAGCAAGAAGTAGAAAGAAGAAAACTGCTAGCAAGCGCATTTGATTTACTTATAGCGGCCGAGTATTATCGCGGGGTTTCTCATTCTGGTTGGATTTACTGTCCTGACAAAACGCCATATTTATTCTACCCATATACAAACTGTTGCCCCAGATGCGTTTTGAAAAATGTATTTGTCTTCCACGAATCAAACAAATTAGAATCAGGTAGTATCGGCTCTTCGACATCTAGGCTATTATGCATTTTTCTAAAATCAATATTTGAGTATAAGAAAAAAGAGATTGAAGTACTAAAAAGTGTAGAACCAGTTGATGTCATTATTAGGGATAAGAAGAATAAATATGTTTTTTTGGCTGAAATAAAGGCTTCTCCTTTAGTTACTCCGCCCCTATGCGCAACTTCTCAGCGCCTCACCGAAGAAACTGCAGGCACATCCGTAGAACGCGGCCATTCAAGTTCGGATAATTCTCATTTATATGGATCAGAGATTCATTTAATGATACCAGCCAAGAAAAACGATAAATGGGTAACAAAATACTTCAATATCGGAATTAGAGCTAATTTAAAGGATGAGGACTGGGCTTATCGCGGAATGCTTGAATTACTAAAAAATGACAAGAACTTTTTTGGTGAATTTTACTCATTCTGGAAAGAAGCATTTTCATACTGTTACCCAAAAAAACAGCAAGATATTTTTTGGCTAACAAATGCGTGTGGCGCCCCTTACCCAATACCTAGTGATTGGCCTGGCAGACGGAGAGGTGGCGGCTTTGAAACCATATCAGATTCAAAAACTAGCGTAGGTTTAGACAGAACAGATGATATCAAGAAAGGCATATACCAAGTCTTGAAGATTGGGTCTGAAGCCAAGCCAATAACTTCAGATTGGGCGCTTAAAGTAGGCCTAATATCAAATATACATCCAGTTCGACACTTTTCTGAATATCTCGCTTCACTAAAGGACATTGTTTGGACCAGCTACCCGAAACCAGTTCGCAAAGCTGGTGATCTGCCTTCAGAAAAAGACATATACAATTTGTTTGATGGAATAATTTCGCTGACCGATACAATAGTACGGGATGATTGGGTTAAACAAACATTTAAGTTCTGAGGCGACGTATGCAATTAAATCATGAAGAACTAGCGTTTCTAAAAATCAGAGCCAACGTAGCATTAGATGGAGATATCCAACTCGCAGAAAATGAGGTAATTAGCTTATTCGATGCCGTCAAAAGAGTACAAATTGTTTCTGAGCTTCCAAAAGAATGGATGTGGGCGTCTAAGTATTTCACTGGAGCCAAAAGAAAGAATTCACTCATGGGTTTTTTATGCTCAAAAAAGAAATACTCTATTCTTGATACTGTAAGAAAACTAAGTTTTATTGAAGAAGTTTGGTTCGATAAATGCTCGGCTGATACTATAAGCTCACAAAATTATGATTGGCTTACTACTATAACGAATTGCAAGGGTGGACAACTAGAATGTGCGATACCTTTAATGGCAGCAGCGGAATTACTTTCTAAGACAAAAAAAATTGATACCGAACAGCTAAATGAAACCAATTTAGTAAATCTATTGATTACGAATGAAGAAAATGGAGATATCCATGATAGTCTTATTGACAGCAAATCTAAATTAACTCCATCTTCAATTCCGCATGTACACCGTTTGCACAAATATAAAGCAAAATTCTTTCCACGGATGATTCGTTCTTTGCTAAATACAGTTTCAAACGATGCACCTCGGATGGACGGAAATCACATAATGATACTAGATCCGTTTGTGGGTAGTGGCACTACGCTAGTGGAAGCTGCATTACTGGGATGTCCTAGCACCGGTATAGATATAGACCCCTTATCCTGTTTGATTTCAGAATCTAAGATATATCTCCTAAATAGTGATTTTCGTGATATTAGATCAGCATGTCATAGCATCATTGACTTACATAAAGAAATTAATCCTAATAGAGAAAATGGTACTCCTTACAAATTTCCTAAAGTGATAAGCAAAAAATTTGATAAATGGGGAACAATAGAAGAAAAAGAAGCATATGAAAATGAGATTGATACGTGGAGAGCAACAATATCCACTATCAAGGAAAAAAGGATTAGAGATCTATTCTTTGTGTGCCTAAGTGATAGTCTAACCAGAAAGTTTAATATCAGAATGATGGGTACTGGCGTAGGCAGATTTGCATTGGAGATATCATCAAAGGGCATAACCAGTATGATGTATCAAAATATTGAGCATTTGATGAGATCGAGTTTTACATGCAACCAGTTAAGAATCGCTTACTCTCTTCGCCTCCCATCTGCAGAAGTAAAACAAGGAGACGCAAGAAAAATGGATGTAAAAGACGAATCGAAGAGCATAATTTTGACTTCGCCACCTTATTTGCCTGCATCTTCCGGAAGAGAAAATTACTTAACTGGGAAATCTATTTCAATCACTGCGTTGGGCCTACTTGATGAAAAAGAATTACTACAATATGATGAGAATAGTTTAGGGTCTATGAAAGCAAATTCTTCAGCCAATAAAGATGGTATCCCGGAAGCCGTATACGATTTATTTGAATGGTTAAAGAAGGATGAATCTAGGGCACTTAAAGCCGAACCAATATTGGCATATTACCAAGACATCAAAGCGGCATTAGAAGAAACTTATCGCGTTTTGATGCCAGGCGGCCTGGCAATTTATGTAATCGGGAAAGAAAGTGTTTTTTATCAGTTTTCTACTAGAAAAGTGCTACGCCGTGTGATGTGCGACCAAATATTCATAGAACTTGCAAAAAACGCAGGCTTTGAAGTTGTTAAACAAATTGATATAGAGCTCGATAAAAGGAATCGAAACGCTAGACCTCGCTCTAAAGACTCGTACTTCGAATCAGCTATAATTATAAAAAAACCTAGATAACCGAACAAATAGATGTGATAAATCATTACTCATTAAGTAAATTTGATAAATCACCGGCGATTGAACGTTTTCTTGAAGAACGCTCAGTAGCTTGCAAAAGTTGTAACATTTCATTTTCCTTAATCATATAAAACGAGTTTCGTATTTGGGGAACCTTCTTATCTTGTAAAAATTTGCTATTGAAAATCTGACCAAAGGACCATTCTAAAGAAGAACTCTCGTATCTAAGGTCTTTATTTCTAATCATATCCAAGTATCTTTCCAATAGTATGGCCAATGAGCTAATTGGGATGAATACTACACATTCTCCATCCATAAGTTTGTCTTCAAAACGTTTACAAAAATCTTCGAGTTTGCTTTGATCTGCAAAATTCAAGCCTACAAAAGCCAAAGTAACTTTTACATTATTACCAATGTTCCTGGCACTAACTAGGTAATTTTCATATTTCTCTGATATCGCTTTTTTCAAATCGGTTTCGGTTTCAAACTTTGAATCAACCAAAACTAAAAATTCTTTTTGATTAGATGCATTCCTAACATAAAAAGCCGTATCCGGCACTGCTTCTCCAGAAGAATGATGGCCCCCCTCTTCAAGGTTCAATAGAAAAATATGGTCAAAGGCTACCTTCGTCAAATTCTCAAAATCAACCCAATTTTCCTTACCGTTCCGCTTCATCCATCTTGCCAGATTTAATGCATTTAGGATATAACGAGGATTAGTACTCGCATTGCTGACCATCACCTTTATTTTTTCGTCTTTTAAGGTATCAAAAAATAATTTTTCTTCTTCTAAAATTTTCAAAGTAAATGAAACGTCACCATCAAGTTCCTTTATGTTTTTTCCATCAATTTTTGAATATGACGAAACTAATCTAACTGCTGTAGTAAGGTATTGCATTTTCTCAAGAAATTCGTGCATCTCTTCGTTTTCAGAATCGATAAAAAGGATATTCATTTTTCTGCCTATAGATTTTTTTAAAAAATCTATTAACAATTTATCATCATCGCTGAAAATAAAGAAAAAAGATGCATCAAAACCATCTAGAGAACCATCCATAACTGCGAAATTTGAATTTGCATCCCAAAGTTTGGTGCTTTCCAAGCGTCTGTTAGGGAGAATTACTTTTATGAACCGCATTAATACCTTCTGAAAATCAATAGATAGTTCGGTCAAATCTAAAATATTGATTTCATTACTATGCGTTTTGCAAGTAACTGTCACGATATCCCCAGAACGACTGGATTTTACCTCGTTATTGCAATCATCTTCCAAGCAGTGCGTTGGTTTTACTAATTTCTCGTGCAAGTAACCGTTATCTACTAGATATTTCAGCCGATTCGGAGCGATTAGATTCGTTGCCTCGCGATATCTTCTAGCATATCTAAACTCTTTAAGAAGTATTTGAATTTCTGCTACATCAATAGGCATTTGTTTCACCAGAGAATAACCTGACTGCGGATTTTTCACAATCTTCCATGTCACTGATACAATGGGCCGTTTTTCCTATCCGGACTGTTTTCCCATTAAGCGAAACAATGAATGTCCTCTCAGAAGTTTTGGACAATAGATCATGCGCACCCTTCAAAAAACCGGGCGCAGTTTTCTCAGCCTGATCAAAGTCTTCAACATCCACGGAGACATCGTGATAGCCGCTGCTGTCCCTAATCGTAAAACCTCTATATTCTATCTTGTCTAGTGCCCCTACTATTCTTTCCTTTTCTTCTTGTTTTATTTTCAATTTATCAAGAGTCTTCTTTGCTTCTGCAATTGAGGATTTAACAATACTCTGCCCTATGGTCTCTAGTTTGCCCGTCTTGCCCATCGCTTCTTTGAGTTCCTTAGTTATTCTTTTCTGTAGTTTTTCGCTATTATATTCAACTCTCCATCCTGTTTCAAATAACAAATTAAGTATGCCATCAGATAACTCTCGATCCGGTATGCTGCTAACATATTTCAGTTCTTCACCCTCACCGACTATTTCAAAGTCTGAAAATCTCAACGGATATGCGACTGTCCAGACCACTGAAAAATTTTGATTAGAACGGATATCTCGGTTATTAGCCCTGAAGTTAAATTGAGGAATCTTTCTAGAGCCATATTCCGAATAAATGCGTAGCTTCAGGTTATTTTTTTCCAAAACAACCGGTTCAATCCATAGTTTAGAGATATGGCCAACGTTCCATTGCTGCGTAAAATTCTGCAATGTACGTTCGATGTTATCTAGGTTCTTTCTTTTGCCGACCAGAGTTGTCCCTGACAGAACAGTAGTACTTTTTACCTGAGCTTGCTCAAGTATTTTATTTGCATGCTCCTCAGTATGTGTAGTTATAAGAAAAATTAGGATATCGTCCTTAGTCCGGATACTATCAATATTATCAAATTTATCGCGAAAGAGGGTAACAAGCGCTTTTTTTACTTTATTTACGCTGATGCGTGACCCAACAATCTTTTTCCAAACGATGAGTACGCTCTCTAGTTTCGTTTGATCCAGACTCAATAAAGAATCAACAAGTACTCTGCCTTTTGGTTGCTGCCCAGTAATAACTGTGAATAAGATCTTCCTATTACTTGCACGGATTCTTCTCAGCAAACCCTCTTTTTCTTCGTACTGCATAGAGCCATTTCCGTTCTTTATTTTAAATATTTAACTTTTCTCGCAAAATTCATTTTCCGCGTATTCCCTTGAGGAAATTGTCTGTTATCACTCTATTCCGTGCTATTTCGGACCTCTGCTTCCTCACATTTTCCCGACTGGTCTTTATGTTCTCAAGATCCAACTGTCCGCTTATTTTACGAACTTCCCTGGCCGTACGCTCTCTTTCCCTCTCCAGTTTGAGCTTTTCGGCCTCGACTCTAGTATCTGCGTTATACTTCCTTATCCAAGTATTAATCCCAAAAGTGATCAGCCCACATATGAAAGCAAGGGCAGAAGCGGGCAGCAAAAAAGACATTTGAGGTTGGGAAATGGCTCCGAGCAGGGCAATTGCTGAGACGATCATACAACCTGCCGGAACATTCTGAATTGTGAGTATCTTTTCGAGATTATTCACTTCCTAGCACCTATCCTAATTGGTATTACGGGTTATTTGTTTATTTTACTTCGCTCTGCATGGCAACTGTCCTCCAAACCTGAATAGTGGCATCACCGGAAGGGAGGTCTCCCCGGCTTTATAAGGAAAGTGCGAGCATTCTGCGTGGGGATTGTGATGAAAGCAGATGAAGAAACAGTGGCTAAGGTCTGGGAAAAAGGAAAGCGGGTTCCGGGAATAGATCCGGCTAAATGGAGAAAAGACGATTGCAATGCTTGGATTCTGCGCAGTGCATACGGGGACCGCAACTCTGATTACGGATGGGAAATAGACCATATAAACGCTGGGGGAAATGATGACCTGTCCAATAAGCGACCTCTGCAGTGGAAGAACAATGTTGACAAAAGCGATGGCCGCCTCAAATGCAACGTTACGTCTCAAGGTTCGAGCAATGTAGGGACGGGGCAGTAGTGATTTCTTGACAAACTATATCGTATTGGAAGTCGGAAAATCGGTCAGAACTGAGTTTTTGATGAAAAGCGGGGAGTTCGGGGAAACCGAAGACGCGGTCGTTATCGGCAGGGTGGAAGCGGGTTCAAAAGAAGAAGCAATTGACCTTGCCATATCCCTCCCTTACTGCAAAAACAGGGAATTTGACAACCTTGTCGCGTATGAAATTAGTGGTTAGCGCGAGTTGCGGACTACCTAGAAATTATTCAGATGGTTTTGAGACAGTTTTGAGATAGTTTTCTGAATAGCCATTGAGAAACAGGACATGGTCGCTCGTTCTCGCCTTTCGGCGTGCTCGTTTTATTTCTTTGCCCTTCGCTCAGGCTGAAAAGCACTTAAAGTTCCAGCCCTGCGGGTTCGCTCAGGAGAGCGAAAACTTTAATGTGCATTTCGCCTTCGCTCCGGGCACGCTACTGCTAAAGAGAATAATAACTCGCACCGAACGAGCGACCTCTGCTTCTGCGACGTGGGGAAGTTTTGCTCGCTTCACTCCTTCCAGCCCTTAGAACGTGAAATGGCGGGCTTCGGAGTGAAGCTCGCTCTAAAACTTCCCCGAAAGGAGAAGCCGGGGAAGGGAAGTGGTGAAAAACATGGAAGAAAATGGGAAAACTGAGGTCGATGAAAGGAAGTGGGCGCTCTACGAGCAGAGCCGCGAAGTCGGAAAATGGTGATGCCATGCAGAATTTCAAGAATTTGAAGGTTTATGAGGAGGCCTTCCGTCTGTCAAAGGACATTTTCGAGTTCATGGAAGACAAGCAGATGAGCCGGAGGGCGAAGGAGCAGCTCCTTGCCTCCGCGTCTTCCATCTGCGCGAACCTGGCTGAAATGGGCGCTATAGACTCCAGGAAGGCACAAAATCAAAAGTTAGTCACTTGTATCGGAGAGGCCAATGAGACCGAGTATTGGCTGGATTTGTGCAATTCCCTGAAGATTATCCCGCAGAGGGAGCATCTCAATTTCATGTCTTGCCTAGTGCGCATCCGTTCAATGCTCTGCAAGCTGAAAAAATCGATTGAAAGGGGTGATGACGATGATTAGGTAGGAAATTTGAAATGGAAAGGAAGGAGGCTGAAATAAGCCCCAAAACGAGGAACCGGAACGATATAACAGGAAACCGGCTCTCGCCGCGGCTTTTTCGGCCGTTACCTGACGCGTCTCGTGAAACAGACGTGCCTAGCGGAGCATGTGTTCGGAAACATGCTCCCTAAAAGCATAAAAACATCAAGAAAAAATATCAAGAAATGAGGTGAAAAACATGACGGATTTCAAAAACCACAGGGCCCAAAACCCAAGATATTTGAAACCCCCTAAAAATGGGCTAAAAAAGGAAGAAGGAAAACCTAATTGTACAGACGTAAATACTGGCAACCGGAAACCCGAAACCGGAAGCAAAATTAATGAGAGTGGGCCCGCGGAGATTTGAACTCCGGACCAGACGCCTGCGTATCAATCATTCCACGAAGTGAGGACGCTGGGTTTCCCGTTCCGGGTTTTCAGTTTCCGGCATGTGGTGAAGCACACTCACTTCCGGCAAGGCAGATCTCAAGGGAATTGACCAAAAATTGGCCTCAAATCAAGGAGCAAATTTCTTTCCTTGGGCAGCACCTCACCAAATGGAATTTAGTAAAGACGATTGGAATACTCTCCGAGGCGCGCAAGAGCCGCTTTTTGCGCAGGAAGACGCCCAAGTACGGCTCAATGAACAAGGGCTTTACGGAAGAGGAATTAGAAGCCTTTTTCAGCGTTATAGATGAGCCGAAGGCGCACTTGCTTTTTTCTTTTCAGGCAATTCTGGGGCTTCGCATAGGGGAAGCCATAAGGGTTAATGTGAGTGACATTAACCTGCGCAGCCGCGAGCTGCGCATCTTTACGGAGAAAAGCCATAAGACCGATTACCTACTTATGCCTGAGAAGCTCTTTGACAGCGTCCTTCGCTATATCGGTTCTTATGAGACGGACATCGCCAGGGCGGATGGCTTCCTTTTTTTCTCATTCAGCCACGGAAGGAGGACCGAAACAACGGAGCCGCACATCACCACCGAAACCGCAAGGAAGATGTTCGTGCAATACGTCAGGAAAGCCAAGCTGGACATGGCGTATGGGTACAGCGTTGGGAAAAACCCCAAAACCCTGTATCGGCTGAGCACGCACAGCCTGCGGCACCACGCGATTACCAATTTCTGCAGGAAGAATGGGGGAAACGTGGTCCTTGCCTCCAAGTTTGCGCGGCATACCGACCTGCAAACCACGATGGTTTACGTGCATACTGCGAAGAACGAGCTTTACGAGAGCATAGAAAGGGCGAACAATGATGAACTTCTGGAGAAGGTGAGGAAGATGCAGGAGGGGATTTAAAATAAAATGAGCAAGTAAACTATGGTGGTGTCACTCATATGGAAAACATCAATGTTTCAGACTGGCTAAATGCTGCAGAGATTGATGCAAAAGCAGCTAGAGTTTTATTAAGAGAAGGACTTTACTCAACCGCAGTTTTTCATACTCAGCAGGCATACGAAAAAACATACAAGGCTTACTGGGCCTTCATTAAACATGACCCAGACTTGCTGAAAAAGTTTGGGCATCTCACTATTGACAAGAAGAAATTTGACGACATACATAAAGATTCGA
>JAKQHW010000007.1 GCA_029557835.1 Microcaldota archaeon
CATATAGATTACGCGGCATACGCGAAATACAGGAAGAAACTGAAGGGGATGTGATACTCATGAGGAAAGTCGCGATTGTCGGGGTCGGGATGACGAAATTCGGCGAGCACTGGGAGCGCGGGTTCAGGGACCTGGTGACCGAGGCCGGGGTAAAGGCGCTTCAGGACGCGAAGATGTCGGGTGCAGAGATTTCCGCCGGATATGTGGGGACGATGGCCGCGGGGAGCCTGATAGGGCAGGAGCACACCGGGGCGCTGATTGCGGATTACATGGGGCTCAACCCGATCCCAATCACGCGCGTGGAGGGTGCCTGCGCATCCGGCAGCCTTGCGCTGAGGCAGGGGATAATGGCGGTCGCATCTGGGATGCACGACGTGGTGGTGGTGGGCGGGGTGGAGAAGATGACCGACCTTGACACCGCGGAAGTCAGCGAAATCCTTGGGGGGGCGGGGGACCAGGAATGGGAGCTTTTCCTGGGCGCGACCTTCCCCGGGCTGTATGCGATGATGGCAAGGAGATACATGCATGAGCACGGGGCGACAAGCGAGATGCTTGCCTCTGTTGCGGTAAAGAACCATAAGCACGGGAGCATGAACCCTCTCGCCCAGTTCCAGAACGAGATAACCATCCAGGACGTATTGGACTCAAAAATGGTGGCGGACCCGCTAAGGATACTGGACTGCTCGCCGATGACGGACGGGGCCGCGGCGGTGGTGCTTGCGCCATTGGAGAACGCGAGGAAATACACTGACACCCCGATAGAGATTGTGGCGAGCGCGCAGGCCAGCGACACGATTGCGCTGCACAACCGGGAAAGCATAACAGGGGTGAAGGCCGCGCAGATAGCCGCGCAGGCTGCCTACAAACAGGCGGGAGTTTCGCCATCGCAGGTGAAGGTTGCCGAGGTGCACGACTGCTTCACCATTGCAGAGATAATGGCCATAGAGGATTTGGGGTTCTTCCGGAAAGGGGAGGGCGCGAAGGCCTCCCTGGACGGGGAGACGCAGATAGGGGGCAAGGTCGCAGTGAACACAAGCGGCGGGCTGAAGGCGGCCGGGCACCCGGTTGGCGCGACCGGGGTGAAGCAGGCGGTGGAGATTGCCCTGCAGCTGAGGGGCTCGGCCGGGAAGAGGCAGGTTCCTGGTGCGGACATCGGGCTTTCCCACAACGTGGGGGGCAGCGGCGCAACTGCCGTGGTGCACATATACAAGAGGGTGAATTAGATGAAGGAATCCATTCCGCTCACATGGAGGAAGATACCCGACAGGTACAGGCTTTTGGGGAGCGTGTGCAGGAACTGCAACGGCCACTATTTCCCTGCAAGGCAGGTGTGCCCCAAATGCAGGAGGAAGGGAAAGGTGGAGGGGCACAAGTTCTCAGGGAAGGGGAAGGTCTTCTCCTTCACGGAGATACACGCGGCTCCGGCGGGGTTCGAGGACCAGATTCCGTACGTGATGGCGATTGTGGAATTGGCGGAGGGGGCCAAATGCACGGCCGAGATCGTGGATGTGCTGGGGAAGGATGTGAAGATGGGGGACGATGTGGAGATGGTCTTCAGGAAAATCCAGAGCCACGACCCGGAGGGGCTCATCCACTACGGGTTCAAGTTCAAGAAGGTAAAAAGGTAAGGCTCATTGCACGGTTTCCGAGGATATGGAAACCGTCTCCTCAAGGGTCCCGGATGTGACCGCAAGGGAATAGGCGCTCGGCCAGGCCCTCGTATAGGTTATCCTTCCTGTTTCAAACATCCTGGAATCCGTGATTACAACTACGAGGTTTTTCCTCTCCAGATTGCCCTCCGCGACCTGCTGCCTCCATTCCTGGAGCTCTCTGTCCCCGCTCATGACCCGGTTCCTTATCACAAGGTCGCGGGGAGAATGCGCAGGGTAATCCCCAAGAAAAAGGCTCTGCGGATCCGCAGGGTCGGCGCTCTCGCCTGGCCTGAGCAAGACGCCCAAGCGGTCATACACGGAATTGGATATTCCATCCATCTCCACAGCGAAACCGCCTTCGCCGGGCTCGAAATAGACTATTGTGGGCTCGGAAACCGGGCCGATTGTCCGGGGGGAGGGCGGCCCTCCTGCGGAAGAGCCTCCGGAAGCATTGGCTCCTCCTGCCTGACCCCCTTCATCCCCGCCATTGGGATATGGGACCTCCGCACCTGGCGCATAGGCCCCTCCAGCGTCGGGCGGCATCAGGAAACAGCATCCAGAAAAAAACACAAACAATGCGAACAGCACGAACAATTTCATATGAATCACTCCGGAGAGACGACCATCCTGTCCCTTTCGAACACGGAGGCTGTCCTGAAAGAATATCTTATGCTGTCGCCAGCCGGTTCCCTGGAAAGTGGGGAGCACCTGAAAAGCATCCACGCCTCCATGAGGCGGCCCCTCCCGTCCAATATGCGGAGGTAGATGTCCTTTTCCCCGCCT
>JAKQHW010000011.1 GCA_029557835.1 Microcaldota archaeon
ACCATAAGGTCCGCGGTTCCGCTGCGCAGGTTTTGTAGCCGCCTCGGGGAGTATGCGGGGCAGAGGATTGCGCTGGTGTTCGGGAGGGAAGGGATAGGGCTGAATGAGAAGGAGATAGGGGTGTGCGACATCCTGGTGCACGCGGAAGCGGACCGGAGGTATCCCATCCTCAACATAAGCCATGCGATGGCGGTGGTGCTCTATTCGGTGAGGGCGGGGGGCGGAAAGTCCGGGAAATGCGCGGAGGAGAGAATCAGGGGGGCGGAAAGGCGGGCGCTCACGCATATGTTTAATAAGATGGCGGGGAGATATAGGGTGCGTAATCCGGGGAGGTGCCGGGCGGCCTTTGCAAGGGTGCTCGGAAGGGCGAACCCGACGATGGCGGAGGGGCAGTGCCTTCTCAACGTCTTCCGGCTTGTGCTAGAAGAGCTGGGTGGTAAGGATGGCAAGGAAAATCACGCTCAATGAAATGATATCCCTCACTTTCGACGCGAATCCGCAGATAAGGAAGCAGGCCGCGGCAGAGCTGGCGAGGTACGACGACCCGGCGGCGAATTTCGCGCTCCTGGAGCTCACATACGACAAGGATTCCAGCGTGAGCTCGCTTGCGAGGAAGCTTCTGGACGACAGGAAGGCGTCCCAGCCCGAGCTGATGTCCTTCGCCGAGGTCTTCAGGAACGGGGCGGAGGAAAAAGAGGAGGGGAAGAAGAGCGTGGAGGAGGAGCGCAAGGCGGAGACCGCAAGGGAGAAGATGCTGAGGCCGATCCAGCAGCTCATGGAGAGGAAGCTGGGGAAGGAGAAGGCCAACGCGATGAGAAGCAGGATGATGCCCACGATAGAGAAGATATATATGAAAACCATGGGCAAGAACGGCCAGGTGAACGAGCAGAAGGGGAAGGCCGTGCAGGAGATGCTTACCGATTACCTGGACGTGATCTCAGGGGCGGAGACGCATGTGATAACGGATGAGGGGGAGGGGAAGGCTCCCAGCCCGGAGATGCCGGATGGGGGGCCGGAGGAAGCGCCCGGGGAGGAGCTGCAGCCGGAACCGCATGGGGAGCTGGGGCTGCAGAGCGTAGGGACCAAGGAGCTGGACATGGGCAGGGCGGCGATAGAGCTGGAGGAGATTTCAAGCGAGCCTGAGACCCCGGATGCAATTGAGGCGCAGGAGGTGAGGGAAAGCAGGGAAGAGAGGGGGAGCGTTTTCCGGCTTGCGTACGAAACGATGATGGCGTCCGAAGGCGACGAGGACGTAATGAAGAGGGCGATGCAAAACATGCTCAGGAGCGCGGAGGAGGAGATAAAGCTCGCGTTCAGGGTGGCCAAGGAAAGGCACAAGCAGATGAACATCACCCACCTCACGGAGCTGAAAAGCGGCATGAGGAACATAACCACCGTGCCCCTCGCCGTGAAGGCGGTGGAGCAGAGGGAGTACCAGAAGAGCAAGAAGGTGAAGGACAACTTCACGAGGCTGGTTGTGGCGGACGATGAGGGGAGCGAAGGGGTAATCTACTTATTCGACAACAGGGGCGCCCTGGTGAGGGAGGGGATGCGCATAAAGATAGAGAAGGGGTACGCGAAGACCTTCGGGTTCTCGGGCGAGACGGCGCTTTCCATAACGAAGAAGGGGAGCGCTCATATAATCCTTTGATGGTTCAAAGGAATGTGCTAAGTGCGCGCAAAGGGCTACAAAGCGAAGTGGAGGGGGGTCAGAATGACCGGTAAAAATGGGGGGGTTCGGTCGACGCCCCGTTGCAGGGAATTGCAGCGAAGAGGGGTGGAGAGCGAATTAGCTTCCCCCGCGTTTTCTCGAGGGGAGCGCTCACATAATCCTCTGAGCGCTTATGCAGTAGAGGATTTCGAAAAAGAACGGCCTCTGCTCAAGGATTGATGCCGAGAAGCCCTGCGATTGGAGGGAGGAAAGCGTTTTTTCGGGCGAGTTGAGCGAGCTCTGGATGAGGATTAGCGTGCCGCGGGGCGCAAGGTGGGCCTGGAATTCGTTTAGGAAACGGCCCAGGGTTTCCCTTCCGTCCTCCCCGCCGTCGAATGCGCGGTTGAGGGGGCCGCTTATGCGCTCCTCGGCGGAGGTCGGGAGATAGGGCGGGTTGAACAGGATTGCGTCGAATTTCCCCCTTATGTTGGAGAAAAGGTCAGATTGGACGAACAGGATGTTCCGGGCGCCGTTGGATTCCGCGTTCTTCCTGGCGCACTCGAGGGCCGTGGGGCTTGTGTCCGTTGCGAAGACCGGGTTTGAAGGGTTGGTTTTTGCATTGAGGATTGCGGCGAGGCCCGAGCCGGTGCCGATTTCGAGTATTTTGCCCTTTAAATTGCGGGAGTGGAAGGCCAGCAGCTCGGAATCCTCCGCAGGCTCGTATACATCGGAAGTGACGGATACGGAAACACCCAGGAACTCATGGCTCATTATCCTGTTTCACCGTTGCCTGCGCAGGGCCTTGGCCTGGCCATAAAATCTTGCCTGAACTGCTCCAGCCTGGACATGAAATCCTCGCACTGCCCTTGAAGGTGTGAGCATAGCGCCTTCAGCTGGGGGTCGTCGAAATGGATGCTCCCTATGGAGGCGAGGTCAATGCTGAGGATGGGCCTATCGTCCCTTATGAGGTGGACGCGGCGGTTCCCCTGGTCGAAGGACGTCCTGTAGGGGCTGAACTGGTCGTCGCGCCTGCACCCCACCACGCGGAACACCTTCTCGCTCGCGGCAAGGCCGGGAGGGAGGTAACTTTCCATAGGCAGTATGGTGTATTCCCGGAAAATCGAGCGGAGATGGCCGAGGTAGTCTTTTCCGTCGTCGGGGAGGCCTATCTCGAGCCAGCCGAGCATGAGGAGATGTTTCGGGTCGGCGCCATAGACGTTTATCTGGCCGAAGCGCGGGGCGTGCACCCCCTCCAGCCCCTGCCTCACCAGCACCTCCCGCGGAGGGCACCTGGAGACCCAGCTGTCCGGGGCGCTGGCGATCGCGTCGCGGGGCACCTCGAAGCCCAGCTCGTTCTCTATGTAGCCGACGAGCCAGTCAATGTCCTCGCTTGCGAGCATGCGAGAGAGCACGGCCATTGTGTTGTTCACTATGAGGCGGGCGTTCCTCTGCCGCTTCTCCGGCCGGACGTTCTTGAGGGTGTGCAGGTTGTCGAGGTTGTCCGCAGACTTTATCACCCAGGCGCTCGTGTTCCCTGATACGTAATAGAGGCGGCGGTAGTAGCTGTATCCCCTCCTGTCGTACATGGAACGCTCGTAGCTGTCCTGCGTTGGGTAATAGGATTCTGAATCCGGGTATATCCATTCCTTTCCGTCCCATTTGGGCTTGGTGAGCCACAATACCATATCTGAGACGGGCGCCCCGAAATTCTCCCGTATCTCCTCAAGGCGTACCCCGAAATCCTCGATGGAGTCGTGGAGCATCGCCGCGGTGACCTGCTGCTGGTCCTCCTGCCTGCCCCTGCCAACCACCGCAATGCGGTATGCGACGCGCATGGCGTGCTGCATGTAGGCGGAGCCGTCGTCCCTCACAAATATGGAACCGGTTCTTGGGTTTGGGCGGGTGCGATGGAGAAGGGACAGGAATTCGTGGGCGGCTTCCAGCCGCTTTATCTGGCCCATGCCGAGGCTGCCATGCCTGGCGAATTCCCGCACAATCTGTTCCATGGAAACGTCATCAGGAGGGTGGAAAAAGCTGGTTGGCACGCGCTTGGCCGTGCATATCCCCTCAAAAAGGAGGGGTGCGCGGGACAGCCCGGAGGCCCCATCGGAAACTGTGGTGCCCAGCTGGCGCAAGCCGCGGGCTGGGGTGTCCCTTTCGCACAAGAGGTCGAGCTGCGTGCCCCTCATCGGGGGCGTCGGTTTCCTGTCTGGAGGCATAATAATGGTAAATAGGCGCAGAAAAAGTATTTAAACGTTGGGTTTTGTGGGAAAGTGAATGTTTGGGAATACATAAATGAAGGTTTTTTGCACTTGCTAGCGGATGACCAGCTGCTTCCCCTTCTTTTTCTGCCCTGATTTTATCCTCATGCGTATCTCAAGGACGCCGTTCTCGTATTTCGCCCTGGCGGAAGAGGGGTCCACCTCCTCGGGGAGGGCAAGCTCGCGGGAAAATGCGGAGAGGAGGCGCTCCTTCCTGTAGAAGCCCTTCCCCTTCTCCCCCTTCTCTTCCTTCCTCCCGCCCGAGATGCGCACGCGGTTGTCGTGCAGGTCCACCCGGATGTCCTCCTTGCTGAGGCCGGGCATCTCCACCGAGAGGACCAGCTCGTTCCTCTCCTTCCTGAGGTCGGCGGGCGGGGTGCGTGCCCCGGCGGTGAAGAAATCGAACTCTTTTCCGAAAAGGTCAGGGAACTCCCAGTAAAGCCGCTTCCGCATCCTCTTCAGCTTCTCGTATGGGTCCGGGACGAACATCTACTGGTCAACCCTCTCCGCGACCCCGAAGGTCCTCTTGAGGGAGGTTATCTTCACCTTCAGGGTTTCGCCTTTCTGCGCGTTCGGGACGAATATCACGAAGCCGTTCAGCTTCGCCATCCCGTCGCCTTTTCCGCCAACCGACTCGATGGTGACTTCCAGCACGTCGCCCTCTTTGACGGGCTTTGGAAGGTCTATTCCCTTGCTCTCTTCCACTTGCTCACCCGCTTTTTGGATGGGAAGCTAAAAATTAAATAGATATGCGGAGGACTAGGACTGGGCGATTGGCATGGCAGGCAACAAAAGGAGGAGGCCGTTCGGGTTCTTCGGTTTTGACGATGAGGGGTTCGGGTTCGGCGGCGAGTTTGAGCGCATGCGCGAGGAGATGGAGGAGATGATGGAGAGGATGATGCAGGGCATGCCGCGTGACAGGGTGAGGCGGCTCTCGGAGATGAGGGGGCCGCAGGTTTACGGTTTTTCGGTGAGGGTCGGGCCGGACGGGAAGCCGGTTGTGACGGAGTTCGGGAACGTTAAGAGGGAAAGGGGGCTGGAGCCCCAGGGCGAAATGGCCGGGGTGGAGGAATGCAAGGGAGCGGAGAAGGGGCAGGAAGGCGGGGAGAGGGAGCCGCTCGTGGATGTGTTCAAGGACAGGAAGGGAGTGAACGTGATTGCGGAGATGCCCGGTGTTGGCGAGAATGAAGTGCGGCTGGGCGTGAACGGGAAGGAGCTGGAGATAAGGGCTGAGGGGGCGAGGAAATACTACAGGAAGGTGGAGTTGCCCGAGGACGTCTCAAAGAAGAAGATGGAGAAGAAATACAGGAACGGGGTATTGGAGCTCGTTTTCTCCTAGCCGGTTTCCTTGTAGGCCCATTTCCTGTATTCCTTGCTCACTTTCGAGGCAGGGATGCCCATTATCTCAGGGCAGGAGTGGGGGTGGTTCTTCTTTATGAAGGATTCCAGCTTGGGATAGGATGCCTTGCGGGCCTTTATGATGAGGATGAACTCGCTGTCCCTGCGGATTTTTCCCTCCCACCGGTACGTCGAGCGCTCGGTGCGGATGATTGTGCAGCAGGCGGCGAGCCTTGCTTCCAGGAGCTTGGAGGACAGGGACTCGGCGGCCATGAAGGAGGGCAGGGTCGTGAACGCGATTATCATTGCAATCCCAGCTGTTTTTTTGCCGCGGGGCTCATCCTTTCCGGGGTCCAGCGGGGCTCCCAGACGAACTGCACCTGCACGGATGAGATGCCCTTTAGCTCCCTGACCTTGGACTCAACGTCGTTAACGATGTAGCCGAGGAGGGGGCAGGCGGGCGTGGTGAAGGTCATCCTTACCCTCGCTTCCCCTTTTTCCACGTCCACTCCGTAAACAAGGCCAAGGTCCACTATGCTGACGCCCAGCTCGGGGTCGAGCACTTCCCTGAGCTTTTCCATGACCTGGCTGGATGTCGGCGCGCTCACTCCTTCACCGTTGAGAATGGCCTGAGTATCTTCTTGGCCTTGGAAAGCGCGGCCTCTATGCTTTTCTCGTCTTTGGAGCCGGCGCATATCACCTTGCCGTTCTTGAAGAGCAGGAGGGACGCCCTCGGCTCCCGGAATTTCAGGATTGCGCCCGGGAACTGCTCTGGCTCGTATTCCACGTTCTCCACTTCGGAGGCGATGGTGTACAGGTCGAGCCCCATCCCCAGGTTCGCGGAGGCGACTATGTTGGTTATCTCGAATTCTGGCCTCTTGGTCTTCTTGATTATCTTCTTGGCATAGGGGGTGAGGAGCTTCACGGTCTTGGAGATCGTCTCCGCAATCTTCTGCTCGCTCTTGCAGCCCACGCACACTATCTTCCCGTTCTTGAAAAGCAGTATCGTCGCCTTTGGGTCGTCATATTTCAGGATTGCGCCCGGGAACTGCTCTGGCTCGTACTCGACCTGCGGTATCTTGGTCGCAATGAGGAAAAGGTCAAGCTCGAGGCCGAGGTTTGAGGACGCTACGATATTGGTAATGGTGTAATCAATCCCTTTGAGCTTCGGAGACAAGAAATCACCCATTTAAATATCCGGCAGCAACATTTATAAAGGGGTGCAAGAATATCCATAATCACGGATTCTGCCTTAACCAGTAGTGGCAGGCTTATAAATCCAAAAGCGGAAAACAAAAAAGGTGGGAATGTGGCAAAGAATTCCAAGGGAATCATGGTCAGGAGGACCAAAAGGTTCAAGAAGGAGAGGAAGCTCACGGTCACCGACCGCGTGAAGACGTTCAGCAAGGGCGACAAGGTGGTGATATCGCTGCAGCCGTCCTTCACAGGGTTCCCGGCCCCGAGGTACGACGGGAGGCACGGGACCATTGTGGAAGGGAGGGGCAAATCATATGTGGTCGAGATAAGGGACATGAAGGCGAAGAAGCAGCTCATAGTCGCCCCTGTCCACCTGAGGCGGATGTAGATGAGGATAACAAACACCAAGCCGGCGACAACCGCGGAGGTCCTCGAAATACTCAGGGAGAGGAAGGAGGCGGGCGAGGAGCTGGGATACGAGCAGGCGAACGCCCTGGAGCACGCGGAGAACTTCGCGAAATGCGAGGGCAAGAAGGCGGAGGGCATCCTGAAGAAGGTGAAGGCGGCGAGCCCGAAAATAGATGATGAGACCGCGGTGAAGATTGTAGACATCATGCCTGCGCACGAGAGCACGCTCAGGGCGGTGCTGCTCAAGAACAAGATAGAGATAAGCGATGAGGAGATGAAGGAAGTGCTCAAGGCACTGGGGTAGTCGGGATGGAAGATTATGCATGGGTTGTGGAATACCTCCCAAGGGGGAGGGCGGTTGGCTCGCGGCAGGAGCCGATTGTCCAGCTTGTGGGGGACCAGTTCTTCACCCTTCTCGAGGCGACGGTAAAGCCGGACGCGAACATAACCGTGGGCAGCAGGATATTTGTGGGCAAGGGGGACCGGGCGGAAGTGGACAGGATAAAGGGCAGGATAGAGTATTCCGAGCTCACCACCGGGGCGAAGGACATCGTCCCCATAGTGGTGAGGAAAATAATAGAGGGCAGGGAGGAAATCTTCATAAAGTTCATCAACAAGGCGGGGCCCATATCCATGAGGGTGCACCAGCTGGACCTTATCCCGGGGATAGGGAAGAAGAACATGGAGCTGATACTGAAAGAAAGGGAGAAGAAGCCATTTGAGAATTTCGCGGACCTGAAGGCGAGGGCCCCCACGGTGGGGGACCCTGCCGCGGTGTTCGTGCACAGGATAGTTTCCGAGATGGAGGGGAAGGAGAGGTACTACATCTTCGTGAAGCCTCCGCAGCGGGCGCAGTACTAGCCCTTGTTTTTAATTCTTCAGTAATTTATTATCTATAGCCGAGGGGTTATGGTTACCCTAAAAGGGAAGGGGGCGATGAGGTCCCGGTGGACTTCTTCGGACATCGCAGCAGCGATGCGGAGGTCCCCCTTCCTCCTGGACCCGTGGTCCAATGGTCAAGACGCCAGCCTTACACGCTGGAGACCCTGGTTCGATTCCGGGCGGGTCCACATGGTGAGAATAAGCGAGGGTGAGATGGAGCTGAGGAAGGAGATTGCCTTGCACGTGGGGCAGGGCAACGCATTGCTCTCATCCATAAGGTTCTCGGAGCCGTTGCCTGCGGAGGAGGCGGAGAAACTGAAGAAGGCGTTCGCGCACTTTGATGAGGCGGAGGAGCTTAGCGAAGGGATGGAGGTTGGCGGGGCGAGGCTTTCCTCAGTTGGCGAATACGCGGACTATACGGAAATGTATGCGGGATTGTTTGGCAAATGCCTCTGGGGGGTCCCTTTCCAGGTGCGGGAGGAGGTGGTGAACGTGCTGGACTCCTATGTGGCGGATTCTTCTGAGAAGATGGAGCTGCTGTTGCGGGTCCGGGCCCTTGCCGGGAGGCAGGACGTTGGCCCGAAAGTGAGGCTGTACCTGAAATTCAAATTGTACAATGACTTTTACGAATACCTTTTCACGAGGCACAAGATGCTGCTGCTCACGTCCAGGGATTTCGGCAGGATGGACAAGGACGGCACCGTGGGGGCTTTCCTGAACAGGGTGAAGTCCGAATGGGCGGACGAGAAATGGGTTCCGCAGTTCTCCTCGGTGTGGGGCGGCATGTACAGGAATTCCGCGGCGCATTTTGCGTTCAGGGTGGCGGAAGGCGCGATTGAGATAGAGAGGAGCGGGGAAAAGGTTCCGGAGGCGGAGCTGGACAAGTTGCTGAACAGGCTCATCATGCTTTCGATCGCTTTCGACTCGGTGGTGTACAGGCAGAAGAAGGAAGTCGTTTTCGAGAAGTACGGGGTGAGGTTATGAATTATCCCGGGCACCTGCTGGTGGGAATAATTTTCGGGGCCGTATTCGCGCTTGCCATCGGGGCCGAGCCCTTCCTGTTCGGTTCCATTGTGTTCGTGGCTGCGTTCTCTGCGCTGGTGCCGGACATAGACCATGACAGCAGCAAGATGAGGCAGTGGGCGGACCTGGGGGTGCCCATCTGCGCGTTCCTTTTTTCATACAGTGCGATTTGCGACGGGGTGATGTGCGGGGCGGAGAACTGGCACCCAATCCTGGTGAACACGCTTGCGATAACCGGACTGTACATGATTGTGATTACATACATGAAGCCGAGGCACAGGGGGATCACCCACACCCTTGCGGCTGCCGGGGCGTATGGGGTTGCGATATGGTTCTTTTCCGACTGGATGTTCGGGGTTGCGGGGCTGCTCGGATACCTGTCGCACCTTTTCGCGGACAGGATGGCGAAGCTGGTCTGAACCGGGATGGGGCATAATTATAAACTCTCTTCGCCAAAAAAGGTGCGGATGAAGAGATGCAGGTTTGCTGAGGGCCTCCCTCCCTGCAAAAGGCGTTTCCGGCTCAACAGTCCGGCTGGTATGGCCGGGGGCGCCTTCCGGAGCTTCGGCTCCTGGACTACAGAAAGGGGGGATGCCCGCTGATGAAAACCTGGAGCTCTGACACAAAAGCATATTGTAACCATGGTTACAAGCGGCATATGAATAAAATCTTATTCATGTAATAGGAGGGCATGCGCTGCAGGGTGTGCGGGCGCGAAGGATTCGACATCTGCCCGGAATGCTCGTTTAAGGAACAGAACACCCAGTGCTGGCGCTGCAGGATGTACATACCGACCTCTGAGATGCAGCAATGGAAGGGGCAGTGGATATGCCCGAACTGCAGGATGGACACCGAAAGGGAGGACGAGCTGAAATTCGAGGGGAAAAAGAGGAAGGACGAGGGGGCCGGTGCCGAAACGTACGAGAAGCCGGGCCGGTGCCAGCGCTGCAGCAGGGAGACCAAGATACTCTACCAGTTCAACGGAAGGAAGCTTTGCTGGTACTGCCTTGAGGACGAGAACAGCACCGACTATTCGGGCGCCGGGCCTTCCGGGGGAGCCATAAGGGTGCAGGTCAGGCAGGAAAAAAGCCGGAGGAAGGGGCTCATCAACCGGCTGATAAGGATGGTTGCCGGCGGCGGTGAGGAAGAAGAGAAAGTCACCGTGATCTCCAATGCAAAGCTGATCCCCATAAAGAAAGGGGAGAGGGATGCCGAGGGGGAAACTGCTCCTGAGGGCGCTGTTCCGGCCAAGGCACCTGAAAAAAAGCCTGTTCTTCCAGCGGAAAAAAGGCCCCGCCCGGATTCCGGGCCGGTTGTGGGGAAAGAAGGGCCGGAAGAAAACAAAGGGAAGGACGGGGAAGGGGGGAAAGACGAGAAAAAGAAGACGGACTGGAGCCTGTGGAAGAAGGACTAGCCCCTCCTGATTGCTATCTCGCCTCCGGACTCCCGTATGTACTCCATTTCCCTCCCCCTGGAATCCGAAAGCATCATCTCTGTGGAATGGTCGCTCACCCTGAGCGTGAGCACCCTCCTCGCCCTGTCCAGGGAGGCCTCCACGCTGTAAACGTCCGCGCCCTCCACGCGGGCATATTTCACCGAGCAGCCCTCGAACCTTTCCGGCCTGGTCGCGAGCTCGCCTATCCTGGAGTCCCGGACCTTTCCCGAGAATATGTTCCTCCACGCGTCGTTCATAACGTTGAATGCGGCAATCTCGGCGCTCTGCAACGCCACGCTCACGACCGGAACGTAGCTGAGCCGTGAAACCTCCTCTTCCCTCTCCTTTGCCGCCCTCATAGCATCAACCCAATGTCACTTTTTTCCCGGACCAGTAGACCGAGACCTGGCCTTCGCCCCTGCTCACAGTGAATAACGCGCCCCCGCTCTGCACCACCATCGTCCTTTCGTTGGGAAGGCTTACCGAGAAGCCGCCCTCGTCTATCCGCGGCAGTTCCGGCATGTGCCTCCTGGCGATGTCCAGCATCTCGTTTATCCTCTGCACCGCCTGGAGCTGGAGCTCCTGCCTCAGCCCCTCGATCTCCTCCTGCTTCCGGATTGGCTTTGGCACTGAGAATAAGCTCAGGTCCCTGCCCGCCTGCCTTTGAACCGGTCCCGCCATGGTTATTTTTCCCATGGGGAGCTTAAATATCTTTCCTTCGCGCGCGTTCGGTGCTCAGAACCGGAACTCGCCGGCGCCATCCCTGAGCACCTTCATCCCCACAAGGTCGACAATCGTTGATTCCTTCCTGAAAAGCGTCTCCCCCCCGTCTATGGCCAGGTCCGCCTTGGCCACCAATCCTGCATCAAGCTTGCCGAATGAGAAAACCGATCCTTGCCCGGAGATGTTCGCACTCGTCCCTATTATGGGGAGCCCGGTGTCGCCCGAGACCTTCCTTATGAAGGAGTGGAGCGGGACGCGCACGCCTATCTTGCTTCCCGGGCATGCGGGGATGTCCTCCTTCTTTTCAAGAAGGAAGGTGTACGGGCCCGGAAGGTATCGGAACAGGTACCTGGCCTTGTCCTCCGGGACCTCGCAGTACCTCCTCAACATGGAGAAATCGGAAACAATGATGGAGAACGGCTTCCCGTCCCTTCCCTTGATCTCCCTCACCCTTTCGCAGACCTTTCCGTCCAGCGCGTTCCCGCCAATCCCGTAGACCGTGTCCGTGGGATAGATGAACACCTTCCCCTCCCTCATCGCGTTCCCCGCCGCCTCAAGGGCTCCGGCATAATCCCCGGCAAGGGAGAATCTTTTCCTCAAAGCTCACGCACCTCTATCTGCCCGTACCTGCCCTCAAGCTTCCGGAATTTTTTCCTTCCCTGCTTGAAGATGTAGGTGATGTCGTTCGGCTTGGCGTAAAGCACGAAGCCGCCCTCAACCTTCTCCAGCCTGAACTCGTGCTGCATGAGCCTGGAAAGGGCGCGCTCCAGCGAGCCGCCCCTGCGCTCCCCGCCCCTCCTGCCGCCGCGCTGCCCCCCTTCCGCGAGCGGCAGCACCACCGTCTCCTCCCCGAACTTGTAGATCTCGTACTCCGGCTCGCCGCTCTCGAAATCCTTCACCTCTATCACGGGGCGGGCGAGGTCCGCCTCCCTCATCCCCGCAGGGACCTTCACGGAATGGGTGAGCTCGTACACCTGGGTGATCTGCCCCCCGTCTATCATTATGACCGTGTCCACAACCTGGGGGATCACTCCCAAATCCACCTTCCCTATGAACCGCTGTATCGCGTCTATCGCCTTGCGCCCGTGCACCACGCCAACCAGCCCTATGCCGGTGAGCCTCATGTCCGTGTAGATGTTGAAGTCCTTGCTCTTCCTCATCTCGTCGTAGAAAGTATAGTCCGGGCGCACGAGCAGGAGTATGTCCTTGGTATAATCGAAATCCCCCTCCAGCGCCGTGTACTGGGTTATCTCCTGGATTACGCGCATGTCCCTCGGCGACTCCATGGTCTTCACCACATATCCCTTGCCGTGGTAATATTCCGCGAGGGCGGCTGCGAACGTTGACTTCCCAGAGCCGGGCGGCCCGCAGACGATTATCCCCTCCGCCTGCTCGTCCATCCGCCTCATCAGCTTCTCGCTTATCTCGTAATCCTTCAGCGTGTTCTTCTTTATCGGGCGGACGATGGTGATTTCGAAACCGTCCGAGAACGGCGGCTTGGCGATGACTATGCGGTAGTCCGCCATCTGCAACACGCTCGCGCCCATTCGGTCTATCTCGAAATAATATGACTGGTTCCTGCCCGCCGCCTCGACGATTTCCTCCCCCATCTTCCTTATCCGCTCCTCGGAGATTATCTCTCCCAGCTCAACGCGCTCCACTCTCGCCGGGCCGCCTTTTTTCAGCACCGGCCTGCATCCCTCCTTCAGGTGGAGGGACATGGTCTGCGCGTCGAAATAATGCTCGAAGCTCAGTTTCCCCTTCTCCTCCCTGGCGCGCAGGTAGACGGTCTTCAACCCCTCCACCCCGGCGGCCTCGTGCTGCACCGTGTCCCCGGTTATCAGGACGGCGCCCAACTCCTTCGCGAGCTTCCTTATCAGGAAATCCAGCTGCCCTGTGCGCCTCGCCTCGTGCAGTTCCTCCGGGGCGGGCCTCTCCCCCTTTATCTGGAGGGAGATTTTTCCTGATTTCTCCATTTCCCGCAGCTTCCTCATCACCGCGAAGCCCGCGTACCCCGTTTCCTTTTTCCGGTTCGCCTGCCCCTCTATCTCGGCTATCGTGGCCTCGTGGAGGAAAAGCTCCCCCTTCACCTCGCCCTTCTCTATCAGGTCTATGATTCTTCCATCGATTATTACGCTTGTATCGCATACATGACGCATAAGAGCACCTGGTTTGTTTGGGATTATGAGTATTATATAGGTTGTGGGCGCGGACTACATCCCGAACCTCGGCCTGAGGCGCCTGAGCGCCGCCCGCACGGCAAGCCAGAATGCGAGCAGGGCAAGGAATGAAAGCCCGGTTTCCGTGGCCCCGCTTATCCCGAAATGCCTTATCGAATAGAACCAGGCGGCGAGGACGATTAGGTAAACCGCAACCTCAAAAAGCTGCCACGCCCCTATCGGGAATGCCCTTATGTCCATGTCAACCCTTGTCCAGCATCGGCCCGAAGTTCTTTGGCTTCCTTTTCTTCCAATTGCCTTTGTGGTAGGCGTAGCCGACCACCAGGGGCATCGCAATCGTCGCCTCGGCGAAAACCATCTGCTCGTTTCCCTCGTCCACCTTGCCCCAGGAATGCGCCTCCTTCAGGGTGGAGCCGGAGAGCGCACCGTCCCTCTCGTCCGCTACGGTGATTTGCACCGCGTACTTGTGCATGGAGACGTCCTTCCCGAGAACCTCCGCCGCGACCACAATGTCCTGCGTGAAGTTCTTCGGGACTCCGCCCCCTATCATGAGGATTCCGGTCTCCCCGGCCGCCAATTTGATTTTCGTAATCTCAAGGAAGTCCTTCGCCGAGTCTATGGACGCGTGCTGCTTTGGATTGTGCCACTGATGGTGCACGAAGCCGAAGCCGGCGCTGCAGTCGGAAAATGCAGGCACAAAAATAGGCACGCCCATCTCGTAGGACGCGAGCACCACGGACTGCCTGTTCTTCCCGTGCTCCTGCAGGTATTTGCCCATCTCCCGGATAATTTCCCTTGAGGAATGGGGCTTCGGAGGAAGGGAATCCGCTATTTTCGCAACGGTCATGTCGCACTCGCGCAGCTCGTCCTCGTCTATATATGTATCATATATGCGGTCTATGCGCTTCTGCCTCAAATCCTCGTCGTCCGCCATGGGGTTGCCCATGTAGTGCCTGAAGCCCAGCCCCTCGAAGAAGTCCTGGTCCACCATTATCGCGCCCGTGGAGACAATCGCGTCCACCATGTTGTTGCGCACCATGTCCACGACCACATCTTTCAACCCCGCGCTGAAGAGGGAGCCGGCCAGGCAGAGTATCACGGAGCAATTCTCGTCCGCCAGCATCTTGTCGTAGATATGGGAAGCACGGGCGAGGTTCCTCGCCTGGAACGCCATGTGAGAATAGTCTTCTATTAGCTGCACCGGGTTGTGCTTCTTGATGTCTATGTGCTTTATCTCCTTTCCAAGGTATTCCTCTCTGGTAGGCATGAGGGAGAAATGCTGGGCAACTGTTTTTTATACTATCGTGAGAGAAATATAATACGCACTTGGGACTATGCGCCCATGTTTGCGAACCGTCCGCTTTATGTCGGATAAAAACGGGACTAAAAAAGCGGTCGAGGGCTCGTAGCTCAGCTTGGCCAGAGCGGCGGACTTTTAATCCGTAGGTCGGGGGTTCAAATCCCCTCGAGCCCGAAAAACGCAAGGAGGGGGCAACTGTTTTTTCCCTATCCCCCTCCTTTCATTTTCCACGCTCCTTTCTGATTTCCTCCCCCAACCAAATAAAAATAAACCCTCCTTCCGAATAATAACCCATGAAACCCGTCCTATTCGCATTGGCTTTGGGGATATTGCTTCTTGCCGGCTGCACGCTCCCGTGGCAGCAGGCTCAGCCCGCGCAACAGCCCGCCCCCCAGCCGCCCGCCCTCATACAGCCGCCTGCCTGCGAGGAATACGCGACCTACGCGAAGGGGGAGCTGAACGGGGTTTACGGCACTTACAGGAACACGTGCGACGGCTCGGACCTGAAGGCATACTTCTGCAGGGGAGGGGTGGTCGCGGAGGAGATAGTCCGGTGCGGCTGGAACTGCTACAACGACGAATGCGTGCACAGGAGGGAGGGCTTCTGCGTGGACTCCAACGAGAAGGACGACCAGTACAGGCGGGGCGAGACCAAGATGACCGTGAGCACCTCGGTGATGGAGAGGGTCGTGGACAGATGCGCTTCCCCCACCACATTATATGAGTATTACTGTTCGGGCGGGGACATCGTGAGGAAGGAGATTGCGTGCACGTGCGCAGAAGGTGAATGCGTCAGATGAGGGAGATTTTCAGGGGGGTGTACGAGGAGGGCGGGAAGCTCTACACCCTCAATTTCGCACCGGGCACCAAAGTCTACGGGGAGGACGTGCTCAGGGCCGGCGGTAAGGAATACCGCTCATGGATGCCGAGCAGGAGCAAGCTCGGCTCAGCGATAAAGAAGGGGCTGAAGGAGATGCCCATAATGCCGGGCTCGAAGGTGCTTTACCTAGGCGCGGCGACCGGCACGACCGTGTCGCACGTTTCGGACATAGTCGGAGGGGAGGGGGAGGTGTACGCGGTGGAGATTTCGGCACATTCCATGAAGTCCCTTCTCCAGGTGTGCGAGCACAGGGGCAACATAATCCCCATACTTGCGGATGCCGGCAGGCCGCAGGAATACGAGGAGGTCGGCGGGGTGGACGTGGTGTTCGAGGACGTCGCGCACCCGGACCAGGCGGAGATGATGGTTAAGAACGCGAGGTTCCTGGGGAAGGGCGGCTATGCGATGATTGCGATAAAGTCCCAGAGCATCGATGTGACGAAAAGGCCGGAGGAGATATACGCGAGGGTTGAGAAGGAGCTGGAGGGGACTTTTGAGGTGGTGGAAAGGATATCCCTGGAGCCTTACGAGCGGGATCATCTATTTCTTCTTTTGAGAAAGAAGTGAGTATTCGGTGAACTTCTTGAGCGCGCGGACAGCGAAATCCGGGGAGTCGTAGGAAGGTATTCCGTACCTGTCCCACACCTTCCTGCTCTCCGCGGTGTAGTCCCCGCCGACAGCGACCGCGAATATCGGCTTCTTCCTCTGGTCTGAGGCGGATATCACGATGTCCAGTATGCTGGAGTCCAGCGCTGGGGCCTGGAAAAGCACTATGACTATTATGGAGTCCACATTGGGGTCTGCAAGCAGCGCGTCAAGCGCCTTCCGGTATTCCTCGGGGCCGGAATCCGCGATCAGGTCTATGGGGTTCCCCACCTTCCCGTATTGCGGAAGCACTTCCCTTATAACTTTCTCGGTCTCCGAGGAGAGCTGCGCAAGCTGCAGGCCCTCCGCCTCTATCGCGTCAGCGCTTAGCACCCCCAGCCCGCCTCCGTCAGTCAGCACGGCAACCCTCCTCCCCTTGGGAAGCGGCTGGCTGAACGCGTTTACCACGTGGAAAAGCTCGGCGAGGGAATTGGCCTCTATCACCCTGGACTGCCTGAAAGCCGCCTGGTAGGCGGTGTAATTGCCCGCGATGTTCCCGGTGTGGGACATTGCCGCCTGGGAGGCGCCCGCGGTCTTGCCCGCCTTGAGCACTATGACCGGCTTTTTCTTTCCGACCTTCTTCATGACCTCGAACAGCTTCCTCCCGTCCTTGGTCCCCTCGAGGTACAGGATTATCTGCCTGGTGCGCGGGTCGGAGCCGAAATACTCCACAAGGTCCGCATCGTCTATCGTGAGCGCGTTCCCGTAGGATGCGAATTTCGCGAAGCCAACCCCGAAATGCGCGGCCATGTCAACTATGCAGCTTCCGACCGCGCCGCTCTGGGTCGCGAAGGAGATCTCGCCTATGCGGGGCCTCCCCAGTTTGTAGAATGGGAAGAACAGCGTGTCCAGCCTTTTGGACGGGTCGAGCGCGCCGAGGCAGTTCGGCCCTATCATCGCGATTCCGTATTTCTTCACGGCCTTGGACAGCTTCTCGTCAAGGTCCTTCCTCCCTATCTCGCCGAAGCCGGCGGAGAGGACTATCGCGCCCTTCACCCCCTTCCTTCCGCACTGCTCCATCACGGATGGGATGTGCTCCGCGGGTATGGCGAAGACCGCGAGGTCGACCTTCCCGGGTATGGAGTGCACATCCGGGTAGCAGCGCAGCCCGAGCACCTCCCTGTACTTGGGGTTCACCGGGTATACCTTCCCCTGGAAGCTCGCGTCCATTATGTTCTTCAGGACCACGTGCCCGAGCTTGCCCGTGGCAGGGGAGCCCCCTATTACCGCAATCGAATCCGGCTCGAAAACATGGTTTAGGTTCCTCACGTCCCTGCGCATACCTCACACCCCCCTCCTTATCCTCACGTCGACTATGTCGTATCCGCGCTCGTCGAAAACGACCGGGTTCAGGTCCATCTCCTCGATGTCCTCCTCCACCATTATCCTGCAGACCCTTACCATAAGCTCCTCCAGGGATGCTATGTCGATGGGCCGTATCCCCCTAACGCCAGTTATCAGCGGGTTGGAGCGCAGCTCCATCACCATCTCCCTGACGTCCTCCTTCCTTATGGGGCAGATGCGGGCGGAGATGTCGCGGAACACCTCCACGTACACGCCCCCCAGCCCGAGCACCACCATGTGCCCGAACTGCGGGTCCTTCTTCCCCCCTATCAGTATCTCAAGCCCCTTGCGGGCCATCTTCTGCACGAGCATCCCGGACGTCCTGTGGCCGCGGACGCTCTCCATTATGTCGTCGTACGCCGCAAGCATCCTTTCCTCGTTCTTGAGCCCCACCTTCACCGCGCCGTAATCGGTCTTGTGGGATATCTCGCTGGAGACTATCTTGAGGGCCACCGGGTAGCCGAGCCTTTTCGCGATTCTCGCGGCCTCCTTCTCGCTTTTTGCGATCCCATACGGGATGAGCCTGATTCCATGCTTCTCCAAGAGGGAGAATTCCGGGATGCGTGCGGGCATGCGCTAGGCATCTTGTAGAAAATTTAAAAATGCACTCCGAGCATAGGAGGCGGCGAGAAAATGGGAAAAATGAAGTTGCAGTGCCTCGGCGCGGGGCAGGAGGTCGGAAGGAGCTGCTTTGTCCTGGAGACGGACCAGAAGGTGATGCTGGACTGCGGGCTCAAGATTTACGAGGTGGGCGAAGGCAGGGACATGTTCCCGCTCCCGTTCAGGGGAAGGCTGGACGCAATCGTACTTGGGCACGCGCATTTCGACCATTCCGGTTACCTCCCTTCCATGTTCGCGCATGGGGGGCCGGACTGGTTCTCCACGCCCCCGACCGCGGAGATAACCAACCTGCTCTGGGCGGATTCGATGAAGATAATGGGCGACAGGTCCCCGTACACGGAGGCGGAGATCGCGAAGGCGAACAGGAAATGGGTGGGGCTGGAGTACGGGAAGAGGCTGCACCTGGGAAAGACGGCCTTCCGGCTGCACGACGCGGGGCACATACTAGGGGCCGCGATGGTGGAGGCGGAGCACGGGGGGAGGAGGTTCGTTTATACGGGCGACTTCAAGATGGAAGGGAGCAGGATGCACGCCGGCGCGGAGCCGGTGAAGGATGTGGACGTGCTCGTGATCGAGAGCACATACAGCAGCAGGGAGCACCCGGAGAGGAAGGGGCTGGAGAGGAAGCTCGCGGAGGATGTTGCGGAAGTGATAGACTCTGGGGGCAACGCGCTTTTCCCGGCTTTCGCGGTGGGGAGGACGCAGGAGCTGATAAGCATAATACGCGCACACAACAAGGGCGTCCCTATATTCGTGGACGGGATGGGCAAGGAGGTCACAAGGATGTGCATGAGGAACCCGGGCTACATAAGGGACGCGGAGGAGTTCGGGGAGCACGCGGAGAGCGCGGTATTCGTGCAGGGGAGGGAGGACAGGGTGGACGCGACCTCCATGCCATCTGTGATAATAAGCACGGCAGGCATGCTGCAGGGCGGGCCCGCGCTGCAGTACATGCTCAACCTGATGCCCGGCTCAAAGATGTATTTCACAGGATACAACGTGGAGGGGACGAACGGGTGGAGGATGATGAAGGAGAGCAGGATCCTCCTGGAAGGGAACCTGCTCGAGGTGGACACGCCCTGGGAGTATTACGACTTCTCGGCGCACGCCGGGAGGGCGGACCTGCTTGAATTCATACGCAAGGCAGGGCCGGAGAAGATAGTGCTCAACCACGGGGACGGGATTCCGGCCTTCGCGGAGGAGCTGCGCGGGCAGGGATACGAGGTCCACGCCCCAAAGAACGGCGACACCATCGAGCTATGAGCGGCGGGAGAAGAGAAGGGGGGCGAAAAGCGGGAGAATTGCCGCCGCTAGGCAGAACGTGCTCTGCTTTGGGGGCGCGGCCCGGTCCTCGCAAAGCCCCCTGGCGAAAGTGTTGAGCGGGTCTATGTTCCCGCACACTGATTCGTTGTTGGTTACGCGCGCGACCTCCATGTAGCAGCGGTCCCTGCCAGAGCCGATGAACGCGTCCCCGCGGGATGTGTCTATCATGTCGCACATCGCCACCCCGCCCGCGGCATCGTCGTGCAGGATTGCGCGGTTAAGCGCCGCGTTGGTGCAGGGGGTGGCTGTGCGGTTCTGGATGCAGTTCTGCTCGTGGCCCATCAATTCGCCCACGCACCCGGAAAAGGCAAGCAGGAAAGCCACGGACAATGCGATGAGCGCCCTGTTCATCCCCTCGCCTCGAAAAGCCATTTGAACGAGTCCCTCTTCAGGGCTTCCTTCGCCATCTTCTTCGCGGAAGCGGTCTTCAGGAGCGCTGATGCGCGCTCAATCCACTGCTCCACGTATTTGTTACCAAGGTCCCTGTATTCCTTCGCCTGGAAGATGAGCTCGAGCCGGTCCGCGTCCTTCGCGACCTCCATCACGCGGGCGTCCCTGAAAAGTTCCGGTATCTCTGGAAGCGGCGCGAACGTGTCCGCCTGCGCCCTGCCCTCGTCTATCTCCATGTATCTCTTCCCAACGATGTGCACGTCGTTTATCCGGACCTCGTGCAAATCGTGGAACAGGGCCGCAAGCGCCGCCTTCTCCGGGTCCACGCCCTCCTTTTTCGCTAGGATGTATGCGATGACCGCAGAACGGTAGGAATGCTCGGATACGCTCTCCGGCTTTATCCCTATGGTCTTCCAGCCCGAGCGCTCCACTCTGCGCAGCGCGCCTGCCTGGTATATGAAGTCTATCTCGTCCAGATTACTCACCGAACTTATGCCTCATCATGGAGATGGTCTCCTGGGGCGTGTGGCCCAGCTTTATGAGCTTTGTGTGCCCCCTTATCCCCTTCCCGCTCTCGACGGTCGTCACCAGCCCGAGCATCTCCAGGTCAGTGAGGTAGCTCCTGTAAGAGCGCGCGGTCTTGGCGGATTTCCTGAGCTTGGAGCAGAGCTCGGAATAGTCCTCGTAAACCTCCCCGGAGAAGAGGTATCCGTCCTTCCCCTCCTCGAACCTCGCGTATTTGCTCCCCGAAAGGGTGAGGCGCGCGACCGCGTAGAGCACGAGCTGGTGGTGCTCCGGCAGCTTGTCGACCGCCTCCTTCACAAGGTCGGTCTCCACTATTTCCCTCGCCCCCTTCACCTCGGCGTCGGTTATCCTCCCGAGGCCCTTTTCCTCGGCGTATTCGGCCGCGCGCGCGATCAGCTTTAGCGCGTAGCGCGCGTCCCCGGACTCCTGCGCGGTGTACGCGCTGGCGAGGTTTATCGCGCCCGGGGTTATCGCGTCCTTGTTGAATGCGAGCTCCACCCTCTGCTGCAGGATTTTCTGCAGCTGGGGCGCGGTGTATGGGGGGAACACCATCTCCCTCTCGTAGAGGCTGCTCTTGCTGCGCGGGTCGAGCCCCTCCTTGAACGTGAGGCGGTTGGATATGCCCACCAGGGAGACGCCGCCGCGCTCCAGCTCGTCGTTCGCCCTTGTGAGCGTGTATATCAGCTCGTCTATGTTCTTAGCCATGTCTATCTCGTCCAGCACGAGTATCAGCTGCCTCCCCTCCCCGCACCACTCGAGCATCTTCTCGTAATAAAAAGGCAGCCCGTACCCCTGCTTGTCAAGGCCGTTGGTGAGCGCCTTTATCGCCTTGGACAGGATGCGGTAGGGCTTGTTGTACATCCTGCAGTTTATGTATGTGATGCGGGCGTTTTGGCGCTCCTCCTCGAATTTCCTGGCCACGTGCTTGACCGAGCAGGTCTTGCCGGTGCCGGTCTTCCCGTATATCATGAGGTTGCGCGCCTTCCTGCCCTGGAGGGCGGGGGCGAGTATGGACATCAGCTCCCTTATCTGGTGCTCCCTGAAATGGAGGGTGTCGGGTATGAAATGGGGTGAGAGCACGTCCCTGTCGCGGTATATGCGCGAGGGGCCAGTGAAGTCTCCAAAAGAAGGCATCTCAGCACCGGAAAGCATTCTTGGTTGGAAGCATTTAATAAGATTGGGATTAGTGGAAACGGCGCTTTGGCCCGGAGGAGGGAGGGTTTATTAATCCTTTTCGTCCAATAGCTGGACACACGGCGTAATGGCAGGTGACAGGATGGGAATATTCGACAAGATTTTCGGGAAAGAGAAAGAGACCGAAGAGCCTGACCTTGGGCAATACCTCGAGATAGAGGAGGAAGGCGACGTGGTGAACCCGCCGGCGGACTTCTATGTCAAGAGGATAGACCTGAGGAACGAGGGCGACGCGAACCTCGCGCTCAAGGAGCTCACGAGCAAGAACATAATAATCGTGAACGTGACCCCCCTCTCGAAGCAGCCGAACAGGCTGAAGGGGATAATCGGCAAGCTCAAGGTGAGCGCGGAGAAGATGAACGGCGACATAGCGCTGCTCACGCAGGAGCTCGTTCTCCTAACTCCCTCCAAAGTGAAGATAGTGAAGTCTAAGCAGAAGCCTGTGGAGAAGGCCTGAGCTTAGCTTCCCTCCGGGGCGCGAGCCCCCTGATTTTTATTATTCATCGTTTTAGGTGTAACCATGCTCAAGGTGGATTTCCTGGGGACCGGAGGCGCGGTCCCTTCCATAAAGAGGGCCATGCCGGCCATTGCCCTCCACTGGGACAAGCTGTTCCTGTGGGACTGCGGGGAGGGCACGCAGAGGGAGATGATGAGGCGCGGCGTCGGGTACGGGGGCGTGGAGGCGATATTCATAACCCACATGCACCTGGACCACTTCATGGGCGTGTTCGGGCTGATAGAGACCATAAGGATGAACACGCAGAGGGAGCACCTGCGCATCTTCGCGCCAAGGGGGCTGGCGCGCATAATCGAGGCGATGAGCCCGTCCTTCGCACGCAGGCCGGACTTCATACAGTTCGGCGAGATGCACGAGGGCGAGCTCTACCGCGGCAAGGACTATTCCATATCCGCGTTCAGGGTGGAGCACGGTAGGGAGGCGTACGGGCTCGTTTTCCACGAGGACGACAAGGTGAAGTTCAACGAGAAGGAGGCGAAGGGGCGCGGTCTGCGGGGAAAGATGTTCCGCGAGATACAGGAGAGGGGGGAAGTGGAGGTTGCGGGGAAGAGGGTAAAGCTTGAGGAGGTGAGCTGGGTGAGGAAGGGTATCAAGGCGGTTTATTCCGGGGACACGATGCCGTCGGAGAGGGTCGCGCTCGCGGCAAGGGGCGCGGACCTGCTCATACACGACGCCACCTTCGGGGAGGGGATGGGCGACGAGGCCGAGGGGAGGATGCACACCACCGCGGCAGGGGCCGCGAGGATTGCGAAGGCGGCTGGAGTGAAAAGGCTGGTTTTGACGCACATAAGCTGCAGGTACGCTGGCGCGGAGAAGGAACTGCTCTCTGAAGCGCGGGCGATATTCAGGAACTCTGAGTTGGCCAAGGATGGGATGTCGCTGGAAGTGAAGCCGGAGAAGGAAGAGCCGGAATAGGGAGGAAACGCACTCAGCAAAGGAATAAATACCGCTGAATTGAAATTATAGTGCAATAATATGGAAACCATAGCCGAATTGTTCAGGAAAAGGTTCCCCGAGCCCACGGCAATCCAAAAGAAGGCGATGCCTGAGCTTTTGCAGGGGAAGAACGCTTTGCTAGTGGCACCAACTGGGAGCGGGAAGACCGAAGCAGCATTACTGCCCGTGCTGGAGATGGTGCACGGCAAGCCGGGGATAACCTGCCTTTACATCACTCCGCTTAGGGCGCTGAACAGGGACATGAAAAAAAGGATGGACTGGTGGTGCGACCATGCAGGGATAACGCACGCGGTCAGGCATGGGGACACCAGCGTGAGCGAGCGCGGGAAGCAGAGGGCGAAGCCTCCCCAGCTGCTCATAGTCACCCCGGAAACCCTGCAGGCGCTGCTTGTTGGCAGGGTGATGAGGAAGCACCTTGCAAATGTTAAGCACGTGATAGTGGACGAGGTGCACGAGCTGCTGAACAACAAGCGCGGGACGCAGTTGTCCATGGGGCTGGAGCGGCTCGCGGAAATTGCGGAATTCCAGAGGATAGGGCTGAGCGCCACGGTTGCGGAGCCGCGGGAGGCGGGGAGGCTCATCTGCGGCGCGAGGCCGTTCTCGGTGCTGGAGGCAGGTGGGAACAGGGGCATCCGGCTTGAGATAATCAAGGCGTACGGGGGGGAGAGGAAGAGCTTCGAGCGGCTCAAGGAGTTCCTTGAGAAGGAAGCGCCGAAGAGGAGGATAGTTTTCGTGAACACGAGGAGCACCGCAGAGGCGCTCTCCACCTACCTTGCGATGGAGAAGGTCCCGGTGGACGTGCACCACGGCTCGCTCTCCGCGGAGGTGCGGCTAAAGACGGAGGAGGGGCTGAGGGGCGGGGAGCTCCAGACGGTGGTGGCGACATCCTCGCTGGAGCTTGGGATAGACATAGGGGATATGGAGGAGGTCGTGCAGTTCGGCTCCCCGCGCGAGGTGGCGCGCCTCGTGCAGAGGGTGGGGCGGAGCGGGCACGCGATGCACCTGGAGCCATCTGGGAAAATAATTGTCGGGGATTACGACGACTGGATGGAGGCGCGCGCAATCCAGAGGAAATTTGGCGAGGGCTTCCTGGAGGGGCGGGAAGCGGTGAGGGGCGCGATGGACGTCGCCGCGCACCAGTTCGTGGGCCTGCTCATGGAGATGGGCAGGATGAAGGTGGATGGCGCCTATGGGATATTGAACAGGGCTTATGCGTTCGCGCTTAAGCCTGAGGAGTTCAGGCGGGCGGTGAAGCAGCTCGAAAGGGAGCGCCTCATATTCCTCAACCCGGACGGCAGCGCGGCCATCAGGCGGGCGGGGAGGGAGTATTACTTCTACAACCTGACGACCATACCCAAGGAAAAGAAATATGCGCTGAGGGATTCGAGCACGAACAGGATTGTCGCGTCGCTTGACGAGAGGTTCGTGTCTACGCTCACCCCCGGGGAGTTCTTTTCTTCCAAGGGCAGGGTATGGAGGATGGTCGAGCTTTCGCACGAGCTGCTCGCCGAGCCTGCTTCATCCGCGGACTTCATAATCCCGGATTGGGTTGGCGAGGACATCCCTGTGCACCGGGAAATCGCGCAGGAGGTGGGGAGGCTGAGGGCCGGGGACGGGGACGCGCACGGGGGGAGGGCCATCCCGGACGACGGGAAAATCGTGGTGGAGATTGCGAAGGAATCCGTGGTGCTGCATTCATGCTTCGGGACCAGGATAAATTACACCCTGGGGCGGGTTCTCCAGCTGCGGCTGGCGAAGAGGCTTGGGGCCGAGGTTGCGGTTGCAACGGACCCGTACAGGGTGATGCTGAAGCTGCCCTTCCCGGCGAAGAGGGAATGGGTCGACGCGGCGCTCGTGCCGTATGACCTGGAGTTCGATGCCGAGGAGTCCCTTTGGAATTCGTCTGCGTTGAGAATAGTGTTCCTGCACACCGGGCGCATGTTCGGGATGTTCGGGGAGGACGCGATGGTTGGCACCAAGCTCATGCGGCTCATGGCTGACACCCCGGTCTACGCCGAGGCGGTAAACACAATCTTCAGGAAATACTTCGACCTGGAAGGCACGAAAAAAGTTCTTGTTGGATTGATGAAAAAGGAGCCGGAGCTCATATTCGAGGAAAAGGAGGAACTATCATTTTTTGCAATGGAGGGCATAAGGAGAAAAGAGGAAGGAGTGCCTTCCATACAGCCGCGGGAGGCGATGCTGAAATCCATAAGGGAGGAAATATCCAAAAAGCCGGTGGAGCTGAAGTGCCTCTCCTGCGGGGCGTCCAGGCGGACCACCGCTGGGAACGCGCCCGGGCAGATGAAATGCCATGCGTGCGGTCGCTCATCGCTCACGCTCGGGAAGGGCGGGCCCGAGGACCAGGCGCTCGCCGCGGCCATATTGCGCGCATATGGGAAGAGGGGGCTTCTTGCGCTCTCGGTTTATGGGGTCGGGCCAAAGACCGCGGACAGGATACTGAGCAAACTGCACAAGGACGAGGACCTGCTGCTTTTGGAACTGTTGGAGGCCCAGAAGAATTTCATTAAAAATAAGAAATACTGGAGGGCATAGCCTGAGGGTGGTTTAAAAGCCTTATTGTGTTAATTATATAAAAAAGGTGTAATATTGCAAAGGAAAACCAAATGGAAAATGAGGGCGCTCGCGGAAGCCCGGGTAAGGCGGGAAGCGGAGCGCCGGGAGAAAAAGTTCAGGGCTGCGCAGAAGCCTTCTCCGGAGAGTCTGATCAGGGGGCTTAAGCCCGCAATCGGGCTCATAGACGCGAACAGGTTTGATGAGGCCCGGGATATGGTTGCCGACTTCCTTGAGAGGCGCCCGGGCAGCGCGGCCGGCCATTCGCTGCTCATAAGGATACACGGGATGCTTGGGGAGGCGGAGCTTTCCGAGCACCTTTTCGAATATGCGAAGGGAAATGGGATGGGGTCAAGGGACCTGTATGGGGCGATGGTGGATGCCTATTCCAGCTGCAGGGAATTCGGGAAGGCGCAGGCGGTGATCGCAGAAGCCGAAGCCTGCGGCCTTGGGTGCGCAAAAAATTACGCGCACCTGATGGCAGGATTATACGGGGAGGGGCGGTACGAAGACGTGGAAAGGGTCTATCTGTCCCTCCCCATCTCATACAAATCCAAGGCAGCCCTTAACATCAAGTATGCCGACGCATTGAGGAAGATGAAGAGATACGGGGAAGCCAAGGAAGCCGCGGAGTTTTCCATAAGCCTGCGGAGCACTCTGGCCGAGAAAACCAAGGCAAGGATAATCATAGGATATTGCGAAATGTGCCTGGGGAACCCGGAGAAGGCCTACAAGCTTCTCCGTGAGGAATACGAGAAGGTTTCCCGGCTGGAGGATGGGGGGTTCTCGCAGAGGTTTTTCCCGAGGCTGCTTTGCGGGGTTGTGTTCGCATGCAGCAAGGCAGGCATACCCCAGCCGGATTCGACCGCGGAGCAGTGGAGGAGGCTGCTTGAGAGGATCCAGGAGGAAGGGCGCGGAAATGCCGGGGATATAGGGGCCGCGCTCATGCGCTTGCGCCATATACCCGCCGCACCTGCCCAGCACGAATTATAATAGGTTCGGTGGGAATCTACACCATGGCTGAATTCGTCGAGGCTCCGCTGTCCGAGTTCGAGCAGGCGGGGAAAATCGCTGCGAAGGTGCGTGAGGAGAGCAAGTCCCTTGTGATGGTGGACGCGAGCCTCCTGGACGTTGCGGAAACAATAGAAGGGATGATTATCGAGGAGGGGGCGTTCCCCGCTTTTCCGACCAATGTATCAATCAATGAGATAGCCGCGCACTACACCCCCGAGAAAGGGGACGGGGCGCTCTTCAAGGAAACGGACCTGGTGAAGATAGATTTCGGGGTGAGCGTGAACGGGGCGCTTTCGGACACCGCTTACACCATAGATTTGAGCGAAAAGAACGGCAAGCTGGTGGAGGCCGCGGAGAAGGCGCTCGAGAACGCGATTGCGGGGATCAAGCCCGGGGTGAAGGTAGGCGAGGTGGGTGGCATTGTGGAGGAGACCGTCAAGGGGTATGGGTTCCGCCCGATAGCCAACCTCACGGGCCACATGATAAAGACCGGGCTTCTGCACGCGGGGATAGACATACCGAATGTGAAGACCGAGGACCCGTACGAGTTCCAGGTTGGCGACATATTCGCCGTTGAGCCGTTTGCAACCGATGGGAAGGGTTTCGTTTCCGACACCGAGCAGGTGGAGATATTCTCGCTCTATCTTCCCGGGGGATTGCGCATGAGGCAGTCCAGGCAGCTGTTGAACCACATAATAAACAACTACGGGATGCTCCCGTTCGCGGAGAGATGGCTGGTGCAGGAGTTCCCCTCCAAATTGCTGGTGGGCAACGCGCTAAAGGAAATGCTGAGGATGCAGGTGCTGAAGGCCTACCCGGTGCTGAAGGAAGCCGGGGGCGGGCTGGTCTCGCAGGCGGAGCATACTGTGGTTGTGGAAGAGGGTGGCGCGCGAATCCTGACTCAATAGGTTTTTATTCTTCTTTTGTTGCTAATATGGATGCCGGAGACTGGAAACAGGAAACGGTCTTGGGTCCGTAAGGTAACCTGGATAGCCTACAAGGCTTCGAATGCCTTCTCCTGAATGCAGGAGCAACCTTGCAGTGTGGGTTCAAATCCCGCCGGGCCCGATTGGAGAAAACGCGGGGGAGGCGTCCCCCTCATTTTCTTCCATCTCTCTGATCCCCCTCCACTTCGCTTGGAGCCGCTTGGCGCGCACTCCTTACGCAATTGGATGGATTAAGGTGATTATGCATGGACAAGGAAAGGGCGGAGAAAAGCCTTCGGAAACTGAAAGCCCACCTGGAAAGGGGCGCGTGGATTGCGGAGAAGCATCCGGAAGTGTTCGCGCTTGCCAGGCAGTATGCGGAGGACGCTGAGCATTTCTTCAAAAAAGGGGATTGCTTCTCATCCTTTGGGGCTTCCGATTATGCGTATGGGCTATTGGATGCGGTTTGGATTGTGGAGAAGGGCGGGCTTCCGCCCCCATTGTGAGGGTGGGGCGAAGCCTTAAAAACATTCGTTAACATCATAATACACAATACACAAGCGCTTTTTTTCCAAGCTTAGTTGCTCCGGATTGGGGAAGCATTTAAAACTCTTACAATCTAAAGGAGACCAACTATTTTTGGTGATGCATATGGAAACCGATTCCAAAGAGCAGATGATAAAGAAGACCGGCACGACCACGGTCGGCCTTGTGTGCAAGGACGGCGTGATACTGGGGAGCGACCGCAGGGCGACGATGGGATACTACATAGCCAACAAGAAGACCCCCAAGATACACATGATAAGCGACCGAATAGGGATGACCATCGCGGGCGGGGTCGGGGATGCGCAGTCCCTGGTGCGCTGGATGCGCGCGGAGATAAAGCTCTACGAGCTAAAGCACGGGAGGAAGATGAGCGTCGGGGGCGCGGCCACCCTTCTTGCGAACATACTCTCCGGCCACAAATACTACCCGTTCTTCGTGCAGCTGCTGGTCGGCGGCGTGGACGACAAGCCCAGGGTGTTCAGCGTGGACATGCTTGGCGGGGTCACGGAAGAGGACATAACCGCGACCGGGAGCGGCTCGCCGATTGCGATGGGCGTCCTGGAAGAGATGTATGTGAAGGACGGGACTGTCAAGGAGAATGCGCCGATAGCTGCCAGGGCGGTCGGCGCGGCGATGAAGAGGGACGCCGGGAGCGGGGAAGGGGTGGATATCCTGGTAATAACCAACTCCGGCACCGAGGCGCTCACTGACAAGGATTTCAGGAAGCACAGTGCCTGAGGGCAAGCCTGGCGCAGAAGAAGAACGTTTTTGAGGGCGGAGGTTTTGGCGTCTTTTTTCGCCTCCGGCCCGTTTCCGGGCGCGAGCCCGGGCGGATGAAAAAAGGCGGGTGATTTTTTGCAACAGAAAGAAATAGAGAAGACCGTATCTGAGATAATGCCCGCGGAGTGCGGGATTGCCAAGGTGGAGGCCGAAGGCCTGAATATAGTAATATATGTGAGGAACATCGAGGCGTTCTACCGCAACGACCAGCTCATCAAGCAGCTTGCCGGAGCGGTCAGGAAGAAAGTCAGTGTAAGGGTGGACCAGTCCCGGCTCATGGACATGGAGAGGGCAAGGAAAGAGATTGAGTCCCTCGTGCCAAAGGAGGCGGTGATAAGCTCCATCACGTTCGCATCAACCTTCTCCGAGGTGTTCATAGAGGCGCTCAAGCCCGGGCTCGTGATAGGCAAAGGGGGCGTGGTGCTCAAGGAGATAATAACAAGGACGGGCTGGTCGCCCGTGGTCCTGAGGAGCCCGACCATACCCTCCTCGACCATACGGGGGATAAGGAAGGGATACATGGCCGAGGCGGAGGACAGGAAGAAGTTCCTGCTCTCGCTCGGGAAGAAGATATGCCAGCCCTCGCCCTCGAGCGAATGGGTGCGGGTGTCCATGCTCGGCGCGTTCAGGGAGGTGGGCCGGAGCTGCATGCTGGTGCAGACCCCCCACAGCAGGTTGCTCATTGACGTGGGGATAAACCCGGTGATAGGGGAGGCCACCAAGGCCTACCCATACCTCAACTTCATGGGGTTCCCGCTGGAAGAGCTGGACGCCGTGATAATCAGCCACGGCCACATAGACCACATGGGCTTCCTGCCCTATCTGTACGCTTATGGATACGACGGCCCGGTGTACTGCACCCCCCCGACCAGGGAGCTGATGGCGCTGCTGCAGACCGATTCCGTGGACCTCATGAAGAAATCCCTCGGGGTGGACCCGCCATACGGGAAGAAGGACATCCAGAAGGAGCTCAGGCGGGTGGTCCCGGTGGAGTACGGGGAAGTGGTGGACATAACCCCGGAGATAAAGATGACGCTCTACAACGCCGGGCACATAATCGGGAGCGCGATGGTCCACCTCCACATAGGGGAGGGGCTCCACAACCTTGTGTACAGCGGGGACATGAAATTCGGGTACACCCGGCTCTTCGAGCCGGCCAACACCCGCTTCCCGCGCATAGAGACGCTCTTCCTGGAAAGCACATACGGGGCCAAGAACGACATCACCTCGAACCGGAGGGACATGGAAGACAGGCTCGTGAACATAATCAAGGAGACCGCGGCGAAGGGGGGAAAGGTGCTCATACCGGTGTTCGCGGTTGGGAGGAGCCAGGAGATAATGCTCGTGCTGGAGGACTATGTGAGGCGGGACCCGAACTTCAACGTCCCGGTCTACATAGACGGCATGGTGATGGAGACCTCGGCCATCCACACCGCGTATCCGGAATACCTGCGCGAGAGCATAGAGAGGAGGATACTCTCCAACAACAGCCCGTTTGAGTCCCCGATGCTCAAGGTGGCCAAGGGGACGGACAAGGAGAGCATAGTGAACGGCGAGCCGGCGGTCATACTTGCGCCGTCAGGAATGCTAAACGGCGGGCCTTCTGTGGAATACCTCAGGCTCATGGCCGAGGACGAGAGGAACACGCTCGTTTTCGTGGGCTACCAGAGCCCGCTTTCCCTAGGGCACAAGATACAGAGGGGCATGAAGGAGATACCGGTCACCGGAGACGACGGAAGGGCAAAGATAATGAACATAAGGATGCGCATCGAGACCGTGGAGGGCTTCTCCGGCCACAGCGACAGGCACCAGCTCATGGCATTCCTCAGCAACCTAAAGCCGGTTCCGGAGCGCGTCTTCACGATGCACGGGGACTGGAACAAGGCGGACGACCTCGCGAGGGGGGCAGCTTCCCTGCTCAGGAGGGAGGCGAGGGCGCCCCTGAACCTAGAGGCGATTAGGCTCAAATGATCATGTCTTTTCCTGCTTGGAAAAAGCCTTGTTCATGAGCGGGACGCAGTAGAACGAGAACGCGAGCCCTGCCATGCCGCCGGTGAGCAGGCGAATGAGGTTGGAGCTCTCCCTCAGCCCGATGAGTTGCGTGCCGCCGTCAAGCGCGATGGGGGCCAGTGCAAGCACGAAGAACAGGGGGTTCGGCACCATCTTGGAATCGTGCCTTCTGAGAAGGAAAAGCAGGGCGCCGCCCAAAAGCGCAGCGGCGTATATCCCGACGTCCCTGGAGCAGACCGGGAACGCGTACCCTGCAACGCCGCCCTTCTCGACCGCATATATCCTATATGGGACCAGCTGCCCGCCCTCCATGCAATCCGAAATCCCCTGGCCCGGGAAATAGCATATCGAGCGGGAGACGAACTGGTGGCATGTGAGCCCGTACGCGGCGTAGAGCGGCTCTGCGAGCCCGATGCCCGCCTCGGCAAGGAACGGGGTGATGAGTATTGGCAGCGTGAACAGCGCGAGCACGGCCATGTATGCCTTATACCCCGTTTCCATCCTCACACCTTCCTGCCAAGCTCGCGTGAGCACTCATTCCTCTCCCACGGGTATACCAGCCATGACTTTGTCTCTTCCACGAAGAAATCCGGCCGGAACTTGGAATGGGGCTTGAAATGGAGGGTGGCGACCTTGATTTCGGTGGCGCCCATCCGCATGAGATGGTCCTTCGCAACCTTGAGGCTCCTCCCGGTGTCGGAAACGTCGTCCACAAGCAGCGCCCTTTTCCCGTCGATTCGGGTGGTCAGCTGCTGGGTGAGCTGCGGAAACTCCATCGTTTTCCCCATCCCCTTGTAGAAGGAGACGCGTATCACCTGGAGGTCGCCAACATCCATTATGTCGGAAAGGAGGCGGGCCGGGACAAGCCCTCCCCTGCTGACGCCTATGATCGTATCCGGGGAAAAGCCGGATGATTTAACCTGCAAGGCGAGGCGTTCGCACATGCGGGAGGCGCCGCCCCAGCTTACCCTCAGCAGTTCCATGGTAGGGGTTGGGTGGCTCCGGATTAAAAGCGTTCGCTCTCGTGTGCGCCCAGATAACATTTTTATATTTTGCCTTTGAAGAGAAGCTTGTGATAGCATGGGCATATTGAAATCAATAAAGGAATTCTTCTTGGGGAAGGACGAGAAGAAGGCCGTTCCACAAGCAAAGCCGGCGGCCGCAGCGCCGCCTGCCGCGAGGCCGCTGCCTCCGCCAAGGCCGGTTGCGAGGCCGCTGCCTCCTCCACAGAGGCCGGCGGGTGCGATGCCCCCGAGGCCGATAGCGCCTATTTACCGGCCGCTTCCGCCTCCGGCGCGCCCGGTTGCGAGGCCGCTGCCTCCGCCAAGGCCTGCTGCCAGGCCCGCAGTCTTTGCGCCGCCCTATTCCGCCATGAAGGCGGCCCAGAAGCCCGCCGCCAAGAAGCCGGCGAAAAAGGCGGCTAAGAAGGCGCCTGCGAAAAAAGGGAAGGCGAAAAGGAAAAAGTGAATTAAAGACGGGGGCGAGAGCCCCCTTCCTGTTTTTCCATAACCAGGGCGGTCAGGGGCGCAGTATAGCCGCCGCGATGACTGATGTCCACTTCCCGTTCTTGTCCACCACGGCGGTCTGGGTGGTGTTGAAGGTCTTGACTATCTTGCCGCTCATCTTGAAGTGCTCCTCCTTCTCGTTCCATGCTGCGTCCACGTCGAACTCGATGCCCATGGTCGAGGCCAGCATCGAGGCGGCCAGGTCCTCGGAGTAGTCGCCGCACTTCTCCTGGTTCAGCCCGTAGGAATGGTGCTCGCTCAGGTAGCCGTGTATGGCCGGCTCTGCGGGGAGGGCCGTGCCTATGGAGGCCGAGATGAGCCGGTTCGGCTCGCAGGAGGAGATGCGGGCCATGACCGTGAATACTATCTCGCCCGCATGCATGCCGGAGAGCCCCTCCTCGCGACTTATCACCTTGGCCCCGGGGGGCATTATGCTGGAGACGGTGACGAGGTTGAACTGGGCGATGCCTGCGGAGCGCAGCGCCTCCTCAAAAGAGCCGAGTTTCGTGTTCGAGACCCCGACGCCCTTTGTAAAGAACACCTTTTTAGGAACAAAAGTCATTTTCCCACATCCGGTTTTTTCTATAAACAGTTTTTTAACCTTTATATGGAAATCCAATGCATGGGAGTGACACCGTGGGAAGTATCCGGCAACATAGATTATGAGAAGCTCATAAAGGAGTTCGGGACCAGCGGCATAACCCCTGCCCTGCGGGCGAGGGTTGAGAGGAACGCCGGGGAAAGCAACGTGATGCTCAGGAGGGGGTATTTCTTCTCCCACAGGGACCTGGACCTCGTGATGGACGATTACGAGAAAGGAAGGGGGTTCTACCTTTATACCGGCAGGGGGCCGAGCGGCCCGATGCACATCGGCCACCTGATACCCCTCGTTTTCACCAGATGGCTGCAGGAGAGGTTCAAGGTGAACCTTTACATAGAGATAACCGACGACGAGAAGTTCCTGTGCAGGCGGGAGGAGGGATGGGAAGATATCGGGAAACACGCGGAGCAGAACATCCGGGACATCGCGGCGGTCGGGTTCGACCCTGACCGGACGTTCATATTCAGGGACAGCGAGTACATAGGCAACGTATACCCGATGCTGCTCAAGATAGCCAAGAAGGTGAATTTCTCGACCGTGAAGGCGGTATTCGGCTTCACGAATGAGACCAACATAGGGTTCATCTTCTACCCGGCATACCAGATAATGCCCACCCTGTTCGAGAAGAAGAGGTGCCTCATCCCCGCGGCGATAGACCAGGACCCGTACTGGAGGGTGCAGAGGGACATCGCCGAATCGCTCGGGCACCAGAAGACGGCGGCAATACATTCAAAGTTCCTCTCGCCCCTGCAGGGGGCGGAGGGGAAGATGAGCTCCAGCGTAAGGGAGAGCGCCATCTGGCTGGATGACGACGAGAAAACGGTGCGGAAAAAGATAATGAAGTACGCGTTCTCGGGAGGGCGCTCCACCCTGGAGGAGCACAGGAGGCTGGGGGCGGACCTGTCCGTGGACGTGCCGTTCCAGTGGCTGAGCGTGCTGTTCGAGCCGGATGATGTGGAGTTAAAAAGAATCGCCGGGGAATATGGAAGCGGCAGGATGCTCACCGGGGAGGTGAAGGAAATCCTTGCGGGGAAGGTGAATGAATTCCTCGAGGGGCACCGGGCAAGGCGGGAGAAGGCGGACGTAAAGAAATACATGCGCACCGGAAAGCTGGCAAAAGAGATGTGGAACAAACGGTTTGAGTGATATTATGGAACGCAAAGGATTCGGGGGGGGAAGGCCGGGTGGATTCAGGGGGAGGCCCAGTGGAGGCTTCGGCGGGAGGCCGAGGGGCGGCGGACCTGACCTGGATATGGAAAGGCGGCTCAGGTTCCTTAAGAAGGCGAGGGAGAGGACCGCGCAGGCCCTGCGCAGCAGGGACGTCATGCTTGCCCAGATATCACGCTCCATAGAGCAGCTGGAGGAGGTGTCCAACCTCCTCGGGGAAAAGCTTGAGGAGATGTATTCGTTGCAGTTCCCGGAGCTAAAGACGAGCGACCGGAGGAGCTATGTGGGGGTGGTCCTGAACATGGAGAGGGAAAACCCGGACCCTGCCTCGATATCGAGATTCGTGGGGCAGGGGAGGGCCGAGGCCATCTGCCAGAAGGCAAGGGAGAGCACCGGCGGCCAGCTGGAGGCAAAGGACATAGAGAAGATAAGGGAGCTTGCGAGGGAAATCGAGAACGTTTACGGGCTGATGGACTCGTACGAGGCATACCTGGAGGAGATGGCGAAGGAGGTTTGCCCGAACATAGAGCACCTGGTCGGAGGCAAGCTGGCCGGGAAGCTGGTCTCGCTCGCAGGGAGCCTGAGGAAGCTCTCGCTGATGCCCGCGAGCACCATACAGGTCCTCGGTGCGGAGAAGGCGCTCTTCAAGCACCTCAAGAACAAGAAGGGTGTGGCCCCTCCTAAGCACGGGGTGCTTTTCCAGTATCCGGCTATTTCGCAGTCAAACAAGAAGGCGAGGGGCAAGATAGCGCGTGCGCTGGCCGCGAAGCTTGCGATTGCGGCGAAGGCGGATGCGCAGACGAAAAGGTTCATAGCGCCGATGCTGAAGGAGAACCTTGAAGCCCGGATAAGGGAGGTCCTCTCCGAGAAAAGGGCGAGGGCTTGAGGATCCTTGCCGTATCCGATTTGCACGGGGAAGAAGAGGCGCTGGAGAGGGTTGCGGCACGGTCTAAAGGATATGATTACGTATTGGTGGCCGGGGACATGGCACGGAGGCCGGGGAAAGACGGCTTCGTGACGGACCTGCTCTCGTCCTCTGAAAATATTTTCGTGATTCCGGGGAACGGGGACTCTGATTATTCGGAAGAGGCGGGCGGGAAATGGCTGCACGGGAGGAGGGTGGAAATAGGTGAGGGGCTGAACCTGGTCGGGTTCGGCTACAGCCCGCCGACCCCTTTCGGGACTCCGGGGGAATTCCCGGAGGAAAAGCTGTACGGGTGGATGAAAGGGCTCCCGATAGACGGAAACACCATATTTATTACGCACGCTCCCCCTTATGGGATAATGGACGAGGCGCGCGGCGGGCATGCGGGGAGCAGGGCGGTCCTGCGGATAATCGAGGAGAAACGCCCCCTCGTGAACGTTTGCGGGCACATACACGAGAACGAGGGGGTGCGGATGCATGGCAAGACAACCGTGCTGAAGGTCGGGGCCGCAAACAGGGGAAGGTGCGGGGAGATAGGGGTTGAATCAGGAAATTTAAAGTGCAGGAACATGGGGCTGTGAGCGCATGAGGATAAGGAAGGCGGGTTTCTCCGAAGAGCTCGCTTCTCTTGTTAGAAGGCTTTTCCCGGGCTCAGAGCCGCTTTTCAGGGATAAGGATTCGTATTTCATCGCTGAGGAAGACGGGAGGATTGTCGGGTTCTCCCACCTGATAGAGGCGGAGGGGAGAATGCTCCTGCAGGGCATAGGGGTGCTCCAGGAATGGAGGGAAAGGGGCATAGGTGGGAGGCTGCTGGACGCCTCAATAAGGTTTGCGGACAGGAAGGGGATGGATGTGTTCCTTAAGGTCAGGCCGGACAATCCGGCGCTTGGCTTATATTATAAAAAGGGTTTCACACTCAAGAAGATAAAGGACGTCTACGTCCTGGAAAGGAAAAGGAAGAATTGAACCAGCTCCCATTTTAATAAGATGGTGGGGGCAAATAATAAACACGCGAAATGAGTGCGTGCAAAGAGTTGCACGGTGAAGTGGAAAGGGGGTATGATTACCCTAAAGAGAGGGGGGATGGTGGAGTTCCGCAGAACTTCGCCAGACATCGCCGCAGCGATGCTGAAGGCGTTCCCCCTTCTTCTTGGAGGGGTCGTGAGCTAACCTGGTATGCTGCCAGCTTTGGGAGCTGGTTGTCAGAGTTCAAATCTCTGCGACCCCAAAAGGAGAGATTGGGCCCACCCGGATTCGAACCGGGGATCCCTACCGTGTGAGGGTAGTGTCTTAACCGCTCGACTATGGGCCCTGGAAGAGAAAATAATAGGGGCGGAAGTCCTTAAAAACAGTTTCCCCACTGAAATAGTATAACGTTCTGATTATTACCTTCGTTATCCACGGGGGGAGGGTCAGGATGAACCCCTGCAATTAATGGGGGGTTATGAGTACGCTAGAGAGAAGGGGGTGCTCCCCCTTCCTCTTGCAGCCGAGGTAGCTCAGCCTGGCTGGAGCGCCAGACTCATAAGGCGCGGTTCTTATGAGTACTGAGGCGGACTTTCCGCCTATGACATACAAAGGCGTATCTGGGAGATCTGGAGGCCGGGGGTTCAAATCCCCCCCTCGGCAATTCTGGTTTTATGCAGGATAAAACATGAAGAACAGTATCGCCGCCGCGGGTATTGTGATGTTGTCGTCCAGCGGGAGCGGCAGTGATTCCGCCATTGCGCAGGCCATGGCGAGCGGGATTGCGGCGGGCCCGATGAAATAGAACGCTGTGAGCGAGCCGGCCAGGAAGGCGAGGCTGCCCTCGAACGTCTTGTTGCGGTTGTATGGGATGCGCCATCTGCCATTCTGGCCGATGAGTGTTGAAAGGGAGTCCCCAAAAGCGAGGACGCAGATTGCTGCTGAGAGTGCGTTCAGGTCGCTTATCGCCACCGAAGCCATGAGGATTCCGAATGCGTACCATGCCGAGCCGAAGCCTGGGGCGCGCACCCCCCTCCTTTCGAAATTCTCGATGAACCAGCTTACGAACGGCAGGCGGAGCCCGGAAAGGGCAAGGTGCATGGCCATCAGCCCTGCAAGAATGCCGGCGAAAAGGATGATTTCGAGGGTGTGCCTTCCGAAGTTTTGCAATATGAGGAGGAAGATTATCCCGATTGCGATGTGTATCAGTTTCCTACTTCTTTCCTTCAAGCAAAGCACCCCATATTATGTCCGCGAGCTGGTATGCGATTGGGGCGGCCACAAGCGCGGCCGCGATGTCCTCGAACGTGTGCACGCCCAGGTAAAAGCGCGTATATGCTACGAGTATGGCGAAAACCCAGTAAAGCGGGAAAAACCTGTGCCCTATGAATGCGAGCATGAGCGTGAATGCTATGGCCGCGTGGCCGCTGGGCATGGAATAATCCAGCGGGCAGTCTATAAGGGACGATGAGCCGATGCAGGGGCGCGGCTGCATTATCGCGGCCTTCGCGCCGAGGGTTATGAGCCCGGCGATGAGGAGGGCGAGCGCTATCTTCATGCGTTTCCCGTTCCTGGGCTCCGTGGCGAGCACAAGGAGGATTATTATCGAGAAGAAGGCGTAGGGATTGTCAAGGAACTGTGCGAATGTGACAAATGCCTGCGCCGCCGGGTCCATATGCTCACCATAGCGGAACGCCCGAGAACACATGGAAAAGGGCGATTCCGCATACAGAGAGGAAGGCAAAGTATTTTATGAATGAGGATGGCCTCCCCTCAACGTATGATATGAATGCTGCGGACAGGAAGGAGTATGCCGCAAGGTATGAGGCCGGGAGGGCGGAAAGGCCGGGCGGCTGTGCCCCTTCGCCGAATCCCGAGGAGAGCGACAATGCGGAGCCGATTATGAAGGGCAGCAGCAGCGCTCCGGAGATGAGCGTGTACTTCTGCATGGAAAGCAGGTTTTCGCGCTCCCTGCGCATCTCCAGGGAGGAGAGCAGGTCGTCTGCAAGCATCGAAAGGCAGCGGGAGATGTCGTGGCCGGCGCCCAGCGCGCGTGAGAGCAGGTCCGAGAACCGCTTTAGGAGAAGCGAGCCGTTCCTCCTCCACAGGTCCTCAAGCACGGACTCCGGCTTGACGTTCGCCCTGGCCTGCTTGAGGGAGATGGCGGCCTCTTCCCTGAGGGGCGGCATGGAATACTTCTCCATGGAGGAGAGTATGGGCTCCAGCCCAAGCCCGGGCGGCTGGGATGAGATGGCAAGGGCCACGTCCGGGAGGGCTTCCTCTATCTTTTCCCTCCTCTTCTCCCTGAGGTACATCGGGTAGGAGAGCGCGGCGGCGCCTGCGGCAAGGAGCAGGAACATCGGGAATCTGGGGATGAATGCTGGCAGGAGCATGAATGCTGCAGTGGCCGCAAAGGCCGGGATGAAGACCCTGAGCTGGAACTTGGGAGAAAAGAACGACGGCGGGGACAGGGATGCGGCGAGCGCCAGGAGGGCGGCGGATGCGGCCGGTATGAGGGCGAGCATTATGAATGGGAGCGCGGAGGGCTCGAGGCCGCCCAGCGGCGAAACGCGCCCGAGGGACGAGAAGATTATGAGGAACGCCGGGAATATAACCGCAACTGCCATGAAGAGCAGGGAAAGGATAGACTGGCGGGAGGATGCGCTTTTCATCGCGTGCTTCTGGAGCGAGAGCAGGTCGTTGGAGACGCGTATCAGGTCCCCTCCGGCCCTCCCTTTCTCATAGGCGGACGAGACGCTGAGCAGCGCCCTGCGTATCGGGATCGAGCGGAGGCGGCCGGCGAGATGGGCGAGGGAGGACGGGATGGACGCGCCGCGGCGGACTTCCCTTTCCATCGCCCTGAATTCCTGGGAAAGGGGGGACCTCCCTTTCGAGATTGCGGAGAGGGATTCGGCAAACGGCACGCCCATCTCAAGGAGCATCCCGAGCATGCGGAGGGAGAACGGGAGCTCCGCCTCCATGCGCGAGATGCGCAGGTTGAAAAGGAAGCGCGGGGCCCTGAGCATGAGCAGGAGGGCGAGCGCTGAAACCAGGAGGGCGGCGGGGGCGAGCATGCCCGGGGGGGACACCAGGAAAGAGACGGGGATTGCCAGCAAAATTGAGAGGGTTAGGGCGAAGCACGCGTACCTTCCGGGCTCAAGGCCGATGCGGCCTGCGAAGGCGAGCTGGCTGCTGGAAAGCGGGATGGGCGGGAAGGCGGACACGAAAGCCTCAAGATTTCCCTGAGCCATAGAACCTACCCTGGTATTCCGAAAAGAACTCCTGGAACCCCCTCTTTTTCCTTATGAACGATTCCCGTTCCTTCAGCTCCTGCCGGGCCTCTTTTGCGCTGAGCCCGAGGGAGGAAGAGGCGGCGGCCATTAGTTCCGAGGCGTCCCCGAACCTCCATGAATCCGAGCCGTTGTCGTATGAGATGATGGGCTTCATCGATGGGCCGAAGCAGAGCTCCGCCATCCTCCTTATCTCAGTGTTTCTCCTCTTGCGGGGGTCGTAGCGAAGCATCCTCCTCTGGACCACTATCGCGCCTATGCTGTTGAAGTCCGCCTCGCTTATTCCGAAGAGCCTGAGCCTGCGGAGCGTCTCCTCCGCGCTCTGGGCGTGGAAGGTGGCATAGCAGCCCCGGGCCTGCCCCCCGAGGAGCGCATCGAATAGCGCGGATGCCTCATCGGCGTTCCTCACTTCGCCAACTATCAGGCGGTCAGGCCGCATCCGGAGCGTATCATACACAAGCTCGCGGAGCGGGATGCCCATCTCCTCGTTCGCAACCAGCCTCGCCTTGTGGGGATGGGGGACGTTTATTTCTGGGCTTTCCTCGGTTATGACTATGCGCTCGTCCGCGGGTATGAAGGAGAAAAGGGAGTTGAGGGTTGTCGTCTTTCCGCTTGCGGTGTTTCCGGAAATTATGAGGGAAATGTCGGACTGCATGGCCAGGGAGAGCAATGCGATTGCGCGGGCCGGGAACGCTCCTGATGAAACAAGCTCGTGCGGTGAGAACGGGCTCTCGGTGAAGCGCCTTATCGTGAGCTCCCCTTCCGAAAGCGGGGGCAGGCTGGCGTGCATCCTCGAGCCGTCCGGGAGTATCGCGTTTAGCTTTGGGCGCTGCAGGGTTATCCTCCTCCCGATGTTCTTGCCCATCTTGTTTATCACCTCGGCAAGGGCGTCCATGGAGGTGAATTCCGCATTCACCGCCTTCCAGCCCTCCTTCCTGATGTAGACGTACGCGGGCTTGCCTATGCCCACCACGCTTATCTCCTCTATGGACCTGTCCTCCAGCAGCGGGTCTATGAAAGCGAACCCGTAGATGTGGAGGAAGCACATCCTCGGGAGGTAGGAAGACTGCTCTCGGTCGAGGATTATCCCGTTGCGCTGGGCAGTGGAAGCTATTATGGACCGTATAGAGCCGAGGACCTCCTCCTTTGAGCGGAAATCCTTGGTGCGCGCCTCATCCCGGAAAGCCTCCTCGGAAAGGGATATCAGCTCCTCTTCCTCAGGGCTCAGCCGCGGAAGCGGAAGCCTGTATTCCCCGCCGCTATTTATCTTCCAGCCCAGCATCAAAATCAACCTCATCCCCTACGGAGAAAAGCGCCCCGTCCGCCAGCCCTGCCTCCAGCAGGTAGCGGGCTGGCCCGGCGTTCCTGTGGAGCAGGCGGAACGGGCCGACGAGCGCCTTCTCGGTGACTTTTTTCCCTTCGCTTATGTAAATGGCGTAGAACGGGAAGAAAACGAAGAGGGAGTGGATGGGGTGTATCGCCTCTTCCCGGAAATCGAAAAGGATGTTGACCTGATTGGGGCGGAACATCAGGCCGCGGATTTGCGGCAGGATGGAGAACGCAGTGAGGCACCGGATTTGCTTTCCACTTGTCCTGTTCCCCACAATCATTTTCCGAACCTTCGCCCAGTGTTTTCGTAGAATTTAAGCGCGGCCATGAAATCATCCCTTGTGAAATCCGGCCAGAGCTTCTGCGAGAAATAAAGCTCGCTGTATGCGGACTGCCATGGGAGGAGCCCGCTCAGGCGCTGTTCCCCGGAAGTGCGTATTACCAGGTCCGGGTCCGGGATGCCCGCGGTATACAGGTGGGAAGAGATCGATTCCTCGGTTATCTCCTTCCCTTCCTTCAAAACCGCTTTCACCGCGTCGACTATCTCCGCCCTGCCCCCGTATGCGAGCAGGAGGTTGAGCTGGTAATCCCCCTTGCCCGCGGTGAGCCTCTCCACCTCCTGGAAAAGGCCCTGCACCTCGCTGGGGAATAGGGATGTGCGGCCAAGGAAGCGCACCCGGACGCCATATCTGTCCTTCTCTTCCTTGCGCCTGACCGCCTCGATGAGGTTGCGCTGGAAGAGCCCGAAGAGCTTCCTTATCTCCTCGGGGTCCCGCTGGAAGTTCTCGGTGCTGAAGCCCCACATCGTGAGGATGGGCACCCCCTCCTCCCTGCACCACTTCGCCACGTCCGCGATCTTCTCTATCCCTATGCGGTACGCCTCCTCGCGGCTGATTCCGTGCTGTTCGCCCCATCTCCGGTTTCCGTCTGGTATTATGACAACGTGTTTCGGCCTGGGCTGGTCCATCCGTCACCACTCCTTCATATGCAGCGCGAAGTCTATGAGCCGGTTCGAGTATCCCCACTCGTTGTCGTACCAGGAGAAAACCTTCGCGAAATTCCCTGTTGCGCTTGTGAGCTGGGAATCGACTATCGATGAATGGGGGTTCCCGATTATGTCGCAAGAGACTATCGGGTCCTCCGTGTACTGCAGGACGCCCTTCATCTGGCCCTCTGCGGCTGCCTTGAGGGCGGCATTGACTTCATCCCTGGTGGCCTCTTTGTTGAGCTCCACGGAGAGGTCCACCAGCGAGCCGTCAGGGACAGGCACGCGGAGGGCAACGCCGTCCATCCTGCCCTTCATCTCCGGGATGACCTCGCCTATCGCCTTGGCTGCGCCGGTCGTGGTCGGGATGATTGAAACCGCGGCCGCCCGCGCGCGCCTGAGGTCCTTGTGGCTGCCGTCCACCACGTTCTGGTCGTTGGTGTAAGCGTGCACGGTGGTCATGTAGCCCCGCCTGACCCCGAACGAGTCGACAAGCACCTTCAAGACCGGGGCGAGGCAGTTGGTGGTGCATGACGCCAGGGAAAACACCTTTGCGTTCCTGTCTGCCTGCCCCATGTTCACCCCAGGGACAATGGACTGGCAGCCCTTGGCAGGGGCGGAGATGAGCACGCGCCTGGCTCCGGCCTCCATGTGCTTGCCCGCCTCGGCTGCGTCCTTGAATATGCCAGTGGACTCTATGACAAGGTCTACGTTGTGCGCCTTCCAGGGTATCTTCGCCGGGTCGGTTTCCCTTGTCCAGGGTATCCCATATCCGTTTATCACGATGGATTTGTCGGTGGCCTTCACGGTCCCCTGGAAAGGGCCCATGACCGAATCGTACTTGAACAGGTGCGCATTCACGAACTGGTCGCTCCGGTTGTTTATCTGCGCAATTTCGATGCCTTTCCCCACAAGCCCGCGCTCAAAGGCGGCCCGGAGGAACATCCTCCCTATCCTTCCAAAACCCGAAATTCCTATCCTCATCTCAACACCCAAAAATTGATGGTATAATGATAGGAAAATTTTATAATGGGGTTCATGCGCTGCCGCTGCGTGGTGCGGCGTTCTCAAGCAGGAGCTGCCGGACATCGGGTGTAATCGACCTGCTTTCCACCATTATGTAATGCCCGCCCCCCTTGGAGAATATTATGGAATTCCGTATGTTGAGGAGGCCTTCCGGCAGGCTCTCGGGCCTGCAGTTCAGGCGGAAGAGATAGAACCAGAAGTTGCCGGAGGTCATGATGCTGGTGCAGCCGAGGGGGTTGTTGCTGTCCCTGTGCTCCGAGGCCTGGGCGACCGTGGAGCCGAGCGAGGAGAAGAATTTCATCCTTGTCTCAAAAAGGCGTTCCTCCGCAGGGTCGAAGAAGGAGGATGGGGGCGCGTATATGACGGCACCTTTTATGAATTCAACGAATTCCGGCCTGTTCGTGGGTAGGGCCGGGCCCCCGGAAGCGGGAGGAACGCTGGCTTCGGCGCCTGTTTCGGGGCCTGAATCGGTGGAGCCGCCCCTCAGGGCTGCGGCCACAGGGATGACGAGGGGGGTCGGGAGGGGGGTGTCCTCATCCAGCTGCCTTTCGGCCTTTTCGCAGGGCATGACAGTTATGCGCACCTTGCCTCCGTTTGGCAGCAAAACGTCGTGGCTCCTTGCCTGGGTTATGGAAGGGGTAAGGAACATCCTTGTGGACAGGCTGGACAGGTGCCCCTCTAGCCTTGCCGTAGCTTCGGTGAAATGCATGTTGGTGATTACCTGGTGTTCACCGCCGCGGATGGCCAGGATTGCAAAATCCCCGCCATCCCCTATGAATTCGTCTTCCGGCGTCCATGATGCGCCGAAGCCTCTTGCGAACTCCCTCACCGAATTGTGGGCCAGGATAACAAGCTCTTCGGCAGGGGAAAGGCGCGGGGATTCCGCAGGGGTTTCAAAGAAGGAGGCCCTGGAGGGGGTGATGCTGAAACTGGAGCCTTCGGCATCCGGCATGCGGATGAGGTAAACGCAGTTCTGCTCAGACACCCTGCCTGATGGATCCGGCCTTACGAAGCAGGCGTACATGGACGGGTCTATGAAGGAAAGCTCTCCGGCCGCATCCCTGCTCCCGTCCGCTATTTTCGCCGGATGTATGCCCTTGGAAAGAAGGTATTTCGAAGTGCCTACGATTATTTCGACAAGCCTCGGGAGCATCGGTGTCTCGACCCCGCCTACCCTGCAGGTCGCGTCCCTGAAGCGCCTCTCAAGTTCCGGATCCTTGACCGCACGGGCGTCCCGGAAATGGCTGGCATCGACGTTCAGGTAATTGGTGGATATCCTGCAGGCTGCAAGAATTGAATATATCCTGGATGCCGGCTTGCCCGCGCCTGGTTTCTGGGATGCCTCTTCCGGAGCAGGCGGGGCTTCGCAAATGGGCCTGGCCACCCGGTTTCCGAATGCGTCGGTATATTGCTTGGGGGATGGCGCTGGGAGGTCTATGGAAGGGGCGGACTCCCTTATGCTCTCGGCTGCGGCGACTGCGGACTCCGTGGCCGGATGGGACTTGCAGAAATCGAATATCGCCCTTTCCGCATCCCTATGCGTCATGAAAAGGAAGCGGAGCGTGCCTGGCGGCTTGTCAAGGCGGATGCTTCGCATGTTGGTCATGCAGTCAACAAGGTTTCCGAATTCCGAAAGCGCGGACAGCGGGGCGTTGGTGAAGACGAAGCGCCTGCAGACCGGCTCGCCGCAATGGAGCACCGCCAGCCTGAGCCGTATGGTTTCTCCGCTTTCAGGGTCGGTGAATTTCGCGGATGACACGTATTCGACAGCGGAGACGAGCGATTCGCTTATGGACTGGGCGCGGATCGGCCTGCCCCTTGTGTCCCGTATCCTCTGGCCGAGCCGGTTCTCCGCCTCCATGGCCGGGCCAATCGCCCTCTGCATATCCGGCACCAGCTGCCTGCCCGTTTCAGGAAGAAGGCCCTTTGCAGGCGGGGAAATGACCGAGGCATCTATCCTGCTTATCAGCTGTGCGGTATCGCTCGTTGCCTTGTATGCGCCTGGCCTGAAGCCCGGGGTGTGGACCGGGAGCTCCATCGTGGGGATGTCTCCCTTGTACCTGTCCCTGTATTGCATCATAATCGTATATAAAAGTGTCAAATTGTGTTTATAAACCTAATGGAAACCTGATAGCGCGCCTCGGGGTCATTCAGTAAGCCTCGCCGGGCTGGTTGTTGCCGTTGACGTTACGCCTGTTGTTGAGGGCGCCGGCGTTGTGGACCAGAGGCCTGACTCCCTCGCCCGCAATCCTGTAGAGCCACCTTTTCTCATCTTCAGGAAGGCGCCCAAACTTCTCTGCGGAAACAACGAGCGGAATCCTCGCAATATCGTGGGGCTTACCGGGCACCCATTTATCAGAAACCTGCGTTATGCCATCAAGAACTATTACGGACTGCGCGTGTACGATGACCTTGCCGTTCTCTTCTCCCACATCCTCGGGCACGACAAAAAGCCCGACTCCCTTTCTGCCGACCGCTTCTTTCGGCACATGGCTGGCTGGAAGAATCATCCCAGTAAGTGCGTCTTTAACGTCCTTTCCACCTTGGAAAACGCCATTTTTCTCCGGGTGTGCAAGCAGTTCATCCGCCCAGAAGCCGTAAACCCTGTTCCTCCACACATAGGCGTCAAGCAGAGGGTGTGGAGGAAGCCCCATCTTCCTCTCTGCGACTGCCTTCCTTGCGTCAAGGTAGCGCGCATCCCTCCCAAGCTGCACAATTTCCCTAGTCTGAGTATTGGAGTTCATGATAATATAGTGCATGGAAATCTTAAAAAGCCATCTTTTAACACATATTTACTGCCTGCCCATCCCGACTATCTTATCAGGGCTGAACAGCAGGACGCCTTCGGTTTCCTTCAGCGAAAACCCGCTCCTGGAAAACAAAACCCATACGACCGGCTTTTTGGTGCGGGCAACGAGCGCCTTTGCGGATTCCCGCAGGGAGGAAAGCTCCGCCTCCCCGCTCTTTTCGCCCGTCCATTTGCAGCCGCCGATGTAGAGCGCCTTGTCTGTTTCCACAACAATATCCACGTCCCTCTGCTCGAATTTTCCCTCCTGCACCTCAACGGCTCCCCACCACCTGCCGGAGCGGGCAATCTTCTCGTCCCTGCCTTCAAGATGGGATTCCAGAAGGCCCCTGCAGAGGAACTCAAAACGCCTGCCGAGGAACGCGGCCATCTCCTCTTTTGAGGGCGGAGAGCGCTTCCCATAGACGAGGGAAAACCAGAACGCGATTGTATTGTCGGTTATGGAATACAACCCCTTCTTGCTCTTCAGGGGGTTCTGGCCGAACGGAACCGTCCGCTCCACCATGCGGAACTCCTTCTGGAGCGCCTTCATGTATTTTGCTAGCGTGGTGGAGCGCATGCCGAGCTTCTGGGAAATCTCTGCCATGGAAACGTAGCCGCCGTGTATAGCCTCAAGTATCGCGTAATATTTGGAGTACGCGCCGCCGAACTCCTGTTTCAGGACGTTTTCGCCCTCCTCCCTCAGCTGCGCGCCAGCCTCAAAGAAAAGTGAGCGGATTGCGGCGTGGAATTCCTTTTCCTCCCCTTTCTCGACCAGCACATAATAATATGGTATCCCGCCGAAAATACAGAAGAACCGTATTTTTTCCTCCAGCTCCCTTATCCCTATTCCATCCAATAATTCCATAACCGTGCTGAAAGGCAGCGGCGGGAGCAGGATTGTGTTCGTGGCGCGGTTGAAGAGCGGGGCTTTCTGCACGGCGAAAAGCTTGTTCATCATCCCCATGTATGAGCCGGAGAAGACCAGGAGGATGTCTTTTTTGTCCTTGTACCTGTCCCAGAGCCGCTGCATCTCGTACGGGATTGCCTTGTTCACCTCAAGGACGTTCGGGAACTCGTCCATGCATACGAGGTCAAAACCGTGCTCGAACATGTATTCCACGGCCTCCCTGAAAGTGCCGAAGGATGGGGAATAACCTGCAACCGCCCTTATCTCGTCTTCGATATCCTTGGCGACCTGCTTCTCCTCTTTCGGGACTATCAGCACGCTTACCGCCTTCTTCCCCTGTATGAACTCCTCTATTAGCCTGCTCTTGCCAACCCTCCTCCTGCCGCTTATCACCGCCATGTCCGCTCCATCCCTTGCATATGCCTTCTCAAGGACGGCAAGTTCCTTCTCCCTGTCGTAGAATTTCATGTTCTCACCAGAGTTATCCTGTTGCTGGATAATCCTATGGCAGGATAACTTATTAAATATACCGGCTTAACAATAACTTAACATAACTCACGTCGGTGAGTGGATTATTGTTAAGTATTGTTAAATTAATGATGGTCGCCTATTTTATGCATCTAACTGAACAAAAATCCCAATTTCTTTCATTATACTGAAGGCTTTAGGATACGCGGGCGCTTCGGCCTTCTGTGAATCGTTAAATCTCATTACGTAAAGTTTAAGCTGGATTTATTTGACGAAAACGCCAGGAATGCAATTCTTCCGTCTTAAAATATTAAGCGGTTTATGATTTAATGCAATTTAATGTAAATGTCGAACCGTCATTAGTAAGTCGCTCCGTTTTAATCATTTACCCTTCGCTCAGGCGGAAAAGGAGAGAGAATGGAAGCTGTAAAACCTGATTTTGCAGACGTAGTGGCTGGAAACCCGAAACTGGAAACTGGAAACAAAATCAATGATTTGGGCCCGAAGGGAATCGAACCCTCGATCTCTACCATGTCAGGGTAGCGTCTTACCATTCGACTACGGGCCCTACTCGTAAAGGCTAAGTTCCAACAGATATAAGGGCGCAAATGGTTTTTAAACGGTTGCAGGGTCAGGAAGCCGGGAGCACCTCGACTTCTACCAGCGAGCCAATGTGGAGGCTGAGTTCCGTCATAAGATGGACCGGAGCGATTAACTCCACCACAGAAAGGCCGTGCTGGGAGCGCCTCGGGAAGATGACTGCCCCTTCCATTCCGCCTACCCTGCACCGGTACGCCTCGATGGGGCCGTATGCCTTCCCCTTATGGCTAAACCCTGGTATCTCTATCGGCTTGCGGGTACGGAGCTCAAGCCGCAGTTCGAGGTCTTCGGGGGATACCTCGATATTGAGGGTGCCGGGATAGGGGGTGAAGCCCAGCCTTTCCTCTATCGCCTTCCTGTAGCCCGGGAGGGACATGTAGAACTTCCCTTCCTTGAAGCCCCCGACAACCTTCCCGTGGAGGATTATCGGCCCGCCTTCGAAAAGCTTCTTCAGCATGGAAAACTGGGAGAAAAGGGCGCGGGAGGCCTTCCTTGTCAGCATAATCCCATTTCCGGAACGCTCCGCAAGCCCCTCCATCTCAAGCGAACGGATGCGGACAGAGGCGTTCTGCTGGCTCATGCCGAGAAGGCGCCCAAGCTCTGCGGTGGTGATGCGGACCGGCCTGCCGAGGGCGCCCTTCCTTGCGAGAAGCAGGATTGCCTCGTCCATGCCTGGAAAATGCGGGAAACGTTTTTAAATGCTGAAGGGACTATGCAAAGCGGTGATGGATTGCTCAAATCAGTAGGGGATGCCCTTGAAAACTTCTCGAGGGACCCCGTCGCGTTCATGGTTCCGACGCTGCTTTACCCGATTATGATGCTGATAACCCTGGGCGCGTTCTCAGGAGTGATGTTGATAGCGTTCCTGCTCCTCACAGTGCTAAAGCTGGGGGGCGACATAACAATATATGCGCTCGGGGCGCTCGGGGCCCTGCTCCTCTTCATTTATTCCATTTTGTCTGCGGGATACAAAGGGGCGATGGTCAGCGAGTACAACAACGCGACTGAGCAGAGGGAGGTCGGGCTTTCCCATTATATAAACTACGCGACGGCGAATTGCGGGGCGCTGTTCGTGATTTCGCTTGTGAAGATGGTCGTCGTAGGCTTTGTCGTAATGCCTTTCATACTCCTCTATTACTTCCTCCTATCCGGACTGTGGGACGGATGGACGTATCTCCTGGGGGCGCTTTGGCTGATGCTGCTGTTCTTCATGGAGTTCCTGTTCTCCTTCTCTTTCACGGCATACGTTGTCAGGAAGGTTTCTCCGATAACTGCGCTGATAATAGGGTTCAATTTCGTGAGGGAGAAGAACGTGAAGGCGCTGCTTGTGTATGCCTTCTATGCGCTGGTGTTTGCCACTACGCTCATCCCGATAGTAAACCTGGTCGCATACCCGGTGTTCTACCCGATAGCGTATACCTCGCTAATCCTCTTCTTTAAGGGCAGATAGCGCCTTCTCCGCGTATACCGCGGCTATTGAGCCGTCTGAAGCTGCGGTGCTGACCTGCCTGAGGGGGGTGGAACGAACATCGCCGGCAGCATAAACAAGAGGGAGGCTTGTTTCCATCCTTTCATTTGCGGTTATGTAGCCATCCTTGTCGAGGGCCAGTTCCCCGGAAAGGAAATCCGTGCTCGGCTCCTGGCCCATGAAGAAGAAGACGCCGTCGACATTCAGCTCCTTTTCCTGCCCGGTTTCGTTGCTGCGGACAATTATTCCCTGGACACGGCCTTTTCCGTTTATGGAAATTATTTCGGAGCCCATTACCTTCTCTATGTTTGGGCGGTCCGCCTGGGCCTGCATTGCCTTCTCAGCCCGGAACCTTTCCCTACGATGTATAAGATAGACCTTTGATGCGAATTTGGAGAGGGTAGCCGCCCCGTCCATTGCGGAGTTGCCGCCCCCAACGACTGCCACCACCTTGCCCTTGAAGAAGGCGGCGTCACAGGTCGCGCAGTAACTTACACCTCTGCCGTGGAGCTCATTCTCCCCGGGTATCCCGACCTTCTTCTCCTTCGCGCCGCTTGCGATGATGAGGGCCTTGAAGCTTATGTCGCCCTTGGTAGTCTTTGCTATCTTCTTTTCGAAATCAAGCGAGAGCACTTCGGCATTTTCGATTATCCTAGCCCCGAACGCCGCCGCATGGTCCGCCATCCTTTTGCCGAGCTCCGGGCCGGAAACTGACCTGTCCCCAGGCCAGTTCTCTATTTTGGCTATGGCTGCCAGCTGGCCCCCGACCGGACCCCTCTCGAGGACGCAGGTCTTCCTGCCGCCCCTTGCCGCGTAAAGCGCGGCGGTGAGGCCCGCGGGGCCTGCCCCGATTACGAGTATTTCGCACTCTTCCATCTGAACCGCCTCAAATCGGGACGCGCCTTCCGGAGGCGTCCCGCCTGTATTTGCCGAATTCGGATATCTTTTTCACCAGTTCTTTTTTAATTACCGGGCCCTCGGTGCACATCCGTATGCCCAGAGGGTCCACCGAGCACTGGCCGCACACGCCTATCCCGCATTTCATGTAGCGCTCAAGGCTGAGTTCGCACGGGATTTTGGACCCGTCTGAGATTTCCACCACCTTTTTCATCATTATCTCCGGGCCGCAGGTGCAAATTTTGCCGGACTTGTTTTTCTGCAGGGCGGATTTCAGCAGATCCGTGGCAAAGCCCCTGGAGCCCGCCGAGCCATCGTCTGTGGAAACAGCCACCTCCGCCCCGGCCTTCTTCATGCGCTCGGTAAAGAACAGCAGGTCCCTGGTTTTGGCGCCCTGCATATAGAAAACCTTCTTCCCTCTTTTCAGCGCCTCATCGGCCAGGAAGGCGAGCGGGGCGCAGCCGCACCCCCCTGAAACGAGCAAGAGCGTTTTCTCCTTCCCGAGCGTGAAATGGGTGCCGAACGGGCCCCGGAACCCTGCAAGGTCTCCTGCCTTCAGTTTTATCGCGGCTTTCGAGAATTCGCCAACCGCGGAGACGCTCACCCCGAAGCTTTTTCCGTCGCAGAAGGAGATGCTCATGGGCTTCTCGCCGATTCCCGGGACCCAGAGCATGACGAACTGGCCGGGCTTGGCCTTGAGCGGGTAATCGAAATAGATTGTTTTTACCGAGGGGTTCTCCTGCACCGCACGGGAGATTCTAAGCGTTATGATCGGGTCGTGTTTTTCACTCATGCGCAATCCCCCTCATCTCCCTTATGGAGGAGAAGCCTTCCTTCTCCATGAACCCCCGCATCTCCCTGCATACCTTTGAGAATACGTCCATCCCACGGTAATAGACCCCTGAGCCGATTGCGGCCGCAGAGGCGCCGGCCATGATTAATTCTATTGCGTCCGCTCCGTTGGTGACGCCGCCTGTGCCTATTACGGGCAGCCCGGTGCCCCTGTATAGGTCATAGACGCATTTTACGGCGATGGGCTTTATCGCGGGGCCGGATACGCCCCCGCACTTGTTTGAGAGGACGGGCTTTCTTGCACGTATGTCGATTTGCATTCCCGGGCCGATGGTATTGATGGCGGTTATGCCGTCAGCGCCCGCGGATTTTACGGCGCAGGCAACTTCCACGAGGTCAGGGGTGTTGGGTGAAAGCTTGACGAAAACCGGGATTTTGGTGTTCCTTTTCGCGGAACGAACTGCCCATTCGGCGGCTGCCGGGTCGTGCGAGAATGGCTTGCCGAACTCGTGGGAGACGTTCGGGCAGGATATGTTCAGTTCTATGATGGCTGGGTTCGCCTTGCTGATTTCCTTTGCGAGGGTCCCAAAATTTTCGGCCTTGAATTCGACGATTGAGGCAATCACCGGGGCGCCGGAGTTCTTAACCGCGTATTCTATCTCCGGGATGGAATCCTTTACGCCTGCGTTGGAAAGGCCCACCGCGTTCATCATGCCCTGCGCATAGGTGATTATCACGGGGTTGGGGTGGCCCTTGCGCGGCTCCAGGGAAATGGATTTGGAGGTGACCGCGCCTGCGCCGTGCCTCGCAACGTTGCACAGGGAGGCGCCGGAAACGCCCACTATTCCGGAAGCGAGGATTGTGGGGTTGGATAGCTTCACCCCTGCGAGTTCGGTCTCCAGCATCAGGAATAATATGTGATAATTATTTATATGGATTTGCGTGGGGAGGGGAAAACGCAAAAAGAAGAAAAAGGAAAAATAGGTGAAGAGGGCTAGTAGTCGCCCTCGCCGCCCATTCCGCCCATGCCGCCAGGGCCGCCGGGGGGCATTCCAC
>JAKQHW010000023.1 GCA_029557835.1 Microcaldota archaeon
TGTGCCCCTTCCTGGCAAGCTTTATGCGTGCCTTTGTCTTGAGCAGCTCCATCCTGGTTGGGTTCGCCCTTTCAGCCATCGCCCTCACTTCCCCGGCTTCTTCGCGTATTTGCCGATGAATTCCTTTTTCACCCTCTTCAGCTCCTCCTCCGGGAGCATGGAGAACAGGTCCCATCCGAGGTCGAGCGTCTGCTCGATGCTCCTGTCCTCGTTGGGGCCCTGGGTGATGAATTTTTTCTCGAACTCGTCCGCAAACCTGAGGTATTTCCTGTCCACGTCCGTGAGGGACTCCTCCCCGACCACCGCGCTGAGGGACCTGAGGTCCCTGCCGTTCGCGTATGCGGCATAGAGCTGGTCGGAGACGCCCCTGTGGTCCTCCCTGGTCCTCTCCTTCCCGATCCCCAGGTTCATGAGCCGGGACAGGGAGGGCAGCGGATCCACGGGCGGATATATGTTTTTCCTGTGGAGCTCCCTGCTGAGCACTATCTGCCCCTCGGTGATGTATCCGGTGAGGTCCGGGATGGGGTGCGTTATGTCGTCCCCGGGCATCGTTAGGATGGGGAACTGCGTGACCGTCCCCTTCTTCCCGACCACCCTGCCGGCCCTTTCGTAAATAGTTGAGAGGTCGGTGTACATGTATCCAGGGTAGCCCCTCCTTCCGGGCACCTCCTGCCTCGCGGACGCGATTTCACGCAGGGCCTCGCAGTAGTTGGTCATGTCCGTGATGATGACGAGGACGTGCATGTCCTTCTCGAATGCGAGGTATTCCGCGGTGGTGAGGGCGAGCCTCGGCGTGATTATCCTTTCCACGGACGGGTCGTTGGCGAGGTTGAGGAAAAGGACCGCGCGCTCGAGCGCGCCCGTCTTTTCGAAATCCCTCATAAAGAAGTGTGCCTCCTCGTGCGTGATGCCGACCGCGGCGAATATGACCGCGAAGTCCTCCTTCTCCTCTCCCCCCTTCACCTTCGCCTGCCTCGCGATCTGGACCGCGAGCTGGTTGTGCGGAAGGCCTGAGGCGGAGAAGATGGGGAGCTTCTGGCCCCTCACCAGGGTGTTCATCGCGTCTATCGTGGAGACGCCGGTCTGGATGAAGTCCCTTGGCTCCTGCCTGGAATAGGGGTTTATCGCCGCCCCGTTTATGTCTATCCTGTCCTCGGGGACGGGCATAGGGCCCTTGTCCCTGGGCTCGCCGAGCCCGCTGAACACCCTGCCGAGCATGTCGTCGGTGACCCCGAGGCGCATCGTCTCCCCCAGGAACTTCACGGAGGTGCTGGTGGTGTTGAGGCCGGAGGTGGAGCCGAATATCTGGACGACCGCGACGTTCTCGCTTATGTCCAGCACCTGCCCCTTCTGCTTCTCGCCGGAGGGGAGCGTGACCTCGACCAGCTCGTTGTAGCCGACTCCGGAGACATTTTCCACGAAGACAAGCGGGCCCGCGATTTGTGTGACTGATTTGTATTCCTTCATGGCATTCACCTCTTGCTCGCCAGGGCGTCGAACTCGTCGTCTATCTCCTTGTAGATGCCCTCGAGCTCCTTCATTTTAGACTCGGGAATTTCCTTCATCCTCCCTATCTTTTCCCTCACCTTGGCCGAGGAGATGTTCTTGAGCTGTATGCCTAGCTCAACCGCGCCGGTTGCGCGCTCGTGGAACCTCATGATGTTCCTGAGCATCAGGTATTGCTTCTGCATGCTGGAGAACGCGTCCACGTCGTGGTATGCGCTCTGCTGCAGGTAGTCCTCCCTCAGCATCCTCGCGACCACCAGGACCTCCTGCTCCTTCTCCGGGAGCGCGTCCGGCCCTACGAGCTGGACCACCTCCTGTAGCTCGGCCTCCTTCTGCAGGAGCGCCATCGCCGCGTTCCTCATCCCGTTGAAGTCCGCGGAGAGGTTCTCCTCGTACCACGGGTCCAGGGTGCCGGTGTACAGGGAATAGGAGTTGAGCCAGTGGATTGCCGGGAAGTGCCTCCTGTGCGCCAGGGAAGCGTCCAGCGCCAGGAACACCTTCGTGACGCGCAGGGTGTTCTGGGAGACGGGCTCGGAGATGTCCCCGCCGGGCGGGGAAACCGCGCCGATGATGGAGACCGAGCCGTAGCGCTCGTCGCTACCGAGCGTCTTAACCCTGCCGGCCCTTTCGTAGAACTCGGCGAGCTTCCTGGCGAGGTAGGCGGGGTAGCCCTCTTCGCCGGGCATCTCCTCCAGCCTTCCGGAAATCTCACGGAGCGCCTCGGCCCACCTGGAGGTGGAGTCCGCCATCAGGGAGACGCCGTACCCCATGTCCCTGTAGTATTCCGCGAGGGTGATGCCAGTGTAGACGGACGCCTCCCTTGCCGCGACCGGCATGTTGGATGTGTTCGCAATCAGGACGGTCCTTTCCATGAGGGGCTTGCCCGACTTGGGGTCGATGAGCTTAGGGAATTCGTTGAGCACTTCGGTCATCTCGTTTCCGCGCTCCCCGCACCCGATGTAGACGACTATCTCCGCATCGGACCATTTTGCGAGCGACTGCTGGGTGACGGTCTTGCCGGAGCCGAACGGGCCCGGGATGCAGGCGGTGCCTCCCTTTGCGATGGGGGAGAACGTGTCTATTATCCTCATCCCGGTGGAAAGCGGGACAACCGGCGGGAGCTTTTCCCTGCAGGGGCGGGGCTTCCTAACCGTCCACCTTGTGTGGAGCCTGAGCGGGACTTTTTTCCCGGAAACCTCCATCTCCCCTATCTCGTCCAGAACGGTGTATTTGCCGGAGGAAAGTGAAGCGAGCTTGCCTGAGTGGGGCGCGAGTATCCTGTGGGTGATGACCTCGGTCTCCTTCACCTCACCGATTATGTCGCCCACCTCCACCTTGTCGCCCTTCTTTTTTGCCGCCTTGAACTCCCATTTCGCCTTCCTGTCCAGGGCGGGGACCTCTATGCCTCTTGCGATGAATATGCCCGACTTCTCCCTTATCTTGTCCAGGGGGCGCTGTATGCCGTCGTAAATGCTCTTGAGTATGCCGGGTCCGAGCTCAACCGAAAGCGGCTCTCCGGTGCACACCACCGGCTCCCCGGGGCATAGGCCGCTCGTGTCCTCGTAAACCTGCACGACGCAGGAGTCGCCCACTATCTTGATTATCTCCCCCGCGAGGCCTTCCTCCCCGACCTTCACCACATCGTAAAGCTTTGCGTCCCCGAGCCCCTTCGCCACCACTACCGGGCCCGAAATCCTTGCCAGTTTTCCCTTTGAAGCCATAACATCCACCATCATTTCTTCGAAACGTCAAACCCGAGCGCCCTCTTGATGAGCGCGCTTATCCCTTCGCCATCGTCAGATTCCCCGGAGAAGGAGGGGACGCCTATCACCACCGGGTGCGCCATGTTGCCTATCCTCTTCTTCAGCCTCCAGTCTATGTCATGCATGAAGGACTGATTCACTATCACTATCCCATATTGCGGGTCTGAGATCACCTTCTGCAGCGTGTCCTCGAACTCCTTCCCTTTCTCGACCACGAAGGAATCCGGGACGCCCGCAAGGGCGAACCCTGTCGCAAGGGGCGCGTCCCCGATGATTGCGATTTTCTCTGCCATCCAAAAACCTCAGTATTCCACCAGCGTGGACCTTATCTCCTCTGGGGAGAGCCGGTAGTCTATGCCGCGCACCACCCGCCTCAGGTTGTTCATCTCCTCCTCCTTGATGAAGAGGAAGCCCAAGATGGTCCCAAGGGACACGGTGGCGCGGTAGAACCTCTTTATCCTTTCCCGCGCTATCTCCTGCTTGAACGCCATTTCCAGCTCCACGAGGGACTTGTATTCGCCCTTCAGGCTGAAGGTGGGCCGGATTATGCGGAGCGCGGATTCCATCCCGTCCGCGGAGAGCAGCGCCCTGAGGGCGGATTGTTTCATCGTGCCGCCCTTTATCGTGTATTTCTCCAGCGTGTCCTCGCTTTTCACGCCCGCCTTCGCGAGCCTGAGCGTGTTGATTATGTTGCGCGCGTCTATCTCCTTCCTGACGATGTTGCGCAATATGCCTGCCTCCCTGTCCGGGATTTCCATCCCGGAATCAAGGTAATTGTAATATGCGGTGTCCAGGAGGACCTGCAGCTGGTTGAGCACCTGCGCGCTCTTCAGGGACTGGATGAGCATCTGCTCGAGCTCGGTCCCCCTTATGAGCGAGCTGGTCTGGGAGAACATCTCCCTCCCAAGGTCGGTCCTCCTTATGCCCACGTATATCTTCTCCCCATCGGCGCGGGCGATTCCCTCCAGCTCAGCCATGCTGAGGGTGCCCGCGGGTATTATGTACGGCCGTATCTGCTCCCATTTCCTGCCCGCCCTGCGGGAGGCGATTATCATCTTCAGGTTCAGGAAGTCCCATTTCCTCACCAGCGCGTCTATGGCGGGCCTCGCCTTCGGGGGGACGAAGCCCCTCACCCTGCCCACCACCTCGGCATAGTGCATCCCCGCGGCAATCTCCACAGTCTCCGCGCGCGAGACCCGGGAAAGGGAGATTTGGGAAAGGGTGTCCTTGTAATAGGTGCGCTCCAGCATCGCAATTACGCCGTTCACGGTGTTCTGGCTGGAGAGGTCCTCGAACGATTCCCACTGGAGTATCTTTGCCTTCCTCGCCCTGACCCTCGCGTTGGAATAGCCGTAAACGAGGTGCTTGCTCTCGAAGAGCCCGATTGCGCCGCTGAGGAGCCCCATCATCTTCCCTCACCTGAAAAGGCTCGCGTACAGCCTCTTCCTGAGAACATCCCTTTTCTGGGAAAGCAGGGATTCAAGCGTAAGGTCGACGCGGACGTTGCCGTCTGCGGATTCCACCACGCAGCCCCCCCAGGCGTCCAGGCCATCCTTCACCTGGTATTTCCCGCCCCTGAGGTGCTTCCTGTCCGCCTTGGCCACGTGAACCACTGCGCGCTCCTCGCCGAGCTCTTTCATCCCTTTTTCAACGAGGGAATTGAGGAACCTGGGGTAGGCCTTGTCCTTTGGGAATTTCCTCACCTCTTCGGAAAGAGCCTCTATCGCGGCCTCGACCGCGGCCTCCTGCGCCTCGCTGACCAGCCTCTTCGCCTCGAGGCGGGCCCACGCGACGCGTTCCCTGCGCTGGGCGTCCACGTATTCTGCGGTCCTGGATTCCGCGGCCTTTCTCGCATGTTCGGCCGAAGATTTCACGGACGAGATGAGGGTTTTCCTCTCCCCCTCCGCGGATGCGATCGTTGCTTTCGCCTCCTTCGCAGCCTCTTCCGATATGGTTGCAGCAAGCTGCCCAAGCCCCATCTTCACACCTTATGTGACGGGCTTACGCAACCTTGCCGACAAGCAGGAATGCTACGACGAAACCGAGGATGACGATGGTCTCGGGCAAGGCCAGGCATATGAGCACTTTCGTGAACTCCTCCGGCTTCTCCGCGAGGACGCCCATGCCGCTTGAGCCGATTGCGGACTGTGCCCACGCGGTCGCAAGTGCGCCGAGGCCCATTGCGATGCCCGCGCCAAGAGCGATCATTCCGCTCTCACCCATTGCTGTTGCAATTTCCGTTTCTGCCATTTTTTCACCCAAATTTTATTGCCTGTATTTTTGTACCGAAAAAGGCACGAACGCCTTCCCTCCTCCGCGGAAGAACTTCGAGTAAAATTCCACGAGGTTGAGCCTTCCGCCCTGCAAAATCCCCTCCACCATGGCCAAGCCGGTGTTGAGGATATGGAGCGTTATCAATATGGGCAGGAACACGAAGGCCATGAGGCCCTGTTCCGGAGCCGGCACAAAAGTGTCGTTTATGAGCTCCGCCAGCACCACGCCTGCAATCCCGACCGCCGCAATCCTGGCGTAGGAGAGGCAGTTCCCGAGCACCCCGGGCAGCTCAATCGCACCCATCATCCCCTCCGCCCATATCATCACCGCAAGCGAAACGGCGAATATCGCCGCGCCGGCCGGCACCACTGCTTCCGGAAACATGCCGAACATCATGTGGGAAACCAGGAAGAAGCCGCCCATTATGACGCCTATCCAGGCGAGCTTCCCATACGCGTGCCTCTTGCTGTGGTGCCACTCGTTTATTGCGCCCAAAAGGAAGCCGAACGAGAGGTGGACCATTCCGAGCACTATGGAGAGGCCAAGCAGCAGGCTCACGTTGTGTATCCTGCTGAACCCGTGGTAGAGCGGGCCCGTTATGCCGAGAGCAGAGAGGTTGAGCAGCCCCCATGACTGGAAAATCTCGAGCCAGTGGTAGCTGGACATGCCCATCCATTCATCGAATATCAGGCCGAACACTATTCCCGAAAGGGCGCTGAACCTCCACACCCTCGCTATCTCGTGCCCGAGCCCGCCGGGCTTCACCTTCTTCAGCACCCATCCCATCAGTAGGAAGGAGATGATGCCGTAGATTACGTCCCCGATTATCATCCCGTACATTATCGGGACGGATATCATGAGTATGAGTGTTGGGTCTATCTCATTGGACTTTGGCAGCGAGAAAAGCTCCACAAGGAACTGGAACTGCGTGGACGCCTTGGGGTTCTCGAGAACGGTGGGCGGGTTCTTGCCCTCTATCCTCTCCAGATAGGCCTTATCCGGGAATTTGGCATCAAGGTGCCTCTCCAGCACCTCGTAATCCTTGGCCTTTACCCACCCCTCGAGGAGGAGGGTTTCCGGGCCGAAGCCGAAATCCTTTGTGGCGAGCGTCCTCTCCGCCCACGCGCCGAGCGTGCGCTCGAGCGTCTTTATGGATTCCCCGTATTTGGAAGAGAGCTCCGCGATTGCCCTCTTCGCCTCCGCCATCTCCGCCTTTTTGGAGGACAGCTGGCCTTCCAGCGCGCGTATTGTGGCGGAGGGGGTTGTGAAGCCTGAGATGTCTATGGGGTTGAAGCCGAATTTGGAAAGGGTGAGCTCCACGTTCCCGCTTTCGCCCTCATCCTTCTTGCAGAGAACCAGCGCGGTTGCATCCATCTTCCCCTGCCTTATGCTCACCTCGCAGGTCCTCAGGGCTTTCCTTAGCTGCGGCGCCTTCTGGGCAGGGACCGTGCCTGCGTAAATAGAGATATAGTTGGAGGACGCGGCGGAAAGGTCTATGTTTCCGAACGCGGCGAGCTTTTTGGCGTTCCTCAGCTTCGCCTCGAGGGAGGCCAGCTCCGTGGCCAGGTCCCCTATCCTCTCCTGCGCGTCCCTGACCTCGCCCTCTATGTTTATCTTTTCCGCCTCCCTTATCGCCTCGTCGACGCCCATCTCCCGGTATGCGCCGCCCTGGAGGCCGAGCGCGGACTTTATCGCGCGCAGGCGCACCCACTGCTCAGATACCTGGTCGTAGGTGGGGATGGTCTTGCCGGTCTGGAACTTATCCGTGGACATCCTCCTTATCTCAACCATCCCGAGGTTGTGGAGGTCCTGCAGAAGGGGGTTGGTTATGGATTTGACGGCCGCAATCCGTATCTTCTGCATCTTCAACGGCCTTACCATCATCTCACTCTAGCCTGACAACCTCTTCGTAAAGCGAACCGATGAGCTTGGCGTCGGCCGTCCTGGCCTTCGCCCTGTCCGCAGATTTTTTTGCGTCCGCGAGGATTTTGGAGACCTCCTTCTCGGTTTCCTCTTTCCCTTCCGCAATGAACCTGTTCTCGGCCTCCACGGTTTCCTGCTCCGCCTTGAGGCGGATTGCCTCCGCGTCCTTCTTCGCGTTCCTGAGTATCTCCTCCGCCTTGGATTTGGCTTCCTCCCTAATGGAGGCCGCCTTCGCCTCTGCGGACTTGATTTCCTCTAAAGTGGCTGCGAACGTCTCGCCGGAAGCTTTCATGCATTCACCGTGGGAATAGAGAATTTGGTTTAATATAAGAACCTTTTTAAAACGAATGCACACAATTAATTCCACTTCGGATGTGGGAGCGAACTGCACGCGCCGCGCGCACGTTCCCTGAACGGAGCAGGTGGTTTTTTGGGAGCATACAAATATATTAGGGAAACCTACCAGAAGGAGCTGAAGGAGAGGACTGATTATCACAAGCAGAACCTCGCGAAATGGAGGGCCGGCCCGGCAATCGAGCGCGTGGAGAGGCCCTCGAACCTCGCAAGGGCGAGGACGCTGGGTTACAAAGCCAAGCAGGGCTATGCGGTCGTGCGCGTCCGGATGGGCAAGGGAAGGAGAAGGAGGCCCACCGTGCGCATGGGGAGGAAGCCGGGGCACATGTACGTTTTTGTGCAGCCGAGGGCCTCGCACCAGGCGATTGCGGAACAGAGGGCGAACCGGGTTTACAGGAACATGGAGGTGCTCAACTCCTATTTCGTGGGTGAGGACGGGATGCACAAGTTCTTCGAAGTGATACTCGTGGACCAGAGCGTGCCCCAGGCCAAGCTAGGGCTCCCGAAAGGAAGGTCCTTCAGGGGGCTGACTTCCAGAGGCAGGAAGGCGCGGGGGCTGCGCGCATGGGGAAGGAAGGCGCAGAGGCCCGGCCCCAAGCACAAGTGAATCCATTTTTCTTTTTTGGTTTTTCATTCTTTTCAGTTTTTGTGTTCCGAAGGAAAGCAAAACATTTAAATACACTTATATACACAAAATAACCATGCAATTCAGGAAACCCGGTGAGGGGACGGGAGGGGGCGCGGAGCGCCCAAGAAAGTCCACCTTCCTCACCAGCATATTCGGGGGGGACGATTCCCAGAAGGCGGCAGCGCTCACGCTGCGCATATTGGAGGACAAGGCGCAGAGGAGGCTTGCGGAGATTGGGGCGGATGCGGTGCCGTCGCTCGCAACATTGCTCAGGGACAGGGGTTTGCAGGAGAAAATAGGAAGGGAAAGCCCGAACGGATGGAAGGACGTGGAGGCAGCGGCGGCGAAGACCCTCGTGAAGATTGGGGTTCCCGCGGTTGTTCCGCTTGCCGGGCTCGTTTATTCGGGGGGCCGGGTCGAGACCGCCGCCTCCAAATGCCTGAAGATGGTTTGCAGGGGGGATGCGGCGCGCAAGGATTCGGATGTCTCGGAAGGGCTCCTGGGGATGATGGAGTCCTCTGACTGGAACGTGCTCAGGGCGGGGATTTGGGCGTCCGCGCATGCTGGCGGGGATGGCGTTGTGGGCAGGCTAACCGAGCTTGCCAGGGAGGGCTGGAGCCGGGGCATAAAGGAAAGGTGCGAACTGAGGCAGTCCCAGTTCAGGAGCCTCACCGAAAGGAGGGCGGTGGAGGCGCTGGAGGCGAACGGGGCGCAGTTCAGGAGGCCGACCGTGGAGATGCTCATACCTGCCGAGGTTATGATGAAAATAGACCTGTCTGAAAACCCGATAGAGGAGGCGAACGGGTATGCGGACAGGTTCGAGATTATGGACCGGGCGGAGAGGAACCTCGTGCGGGACCTCTCGGTTTGGGCGCTGGGGGAAATTGGCAGCCCTTCCGCCTTCCGTGAGGTGCTGGGCATGCTTGGCTCGGAAAACGAAATGCTGTCAATAAGGGCATCGATGGCCGCAAAGCGCGCAATTTCCAAAGGCAATCCCGAGGTGCTGGGGATGGCGAGGGAGGCGGTGAGGCGCGGGAAGGAGATACGGGCGAGCCAAAGCCAGATGTTCCTTGGGAAGGCGCTGGAGATGGAAAGGGCTGCGGAAATCCTTGAAGGGATTGTTGGCTGAATTTTTGCCTTTCCGATAGGTTTAAATACATCTTTTAACATAAATATACACATGAATACCCCGCAAGGCAGGCGCCTTGAGAGCCTGCTCAGGAAGCCGATGCAGCCGGAAAGGGCCCTAGCCGAGGCTAAGCGGAGGGTGGAGAAAGAGGCGGAGGGGCATCTTTCTGTGCTTAGGGGGGCGGCGATTAGGCCGCCTGCTGATGAGGCGCAGGCAAGGGCGGTCAACGAATCGATAAAATGGGTCAGGAAGAACCATATGCTAATGGACAGCATGTCCGGGACAGATGCGCTTGCTTCCATAATCGTCCTTGCGAAGTACCAGGATTACGACCCGGTTGAGTCCGGGCTTGCGATACGGATGCTTTGCGAAAGGAACAAGGAGATGGTGGGAAGGATAATCAGGGAGTTCATGGCAAAGATGCAGGGCGCGATGCGCATGGAGGAGAGGGTGATGCTTGACACAATGGCCGGAAGCAAGCACTACGGGCTTATTTGCGCGGCGCTCGGGGACACGAACTGCATAAGGATGGTGAATTTCTGGGCGGACGAGGCGCTGGGCGCGGACATGAGGGCCGAGGAGGGGAGGAAGATTGACGGTATGGTCGGGGACGTCCCCACAAAAGCGGTTAAGATAAACATGGTCTACACCAAGGCGGCGCAGAAGCTGAGGGAGGAGCTTGAGGCGTTGCGGGCGCAGGGGATGGAATAGGTGGATTGGGGATGAATGCTCAAAGGGACGGGGGGCTCCTGGGGAAGATGGTGGCCAAATTCGAAACACGCCGGGCCATCCGCAAGGCGAGGAAGTTCATGGGGAGAAAATCCCTCAGCGAAAAAGAGAGGCTGGAGAGGGATTCGCTTGTCTCAAAGCTTGCGGAAAACGGAAATCCCGGGTGCGCGGCGGCGCTAAGGGATTGGGCGGTTTCGGGCAGCGTTTGGCTGAGGCCCGAGCCCGGCCTGCTGGGGAAGGCAATAGCATATTCTGCGCTTGACGAGGCGCACGTGAAGGGGATATTGGGGATGATAAGCGGGGGAAGGTCCTTCGGCCTCATCAAGAACGGTGGGGAGGAAGAGCTGGTGGAGAAGAGCGTCCCTGTCTACGAGCAGTATTACCTCTCATTGCTCCTTTATGCGGAACTGGACGAGCGGCTGGAAACGCATGGGACCGGCGGGATAATGTTTATGCTTCATGGCAGGATGGCCATGGTGGTGGATAGCATGGAGAGGCACATGCCCGAGATGGTTGAATCCTTCTGGAGGGCGAGGGAAGCCCTGAAGGAATGAAAAGGAAAAATGGGTTTTGTCCTGTTCAGGCAAGGTCGCGGGCCCTCTGCGCCGCGAGGAGGAGGGCGTTGTTGTCGTGCTCCCCCGGGCCGCCTCCGTAATACAGCCCGGTCCTTCCGTCCGGGAGGCGGACCGTGCGGTATGTGCCCTCCGCGGTGGATGAATCGAACGCAATCATGAGCCGCTCCCCGGCCCTCATCCTCCTTGCCGCTTCCCTGAGGAATGCCTCTGAGACGCCCGCGCCCTGCGCAAGGGCCGAGAGGCCTGTTGCGGTTTCTTCGGTTGCGGCGGCCACCCTGGTTTCCGCTGCCGCGGCCCCAGGGGGCTTGGGGACAGGGAGCGAGGAGAATCCGTCCCTTGCCGCCTTTACGTTGTCCGCGTCAATGAAGACATACTTCCCAGCATTCCTTCCGGATGCCGAATAGCTGAGGTTTTTGCCGATGAGCTGCCCGAATTCCCAGACATCGCCGTATTTTTCCCTGCCTATCCTCTCCATCTCATCTGAAGACAGGCGGGGCGAGCCGGTGTCGCTTCCAATCGCCCAGAGGTAGAATGCGGTCGCCTCCGTAAGGGTGTCCTGGTCCAGGGAGGTGCCGTCCGCCCTGTGCTTCCTTCGGTAGTCCCTCGCCTCGTCCCTGAAGAAATATTCAACGTTTGAGCTGAACATCCGGGACTTGCCTATGGAATAGAACCTGCGGAACTGCTCCTCTGCTGGGAGCTCCTCCGGGGGGGCGCCCATCCTGACCGGCACGGACGAAGCCGCGAACTCGGTGGCTGGGGATGCGGAAAGGGCGGCGACCGCCTGCCTCAGGTCTATCGCGTCCTGTGTCTTGAAATAGTATGTTCCGTCTGGCTGCATGCTGAGGGCCGAGCCAGTGATCCTCCCATATTCCCAGGAGGCGCCGAAGAGGAGGGAGCCTACCTGGTCGGTGAGCTCCTGGCTCACGCCCCTTTCAGTCGCCCATCTCTGGAAAAAGGACGCCTCCCGGAGCTTGGTGAGGTTGTGTTCAGATGAGATTTCGTCAAAAATTCTTTGCGCGGGCCGATTTACGCGCATGCCGCCCTCAGTATAATACGAGCCACGGAAAATTTCCGTGACCGCGCTTGCGAATCTCATTTCGCTTTCGCAAAGCCCGTCCAGCCCGCGGCCGCCCCCGGTTTGGGTGCCGATGCGGGAATTGTATAGCCATGCAGCGAGCGCATATGCAACCTCGTCCGGGGTGGAATCCTGCGAAACCGTGGCAAGGCCCCCCGTATACAAGCCGGCGCCGATGGGGAGCATGTTCAGCTCCAGAAGTTTCCTGTGCACCAGCTGGGCGTCTATCCCAAAACCGTAAAGAATCGAATCCAATCTTTCCCTTCTCTGCGCCGTTTCGCTTACTGCCGGGCGTTCAGCCTGGATTGCGGGCATATTTTCACCGTATTACTGCCTATGAGGAACTATATTAATTTATGCCCGGTTATGCGGGAATACGCATCCAGGTAGCGCCTGCTGAGCTCCTGCACAACCTCTTTTGGGAGGGCGGGGGGAGGCGGGCTCTTGCCCCAGTCCAGGGTTTCGAGGTAGTCCCTCAAATATTGCTTGTCCGAGGAGACGAGATTGCCCTTTTCGTATTCCGCCCTGTCCCAATACCTGGAGGAGTCGGGCGTCATGCATTCGTCTATCAGGATTATCTCTTCGTTGAAGACGCCGAACTCGAATTTTGTGTCCGCGAGCACGAAGCCCTTTTCCCATAGGTGGGAATGGCCGAACCTGTATAGTTCAATTGCCTTGTCGCGGATGTATGAGGCCGCCTCCGCGCCCACAATCTTGTTGGCCTCGTTGAGGGTTATGTTAATGTCGTGGCCCTTTTCCGCCTTGGTGGAGGGGGTGAAGATGGGCTCTGGCAGCCTGCTCCCGTTCTTCAGGCCGGGGGGCAGTTCTATTCCGCACACCTTCCCGGTTTTCTGGTAGTCCTTTAGGCCCGAGCCGGTGAGGTAGCCGCGCACTATCACCTCTATCTTCATCGGGGTTGCCTTTTTCACAATCATCCCCCTTCCATTAAGGTAGGGCGGCAGGCCTTCGGGCATTTCCAGGGTGAGCATATGGTTGTCTATTATGTCCTTCGTCTTGTTGAACCAGAATGCGGAGAGCATGTTGAGCACTTCGCCCTTGTGCGGCACGCCCTCGTTGAACACGACGTCGAAGGCGCTCACGCGGTCGGTCGCGACCAGCAGTATGCTGTCCCCGAAGGAGTACACGTCCCGCACTTTTCCGCGGTGGAGGAGCGGCAGCCTGAGTTCCGTATTTGTTATGGCGTCCATGTGTGTGGATAGGCAGAAAAGAAATAAAAATAGATTATGGAAGGGCTATTTCTTGAGCGCCTTCCAAACCCTCCAGATTGCCCAGACAACTATGAGCGGGGGCAGGAGGAAGCCCACTGCGCCAACGAGCAGCATTATCGCGAAGGAGAACGCGCCGAAGAAGATTGCGAGCAGCTGCTCAAGGGGCAGGAACAGCCCGGTCTGGATTGCGGGCTTCTCCTCGAATATGCGCACCTGTATAGTGCTCATCGCGGAGCGCCTCTCCAAATCCAGCTTCTGCTGATTGTAGATGTCGAGATTGGTCTGGACGCGGGTGACCTCGCGCTCTATCAGAAGGACGTCCTCCACGTTTTCGGCGCGCTCATAAAGCGCATTCAGGCGGGAGAGCTCGGATTCAAGGTTGGAGATGCGGGTGTTGAGGTCTGTGTACTGCTCGGTCACGTCCTCCAGTGAGGTGTCCATGGACTTGATTTCCCCTATTGTTTTGAGCTTCGCAACGAACTCGTCGAATTTTGCCGGGGGCACCTTCACGGTAAGGTGATATGTTTTTTGTGTGTCGGATTCATAGTAAGAAAGGCCGGAATAGGTTCCGCGGACATCGGAAACGAAGCCGCGCGCCGCGGCAACCTTCTCCTCCAAAGTGCCCTCCTGGACCTTCAGGGAAAGGGAGCCGGTCTGGATCACCATCCGGCTTTCCCCTCCGTAGTAGGAAGAGTCGTAGCCCATTTCCGCGTAGGAAGGCGCGGGGGCACCGGGATAGTAGCCCGCACTTGTCCCGGAGCCTGAGCTCTTCGGGAAGACCTCTTCGCTGCCTATGCAGCCCGCAAAAAGAAGCAGCAGCGCAAAAACCGCAAATGTGTTTTTCCATTCCATGGGTAGATGTAGGAAATGCAAGGAATATAAACGATGTTATTTTCATTTGGCGGAAGCCGAACTTTCCGGAGGAACAATCTCGATGGATATTACCTGCTCCGCCAGTAGATGTTTTACAATGATGGGGACGTCGTATATGTCAAAATCGCCGGAGGCGCCCTTGCGCCTGAACCGCTTCAGCGGTCCCATGTTGAAAGAGTTGGGGGTGTCGCGGATAGCGTAGTGGAAGAAACCGGTTTTATGAAACAATTCCCCGCAATGCCAATTATCCCAGGAGAAGGAGTCTGCGGACAGGCCATGGGATTTCATATGCGGAAAAAAGTGGATGTCTGCCTTTATTTTCCTACCGGCCACCAAGGCCTTCACTAGACTCAGTTTTTGACTCCGTTTTTCCCGTTCAGTACTCGGACAAGCGCTCAATTCCAGGTGCGGAAAAAACAGCAGATACTCGGCACGGTCCTTGAGGATATCCATGAGTTTTGTGAGCCCGCCGGCATTGTGGGCAACAACTAACCCGCTGAATTTCTCGCTGAGGTCGCGGAAACAGACCACGCCGCTGCGCAAGAGGGTGTCTTTCTTTTTGCCGAGCTGGAGTATGCTCCCGGGTTCCATTGGGTCAATCTGGACTATTGCAAGGCCAAACCCCAATCTGCTATCGTCAGGGGAAGCTACCCACTCCACATAGCTTGGGCCTACCAGCGACTCAAGCTTCTTCAGCATTTTGGAAAGCCTGAGGAAAAGGCGCACATCTGATTTGGTTGGGGCACATGGCACCAGATGAAGATTCCTGTCCTCCCGGAACGGATATATCCGGAAATCGCCTTCCGGGTGGAAGATGGAGATGCCCCTCCATGTATACCATGCATATTCGTGATGGTGGACAGGGACGTATTGGTATGCGGACTGGGCACCCACGACGCATGCCCCCGCGCTATTCGCAGAAGTGTATGCAATCCCTCCAAGGTTAAATCGCCTTCTTTGCGCGTATTGCTTGATATTGTGAGAACGGCCAATGGCATTCAAATCAAAAAAATTCGGCTCAATAATCACCGCAATCCCTTCCGGAAGGCCGCACCTTTCCCTGAAGAACCTCGCCTTTTCGGAATCGTGGCTTTGCAGCACTCCGGATATGGCTTCCAGAAGCGAGGGGAACGTGGATTTTCCCGGATTTTCAGGCGCATCTACATCGAACGTTCCATACGCGCCGTCCTCTATCTTTAACGTTCTATACGCGCCGGTCCCTGCTGAGTCTCCATGCGCAGAAGAACGCACGACCATAAATCCCGGAAGGTGCAGGTGTTCGGCGAATGGAAATATTTCTGTTGCCTTCTTGACAATCGCGCTCTTGCGTGCACGTTCAAGCCATTTAAAAAATGACTCAATCTGCTTCGGAAGCTGCTGGCACACGTCCATGGCGAGGACAGTCCTGGGCAGGACAGTGAAGCCCGCCCTCTCTATCGCCCATGTGGACCTGAGCAGCATCTCCGCCTTGCCTCCGATTGGGCCGTTGCCGATTATCTTCCAGTATGTTCTCTCCAAGCCGGAGAGCTGGAGCTCCCTGTGCCTAAGAAGGGTTTGGAAATCCCGCCTTGCCGCGATGGGTGGCTCTGAGGCGGATAAAATTCTTTGTTTCATAAAAGTAATTTGTGGGAAACGGTTTATAATTTATTGTGGATGGGCGGGGATTGATTAGCCGCTCAATGAGAGGATCGCTTCGGCCAGATCCCCTTTCGCATTCTTCAGCGCCTCCACCGCCTTCTC
>JAKQHW010000005.1 GCA_029557835.1 Microcaldota archaeon
AGAGCCCCTTCCCCGCCTTTCTCCTCACCACATTCACCGCCTCGCCCACAAATAGCACATGGTCGCCGGTCTCAATCTCCTGCACCAGCCTGCATTCGATGCTCGCCTGGGAATCCTTCAGGAGCGGAATCCCCAATTTCCCGTATTCTTTCCCCATCCCCAGCTCCGTGAACTTGTCCTTCCCCCTTCCGCTTCCCCTGCCCGCGCCCAGGGCCCCCTTCTCCATCTCCTTCCCGACAATGTTTATCCCGAACGCCTTCCCCTCCCGTATCAGCCCGTAAGAGAACCTCTTCTTGGCCACCGAAACCCCGAAAAGAGGCGGCTCGGCCGAGAGCGGGAAGCACCATGCCGCCGCCATCACGTTCTCCTTCCCGCCTGATTTGGAGGTTATGAGCACCACCCTCATCGGATAAAGAACCTGGTATGGCTTTTCCATAATGCGAATTCAGAAGTTAGCTATAAAAATAGATACACGCCCTTATTACTAATCAGATAACAAGCTCCTATCGTCTAGACCCGAACCGCGGGGAGGGACACCCCATTCGTTCTCCGCCCCATATATCGGGGCGTCGACCGAATCCCCCCATTTTTCCATATTTCTGACCCCCTCCCGCGCAGAGTAGTTTATTAAAAATGTATTGCGCCTTCTAATATTCCGCTGGTCGAAAAACCAGAACAATCGCTCCTATCGTCTAGACCGGTCAAGGATGCTGGCCTTTCAAGCCAGTGGCCCGGGTTCAAATCCCGGTGGGAGCACTCCCTAAAACGCGGGGAGGGCAAACCCTCTTCGCCCCGAGCCCCATATATCGGGGCTGAAACCAAACCACTTCCCTTTACAACGCTTTGAACGCACTCCTTATGCAAAAGTAGCCAGAATATTCATTCCTTCCCCGCAATCCCCAGCTGGGCCAAAAGGGCCTCCACCTGGATCCTCTCGTTCGCACCCTCCACCAGCCTGAAGTTGTACTCCCCTATGCGGTCCACCAGGTGCACCTTCCTTTTTTCCGGGATGTCCAGGTTCGCAACCTCCCTGTAAAGCTGCAGGATGACGTCCTCGCCCGAGAGCCCGTACTCCATCATCAGCACGTTCAGCTTCTCCCGCGCGCGCATGAACTCGCCCTTCAGGGCGTGCTCCGCCATCTCCCTTATCTCCTTCGGGCGGGCCCTGCTCGAAATCTTGTACACGGTCTCCGCGGTTATCTTTTTGGAGTGTATGGAGGCGCCCTGCAGGGTGTTCACCGCCTTCCTCATGTCCCCGTCCGAGACATAGAATATGGCGTCATAGGCGTCCTTCCCGACCTCCAGCCCCTCGCTCCCGGAAATCTTATCCAGCATCCTGCGGACATCCGCCTCCTTCAGCGGGACGAACCTGAAAATGGCGCACCGGCTCTGTATCGGCTCTATTATTTTGGAGGAATAGTTGCAGGAAAGGATGAACCTGGTCTGCCCGGAGTAGACCTCCATCGTCCTGCGGAGCGCGTGCTGCGCCTCCGGGGTCAAGGCGTCCGCCTCGTCCAGGAACACTATTTTGAAGGGGATGTCCCGCAGAGAGACGCTCCTCGCGAAATCCTTTATCTTTCCCCTCACTATGTCGATGCCCCTCTCATCGCTCGCGTTCAGCTCCAAAATCTTCCCGTCCAGCTCATTCCCGTACATCTCATGCGCAAGCGCGAGCGTCGCGGTGGTCTTCCCCACCCCGGGAGGCCCGGCAAACAGCAGGTTAGGCATGTCCTTCTTCCTTGCGAACGCCCCCAGCGTGTCGATGTTGTTCTCCTGGCCCGCGACATCCTTGAGCCTCTTCGGGCGGTATTTCTCTGTCCAGGGAAGCAGTTCTCCATCCATAAAAGGCCCCGTATTGGTTTACAGGACACAGTAATTAAAACATTTCCACTCGAATACGGTAGAAGTGATCATGATGGACAGGGTAAAGACCGGGATTGCGGGCATGGACGAGGTCCTAAAAGGCGGCATACCGCTGCACAGGCACGTAGCGGTTTACGGTGGGCCCGGGGCTGGCAAGTCGTCCTTCTGCTTCGAATACCTTTACAGGGGCGCACAGATGGGCGAGAGCGGGCTCTACATCTCCCTCGAGGAGACGCCCGAGGACTTCCTCGCTAACGTGTCCAACGCGTTCACCGGCTTCAAGGACATGGACAAGTTGGTCAAGGACGGGAGCCTGGAGATAGTGAAGCCGGACAAGCTCGACCTCGACACGGTCGCGGAGCTCCTGGAGGAAAGCATAACCAAGAACGACGTGAAGCGCGCGGTCATAGACTCCGCCACGATGATAAGGATGTCCTTCAAGGACATAAGCGACTACAGGCAGACCATCTTCGAGTTCTTCTCCCTGCTCAGGAACCTCGACTGCACCGCGCTCATGACAGTGGAGGCGCCTGCGCAGGACCTCGCGTCCACCGGCTTCGAGATAGAGCATTTCGTGATGGACGGGATAATCAACCTGTACAACCTCGGGAAGGCGGAGACCAGGATAAAGGCGGTCGAGGTCTACAAGATGAGGGGCACAGACCACGTCAGGGACAAGGTCCCGTACAAGATAACCCCCGAAGGGATAAAGGTATACGTAGGGGAGAAGGTATTCTGAGTGGAAGCATGGACCACAAGCAGCGAGAGGCGGTGTTCGCGTTCTTCCTCTGCCTCATATTCACCGCGGCGGCAATATTCCTGAACCTGTTCAGGCTCGGGGAGAGCCCCGCCTACTCCTTCCTCGCGCTGCTCTCGTCCGCCGTCCTCGGCTACCTAATTTCCCTGAAGGGCGGGGACGTCGGCCTGAAGCCGCTGCACGCCGCGCTGATACTGATGCTCGCGCTTTTCGTGGCCTCCCTGAAAACCGGGCTTGGCACGATGATACTGCCGACCGTCGCGATACCGGTTTCCGCGGTGCTTCTCCTGTCCCTGCTCGGGCCCCTGCGCTCCAGCCTTTTCAGGAAGGGCCAGCCCCCGGAGAAGAAGGAGGGCCAGCCCGCACAGTGAGGCGCAAAAAGGTGAAGGGATGTACGACCACAAAAAGGTAGAATCAGGCATTCTCACGTTCTGGGAGAAGGACGGCACATACCGCAAGGTGAAGGAGAGCAGGTTCCCGGGCGAGCCCTATTACTTCTGCGACGGACCCCCGTATGCGACCGGGCAGATCCACCCCGGCACCGGATGGAACAAGTGCGCGAAGGACGCGCTCTGCAGGTACTGGCGGGGCAAGGGGAGGAACGTCCGCGTGCAGCCCGGCTACGACACCCACGGCCTGCCCATCGAGGTCAAGGTCGAGAGGGAGATGGGGATAAAGAACAAGCAGGAGATAGAGGAGAGGGGGATAGAGGATTTCATAAAGAGCTGCAAGCAGTTCGCCACCAAATACGTGGGCGTGATGGAGGGGCAGTTCAGGTCCCTCGGCGTGTGGATGGACTGGGAGAGCCCATACCTCACATATAAGGATTCCTACATAGAATCCTCGTGGGCGACAATCGCGAAGGCGCATGAGAAGGGCCTCCTCAAGGAGGGCGTATACGTGCTCCCGCTCTGCTACCGCTGCGAGACCACGATGGCGAACTACGAGCTGGAGTACGGGGAGGAGACCGACCCGAGCATATACGTCAAGTTCCGCGTGAAGGGCAGGGACAACGAGTTCCTTGTGATATGGACGACAACCCCCTGGACGCTCGCATCCAACATGGCGGTGATGGCGCACCCCAACCTCCCTTATGTGAGGATGAAGGTCGGCGACGAGGTCTGGATAGCCGCGAAGGACAGGATGGACCATCTCCTCGGCCTGCTCAACATGAGCGGCACCGTGATGGAGGAGTTCATAGGGAAGAAGCTCAACGGCCTGCAGTACGAGCACCCGTTCGAAGACGTGATCGGGAAGGAATTCGACAGGAAGGTGGTGCTCAGCGACGAGTTCGTCACGCTCGAGGACGGCTCCGGGCTGGTGCACTGCGCCCCTGGCCACGGGCCCGAGGACTTCATAATAGGGAAGAGGTTCGGCATAGAGGCGTTCTCGCCGGTGGACGGGGCGGGCAATTACACCGCTGAGGCAGGCCAGCTTCAGGGGAGGAACGTGCGCGCAGCCAACCCGGACATAATCAACATCCTCAACGAGAGGGGGGCGCTCCTCCACGAATCCAGGATAAAGCACCGCTACCCCCATTGCTGGAGGTGCAAGACGCCGCTCATATTCCTCACCACAAACCAGTGGTTCATAGAGGTCTCCAAGATGAAGGAGGCGATGCTTGCGGAGATAGACAACACGGAATGGCACCCCTCTTTTGCGCAGGAGCGTTTCCGGGAATTCGTCACAAACGCCCCGGACTGGTGCATCTCCAGGCAGAGGTACTGGGGCATCCCCCTCCCGATATGGAAATGCGGGCCCTGCGGGACAATAAAAGTGCTCGCAGACGCGTCCGAGCTCAAGGGGATAAAGGAGCTGCACCGCCCCTACATAGACAAATTCACGTTCAAGTGCGACTGCGGCGCGGAAATGGAGCGCGTGAAGGACGTGCTGGACGTCTGGTTCGATTCCGGGAACGCGATATGGGCGTCCCTCACGCCCGAAGAGAGGAAGGCCTACGGGCAGGCGGACGCGATCCTCGAGGGCCAGGACCAGATAAGGGGCTGGTTCTATTCCCTGCTCGGCTCCGGCATCGTGAAGGACGGCCGCTCCCCGTACAGGAGGGTGGTGATGCACGGCTTCTTCGTGGACGAGCACGGGGAGAAGATGAGCAAGTCCATCGGCAACTTCGTCCCGCTCGAGGAGATACTCGAGAAGGGCGGCGCTGACGCGTTCCGGCTCTGGGGGCTCTCAAGCACCCTCTGGGAGGAGCAGAAGTTCAGCTGGAACGAGATAAAGGAGGCGCACGGGACGCTTGACGTGCTCATGAACCTTTACGTGTACCTCACCCGCTTCCATCCCGGGAAGGCGCCCCCGGCCGAGCTTTCCCCCGAGGACAGCTGGCTGCTTTCCCGCCTGCACTCCACCCTGAGGGAATACAACAACGCTTTCGAGGCATACGAGATGAGCAGGGCCGTGAAGGCGCTCAAGTCCTTCGTTGTGGAAGACCTCAGCAAGTTCTACATGAAAGTTGCCAAGGAGAGGGTCTCCCGCGGAGGCGGCGAGGGCGCGCTCTATGCCCTCTACGAATCGGTCTTCGGGGCCCTGAAGATGCTCTCCCCCATATGCCCGTTCGTATCCGAGCACATCTACAGGGGCTTCTTCATGAAATTCGAGGGGGAGCCGAGCATCTCCCTGCACCGCATCCCTGACGCAGACCCGTCAATGATCGATCCGGTGCTGGAGAGGCAGTTCGAAATCGCCAGGGAGCTGCTCCCGCCCTTCCTTGAGCTGAGGCAGAAATCGGGCGTGAAGCTGCGCTGGCCCCTCTCCGAGGCGTATGTCAGGACCTCCTCACACGAGGCCGCGGAGGCGGTGGGCCGGCTTGCCCCGATACTCGCCCGCCTCCTGAATGTGAAAAGCATATCCGCCGGCGAGGAGGACAGGCAGTTCCCTTCAGCGGAAATCCCGGCAGGGAAGATTTTCCTTGATTCCGAGATAAGGCAGGACCTTTACGAGGAGGCGATGAGGAACGAGGTCGTCCGCAGGGTGCAGATGCTGAGGAAGGAGCTCAACCTTGTGGAAAAGGACCTGGTCCTGGTCACCATAGACGCGGAGCCGGAGCTTTCCGAGATAATAGGGAGGCACTCGGAGCGCATCGCCGCCTCCACCAATGCGAAGGAGCTCTCCTTCGGGCCGCTGCCGGAAAAGGAAAAGAGCTGGGAAATAGACGGGAGGGAAATAAGGATAAGGGTGAAGAAGGCCTAGTATTCCTCCCTCTCTGGCCTTGCGCCTACCCGCTTGTATTCCGCCCTCTTGCCCATCTTGCTCCAGCAGTCCTTGCAGATGCAGAGCTTCTCGGTCTTCGAAGGCTTCTTGCTGCTCTTTATGCAGCTGACGCATAGCAGCCTGCCGCAGTACCCGCACTTATCGGTCTTGACCGTCCTCGCACCGCACCTTACGCAAACCTCTATAGCCATAAATGCACCTAATGAGCGTTCTGGACTATTCTATCCCCTGAAACAATTTAAAATCTTGTGTGTCAGCAGAATGTCGAGAAATCCGTGCCCTTCAGGGCGGGGAATGTCACAAGGGTTGTTTCCCCTCAGCCCGGGCTGTGGATGAGGGATTTCGCGATCAGCCTCGAATTCATCGCTATCGCCTTCACCCCAGTTGCCACCGCGAACGCGAGTATGAACGAGTTCTCTCCGATGAGGAAAAGCGCGAGCCACAGGGCGGGGAAGGCCAGGTTCTTGATTGCGGTTGCCGGGAACTCCCTCAGCTCCCTCGACTCCTTCTCGTCCGGCCTCTCCGCTATCGCAAGCCCCTCGAAAAGGAATATCATCATGGCCCCCATGCCCGCGAGCAGCCACTCCCCGGATGCGATGAGCGCAAACACCCCGAAGAAAAGAATGAGCTCCCCGAACCAGGCGCCCAAACCCGTGCTCCAGCTCATTTGAATACCTTCGCGTAAGTGTTCCCCACCTTCTCCTCTATCCTCAACAATTGGTTATACTTGGAAGTCCTTTCGCCTCTTGCAGGAGCCCCTGTTTTGATTTGCCCCGCATCTATCCCGACCGTGAAATCCGCTATGAAATCGTCCTCGGTTTCCCCTGAGCGGTGGCTCACCACCACCTTCCAACCCGCCTTTTTCGCAAGCTTCGCGGCTGCAATCGCCTCCGTAACAGTGCCGATTTGATTGATCTTAAGAAGAAGCGAATTGCAGCATTTATTCCTTATCGCGGTTTTCATCCTCGCAACATTAGTGCAGAGCAAATCGTCGCCCACCACCTGCATCCTCGCCCCGTGCTTTTTCGTAAACTCGGCGAACCCTCCAAAATCCTCCTCGTCCATCGGGTCCTCCACGCTGATTACCGGGTAAGGGGAAATGGCCTCGCCCAGATGGTCTATCAGCCCGCCCGCATCCAGGCTCTTCCCGTCTATCGCATATTTCCCATTTGAATAGAAGGAAGAGGATGCACAATCCATCCCTATCCGCATCTCCTTGGAATACCCGGCCTCCCCAATCGCTGAAACCAGCGCCTCCAGCGCCTCCCGCGTCTCCCTGATGGGCGGCGCAAACCCGCCCTCGTCCCCCACATTTGCCGCGCTCTTCCCGTATTTCCTCTCCAGCACCTTCTTCAGCGCGTGGTATGTTTCCGCCGCATACCTCAGCCCCTCCCTGAAGGAGGGCGCATGCGCCGGAATGATCATGAACTCCTGTATCGCGAGCTCCCCGCCCGCGTGCTTCCCCCCGTTTATCACGTTAAACATGGGCATCGGGAGCGTCTTCCCGCCCAGGTATTCATATACTTCCTTCTTCTTCCCGTTCGCCGCGGCCCGCATAACCGCCATGGAAACAGCCACAATCGCGTTCGCGCCCAATTTCTCCTTATTAGGAGTTCCGTCCAGCCCAATCATCTTCGCATCTATTTTCTTTTGATTAGTGTTCATCCCAATCAGTGCGGGAGAAATATGCATGTTCACATTCTCCACCGCCTTAAGGACGCCCTTCCCCCCGTACCTGGGCCCGCCGTCCCTCAGTTCCACCGCCTCGTGTATCCCGGTGGAAGCGCCCGAAGGCGCCGTCCCGCGCCCGAACCCCCTCCCCGCGCGCACATCCACCTGCACCGTGGGATTCCCGCGCGAATCCAGCACCTCCCTTGCAAAAACAGAAGTTATTTTCATGCGGGAGAATGGGAAGGGAAAAAATAAAAGCTGAACCTCTGCCCCGGAACGCCAGCTATTCCTTTTTCAGCATCCCTTCTATCATGGGCTTTATCTGAGGAAGCTCCTCCTTTACGACCTTCCACACGATCTCGTAATCAATCCCAAAATACCAGTGGATGAGCTTGTCCCTTATGCGCGCCATTTCCTTCCACGGCACGCCCTTGTGCTTCCCCTTAACGCTTTCCGGGATGTTTTTGGAAGCCTCGCCGATTATCTCAAGCTTCCTTACCACGGCGCTTGAAAGCATGTCGTCTTCCGTGAAATCATCATAGCTTTTGCCCCTGGTGAATTCCTCAATCTTCCCGATGGAGTCCACGATATCCCGGACGAAAATCCTGTAATCCCTCTTCATATGTAGACCGCCTCTGCCAGGATGGAATCCCTAAGTTCCCTGCGCAGCGCCTTCTTCCTCACAAGGTCAACCTTGCCGCCCAGCAGCTTCTCAAGGTGCTTTTCCAGGGCTATGAACCCCAGCAGGCCCGGAGGCTCCCCGAACTCAACCAGTATGTCTATGTCGCTCCCCTTTTTCTGCTCGCCGCGGGCGTATGAGCCGAATATCCCCATCTCCCGCACGTCGTACTTCTCCGCAACGGTTTCCTTGTTTTTTGAGAGTATGCGCTTTATCTCCTCAAGCTTCATTTCTTCTCACCATCGCAAGAAATAGGCAATAAGATGCTTTAAAGACTTACGGTTGCCTTCCCCGGCGCCACGCCTGCAAAAACAGAAGTTATTTTCATGCGGGGGAATGGGAAGGGAAAAAATAAAAGCTACTGCCTCAGCCCGTCCAGGAGGCGCACGATGGCGGCGTACTCCGTTTCAGAATCGCAATGCCTGCCTCTTTCCCCGTACATCACTTTATGACTGTCATATGCAACCCTGTAGCCCATGAACGTTTCGCCCACACGCGGATTGATGTTGCTGAAAAGCCCTATATCAATCGCCGCAGGCACGAACCCGCGCAGTTCTGAAACCACTTTTCTAATCGTCCTTCCTGTGACCAAATCATCTTCTATCACGAGTGTCCTTTTGCCCCTTATCCTCTCAAGGTCGCACAATGGCTCAAATTCAATCCTAGCCCCGTGCCTCTTCGCGCGCACATAAAGGACATCCAGCCCAAGCGCCCTTGCCATCACCGCGTGGCTGATTGCCCCCCTTAGCACGCAAATCCCGGCATCGTAATGCCCGTTATCCAGGAACGCGCCTATCCTCCGCGCATTAGTCGGGAAGAGATAAGCGCCGTTGTACATGTTGTTTGGGCTTTCAATCCCGAAAATTGCGCCTTCCTGGCGCAGCTTCGAAATGAAAATCTCCCACACCACCACGCTGATGTAGTTGCTCGCCTCAAGAATCGCCCCGGACTCGGATTCAAAGTGCTTGAGCCTCCATTCGTAGCAGTGCCTTAGGGCAGGCTTGTGCGCAACGCAGGTGCCGCCAGTTTCCCTTGCGATTATGGCGCATCTCGGCTCCTCGAATTCGCCCATTTTGCGCATCCTTTCGAGCGCATCTTCCCTGCTTATGCCCGCCCTGACTATGTTCTCAACCATCCTGGCTTTGAACCTGGCGAACGCCCTGGACATCCTTGAGTCCGAGCATGGGTTTGTGCATCTGCGGGCAGTTAGCTGAAGCTCTCGCGCTTCTTCCATAATATTATTCTAATTATAACTATTTATAATCCTTGCTCAATTTAATAAACTCCTCCAAGGTGAATTCTGCATATGAGGCTCAAAGTGAAGTCTGAAACCCCAATTCAGAAGCTCCTTCAGGAAATGGGAGTATGTTCCCAGGAAGTATTGGTATTCATAGAAGGGAAAATCTCGCCCGAAACTTCCATTGCGAAGAAGGGGCAGGAGGTTTCCATAATTTACTTCAAGCACGGCGCCCCGCAGTCCGGGGGCGCACTCCACAAACAGAGGAAATTTGAGAAGTGCAAGTGCGGAGGGAATCCGGTATATTATGCGCCGCACCTTGGAAGGCACTTCTGCAAGAGGCATTTCCTGGAATATTTCGAGAAGAAGGCAAAACTGGAAATCCGCAACAAAAAACTAATCCAGAAGAACGAGAAAATAGCGCTCGCCCTCTCCGGGGGGAAGGATTCATTTTCAATGCTCCATTTCCTTTCCCACCTTAAGGAGGCGCTTCCGTTCAAGCTTTTCGCAATCACAATAGACGAAGGCGTAAAGGGATACCGCGGGCACACAATCAACCGCGCGAAGAAGTTCTGCAAAAAATTGAAGGTGAAACATTACATTTACACATTCAAAAAAGAAGAGGGGGTCACTCTTGATTCCCTTTCCAAAGAGGAGAAGGCGAACTGCTCCGTGTGCGCAGTCCTCCGCCGCCGCCTCCTCAACTCCAAAGCCCGAAAGCTCGGCGCATCCAAACTAATAATCGCCCATAATCTGGATGATACCGCTCAAACAGTTTTGCTGAATGTAGTAAGGAATGAACCCCTCCGCTTCGCGAGAATGGAGGAGCCTTTGGTGCAGAGCAAATCACTCATCCAGCGCATCAAGCCGTTCGCAACCCTCTCCGAAAAGGAGGTCGCAACCTACGCGTTCCTCCACGGCTACGATTACGGGGAAGGCGCGTGCTGCTGCCCCTACGTCCAGCACGCAATCCGCAGATTTATCCGCCATCAGCTGAACCTGATGGAGGAGGCATATCCGGGCACCAAACTAAGAATCGCGGCGAGTGGCCATACAATCCAAAACGCAATACGCAAGACAATCCCGGAGGAAAAACTCCAAATAAATGCATGCGGAATATGCGGCGAGCCATCCGCCAACCAAATTTGTAAAGCGTGCCTCGCCATTTCCAAATAGTTAAATAATCTCCCTTCCTTTTTTTGCACATGGAGCTCTTTTTCATAGGGACCGGCGGAGGGAGGATAAACCTCCTGCGGAGGCTCCGCAGCACCGGCGGCTTCCGCATAAACGGCCCCCCGAACATCCATGTGGACCCGGGCCCGGGCGCGCTCACCGACGGCATCAGGAACGGGCAGGACCCCCTGAAGCTGGACGCCGTCATCGTGACCCACAACCACATAGACCACTGCAACGACGCGTCCCTCATGGTGGAGGGGATGAGCCAGTTCGGGCTGAAGAAAAAGGGCATATTGATAGGCTCCAAATGCGTAATCGAGGGGAACGAGAAGGGCGACAGGGGCGTGGACATGTTCCACCAGTCCCTCTGCGAGGAGGTCCATTCCGCGCAGGACGGCTTCAAAAAATCCTTCAGGGCGAAAAAGGGGGGCTTCTCAATCGAATGCATAAAGGCGGTGCACGATTCGCCGGACGCCTTCGGCTTCAGGCTGAAAACCGGGAAGGTGGAGATAGGGTACACGGGCGACACCGAATACTACAAGGGGATGAGCGGCAACTACCGCGGATGCGACGCACTCGTAGTTAACGTGCTCAAGCCCGCCTCCGACCCCTACAGGGGCCACATGGCCGCGGGGCAGGCAAAGCACCTCATCGGGAAGGCCGGGCCGAAGCTCGCAATCCTCACCCACCTCGGGATGAAGATGGTCCTCGGAAGGCCGGAGGAAATGGCAAAAGAGATAGAGGAGGAGACCGGCGTGAGGACAATCGCGGCAAGTGACGGGATGAGGATAAGCCTCTAATCGTAGTTCTCATACGAGGCCATCCGCAGCTCCTTCCTCCACAGGCGCATCAATGAGGCGGATTCCCGCCTCTTCTCCTCAGCATCCCCGGCCCCCACGGCCTCCAGCCGTATTATCTCCCTGACCGTGGCAGGCGAGCTGTTGAGGATTATCATCCTGCCAAGGGGCAGGAATCCATCCGAGGAATAGGTACCTGAATGCTCGTAGTATGTTCCGTTCCTTGGCGGGATGGCGGCTACTGCAACCGTCCTCGGCCTTATGAGTATACCCTCCGCCTCCAGCTTCAGCGCAGCATCGAAATCCCCGGCGGGCGGGTCGGTCCTCATGTATTCCAGCAGCTTTCGGAGGGAGACGAACAGGCGGACATGCCCGGGCTCCGTGCCGCGGGAGGAACAGTAACGCGCCGCCCTGCCGCCCTCCACCGCCCTGAGCAGTATCGTTGCGGTGTTCGTGAGGTCGAAGCCCAATCCTGCCGGAAACCGCAGCACCATCCCGCCGGCGGCCGCGGTGAAGGCGCGCACGCTCCTTTCCCCCACCTCCACATTTGCCTCCATCAGCCTCCACGCAACCTTCGCAAGCCTCCTGAAATGCGGGGAATCCTCCCTCATCCTGAACGCGGGGAGGCAAGCGCTCCCCGGATAGGCAAGCATCCTCGGCCTCCCCTCTCCGTTCCCGCATCCCATGTTATGCCTATTGTGAAATGCTGTTTTTAATCCATTGCAACACACTCGCCCCCCCTAAATACCTATTTATTACTTTTCCAGCAATTCCCTATCCTAGCGGTGCAACTCATGCTCCAGAAATCATTCGACAACAGCATAGAGCAAAAATGGCAGAAGAGGTGGCTGGAGGAAAACACCTATGCGTTCAGGCCGGAGGAGGGCAAGCCGCTCTACACGCTGGACACGCCGCCCCCCTTCACAAGCGGCGAGCTCCACATGGGCCACGTCCTTTCCTATGCATACTTCGATTTCGTGGCCAGGTACAAGAGGATGAACGGCTTCAGCGTCTTCTATCCCCAGGGCTGGGACACGCAGGGGTTCCCCACCGAGGTGAAGGTGGAGAAGAAATACGGCCGCCTCCCGCCGCCGGAATTCCGGAAAAAGTGCATGGAATGGACGGAGGACATGATAGCGAAGATGAGGGAATCGATGGTGGGCATGGGCTATTCCCCGGACTGGGGCTACCAGTACAGGACGATGGACCCAGAATACCATAAGACAGTCCAGCTCTCCCTGCTCCAAATGCACAAAAAGGGGATGGTCTACCGCGCAAAGCACCCGGTCTACTGGTGCACACGGTGCAGGAGCGCACTCGCAAAAACCGACACCGAGGACTCCGAGCGCAGCACTATGCTGAACTACTTCATATTCGATGGGCCGGACGGCGAGCCGCTTGAAATCGCAACCACCCGCCCAGAGCTCATGCCCGCATGCGCCGCGGTGATGTTCCATCCCGAGGACGAAAGGTACAGGCACCTCGCGGGGAGGAAAATCAAAACCGCCCTGGGGAAGGAGGTCCCCGCGATTGCGGACAAGGACGTCCTCAAGGATTTCGGAACAGGCCTCCTGATGGTCTGCACTTTCGGGGACAAGATGGACGTAATCTGGGCGTACAGGCACAAGCTTCCCGTAATCGAGGCGATAGGCACGGACGGGAGGATGAAGAACACGGAATTGTTCGATGGGATGAAGGTCGAGGAGGCGAAGAAGGCAATCATAGGGATGCTCCGGGAAAAAGGAAAACTGGTGAAGCAGGAGCAGCTCCAGCAGGCCGTGAAGCTGCACGACAGGTGCAAGCACCCCGTGGAGTTCGCCCCCTCCTACCAGTGGTTCGCGGACATCACCGGGCACCGCGAAGAAATCAAGAGGCTTGCCGAGCAGGTGGAATGGGTCCCTTCCTTCGGAATACATTACCTTTACGACTGGGCGGACTCGGTTGAATGGGACTGGGTGATCTCCAGGCAGAGGGTCTTCGGCACCCCCATACCTTTCTATATATGCGACAAATGCAATTCCGTGCGCCCGTGCGACGAGGATGAGCTGCCGTTCTCCCCGGAGCGCGCAAAGGCGCACACATGCGGATGCGGGGGGAAGATGAGGCCCGAGACCGACGTGTGCGACTGCTGGGTGGATTCCTCCATCACCCCGCTGGTGATTGCGGACTGGCCGGAGATGAAGAATCCGGAATTGTATCCCTCATCCCTGCGCCCCCAGGGAGTGGAAATCGTCCGCACCTGGGCGTTCTATACCATTTACCGGAGCGGACTGGCGCTCACCGGGAAGCCCCCCTGGAAAACAATCCTCCTTAACGGCAACGTGCTCGCCCCGGACGGGAGGAAGATGAGCAAGTCCCTCGGAAACGTAATCCAGCCGGCGGAGCTTTTGAGGGAATACCAGGCCGACGCTTTGAGGCAGTGGGCCGCGATGAGCGGCGCCATGGCCAAGGACAGGCCATTCTCATACGAGGACATAAAATTCGCGAAAACGTTCCTGAACAAATGGTGGAACGGCGCGAGGTTCATCGAGTCCTCCCTCTCCGGATATGACGCAGGAAAAAAGCCGAAGCTCGGAAAGGTGGACAGGTGGATGCTCGAGCAGATGAATGTCGCCATCGGGCAGGCAACGGAGGCGATGGAGAGGTACGAGTTCCACGCCGCTGTGAAGCTGCTCCAGAGCTTCTTCTGGCACGATGTGTGCGACGATTACCTCGAGTATGTGAAATACAGGATTTACGGGGAGGGCGCGGAGGGCAGGCATGCGGCGCAACACGTGCTCCACACCATACTCTACAACTTCACAAAGATGATGGCGCCCTTCACGCCCCACATATCCGAGGAGATCTATTCCGAAATGTTCGGAGGGAAGGAAGGCCCGTCCGTGCACCTCGCCGCATGGCCCAGGCCCGGGGAAAGGCACCACGGCGCCCATCTGGAGGTGGAGCAGCTCCGCCTTCTTGTCTCAGCGGCGAGGCAGCACAAGGCCGCGTGCAAGCTTTCCCAGGCAACGTGGCTTTCCTCGGCCTCGATCACGCTCCCCAAGCCGCTGCATTCCGAGCTCGTGGAGGAGTTCAGGAACATCGCCCGCATAAAGGAAGTGGAATTGAAGGAGGGGGAGTTCGCGGTGGACTTCTCCAAATCCGTCCCCATCGAGGCGCAGGGCTAATCCTTTTTATCATGTTTCCATCCCCATAACAACATGTGTCCGCGCCACCTGCATCCGAAAGAGGGCGGAGGAGATAGGAGGCAGCCGCACCTTTCCCCCAAGGAAGAAACAAGGAGGGACGTGAGGCTCAGCCGGCTCCAGTCCCTGCTCTCCGGCTCAATCGACCCCGGGGAGCTGCACGATGCGCTGAACGGCGTCCCGGAATCGGCCCTCCGGAGATACTCAGGAAAGTTCTTCGCTTCCTGCCGCGCCCTCATGGACAACATGGAGAGCAGGCACGGCTGGGGGGCTAGGAAGGCGTTCGCAAAATTCCTTTCCGAGGCCGTGCGGAACGAGGCGTTCTCTGCCGATTTCGAAGCATGGCTCAGGCACATGGACGCGTTCGCGAGGGAGCTGGGCGCCAGATATCCCGCATATGTGGACGAGGCGTTCCTTGGCTGCGCGAAATTCGCGGCGAAATGCCGGGGCACGGAGGAGCTCAGGTCCGCCCTCAGGCAGGTGCTTTACCACTGCAATGCATTCGGGCATCCGGGCAATTTCCTTTCGGACGTCATCGCCCCGCTTGCGGGCTCGGGCATGCCGGCTGATGAGATTGGCGCAATATGCTCCACGATAATTTCGGAGATGGAGAAGGCCCCCCCGGAGAGGCGCAGCAGGGTGCTGGCCGGTGCCGGGAAATCCATAAAACGGCTATTGGATGGCTGAGGGCTCACTGCTGGAGAACGCGCGCGGTCACCCGTCCGGTTATGGTATGCGGGCTGCCCGAAGATGTGCATTCCGGGTTGACCTCCCTTGCGCACGAATAATATTTCAGCGAAAGCTTCATCCTGGATATTGAATCAAATGCGGGCTGCCTGTCGCCATCGAACTCGAACCGTATGGTGGTGTTGGCGCCCTGCGCAAGCCGGGTGGAGGTTATCCCCCCTTTCCATTCCTTCTCCCCCGGGGCCCCAATGCCATTTGTGATCACGGATGCATCGTCCAGCAGCATGTCGTAGCCGAGGCGGTTCTCCACCCTCACCTCAAGCACGGATTTCCCCCCCGAGAGGTAGAACTGGTGCCCGGTGCACGGTATGTCCGGCTGGAGCACGCACTCCTCGCCCACGAAATAGGAGGGGTTGAAAACCCCGGTTGAAAGAATTACCGCAATCACGACCACCAGCAGCAGAAGCGCCCACCCGTAGGTGACGAGGTACTCCGCCGCCGCCTGCCCCTTCCTGGCTTGCATGGTTCCATCTCCGTGTAAAAGTTTAAAAAAGGGAGAGGACAAACTTGATTGCGTGGTGCGATGGTGGAGAAGAAGCCACAGATAGCGGATGCGATGAGCTATTACCAGATTGCGAACGACTATTTTGAAAAAGGCGATTACGAGAAGGCGATCGAGAACTACAACATGGCCATCCTCCTCAACCCGATCTTCTCCGAGGCCTATTTCAACCGCGCGCTCTGCTATTACCAGCTGAAGAATTACGACAAGTCGATTGCCGACTATTCCAAGGCCGCGGAGCTGGACCCGAAGAACCCGAACATATACAACAACAAGGGGGACGCGTTCTACCGCAAGCAGGACTACGCGAGCGCGATAAAGGACTACGACAAGGCGGTGATGCTGAACCCGAACTACTTGAAGGCGCTCTACAACCGCGCCCTTTCCTATGCCTCCCTTGAGGACTATGACAAGGCGGTGGAGGACTTCTCCAAGGTGGTCAAGCTCAAGCCTGATTTCGCAGAGGCGTTCCACCTCCGGGGCCTCGCGTACGAGTACGCGGGCGACCTTGATGCGGCGATAAAGGACTACGAGAAGGCGCTGGAGCTGAACCCCGGCCTCGCCGAGGCGCGCTCCCACATCGAGTCCGCGAAGAGCAAGCAGAAGAGCGGGACCGGCGGCGAGGGCGGCACCTCGGAGATAAAGGTGCTCAAGAAGCCCAACATGAACTTCAACGACGTCGCGGGAATGGACAAGATGAAGGAGGAGATACGCGAGGCGGTCATCTACCCCATGGCCAAGCCCGACCTGGCCCGCAAGTACGGCAAGCTGGGGGGAGGGGGCATAATGATGTACGGCCCGCCCGGCTGCGGAAAGACATTCATCGTGAAGGCGGCGGCTGGCGAGTGCGAGTCCTCATTCATAAACGCGAAGCTGTCCGACCTCCTCGACATGTACGTGGGGAACACTGAAAAGAACATACACAAGGTCTTCGAGACCGCGAGGAAGAACACCCCGTGCATACTGTTTTTCGATGAAGTGGACGCAATCGGCGGAAGGAGGGACCAGCAGGAGGGCGCCCAGTACATGAAGATGGCCGTCAACCAGATGCTGTACGAGATGGACGGCATAGAGGCGCACAACCAGAACGTGCTCGTCATCGCCGCTACCAACGCCCCCTGGGACGTGGACCCGGCCCTCAGGAGGAGCGGAAGGTTCGGCAAGACGATATACATCCCGGAGCCGGACCTGGTTTCCAGGTACGCAATCATAAAGATGCACGCGAAGAAGCTCCCGCTCGCCTCCCTCATCCCGTACTGGAGGCTGGCGCTCGCGACCACCGGCTACGCGTCCTCGGACCTGAAGGCGGTCGTGGAGGAGGCGGCCGCAATCCCGTGGAGGGAGGCGTTCAAGCACGGGAAGGAGAGGAACGTATCCGGAAAGGATTTCCTCACGGCGGTCAGGAAGAAAAAATCCTCCCTGCCCCCCTGGTACGAGCAGGCCAAGAAGCAGATAGGCAAGCAGGAAGAGATAACCGTGGTGGACGGCAAGGAGCACAAGAAGGTCACAGAAAGCAAGATGGGGCCGGGGGAGAAGGAGCAGTTCAAGGACCTCCTCGGCCTGATAGACAAGAGGAACAAATGGTACAACAAGGCGTGGCAGAGGTTCTTGAGGGAATTCTCGCTCTCCCCGCTCGGGGTCCTGGGCGAGGCGCTGCTCGCCCCAGTAGGGCTTTTCCTCTCAAGGAAAAAGAAGCCCGCGCAATAGCTTTTTATATCTCACATAAGCCCACATTAGCGGTGCGCAAATGCTGATAAGGAACGCCACGCTGCTGCTGGAAGGGAAAGCGGCCCGGAAAGACATCCTCATCCAGGGCGGAAAGATAAAATCCATGGGCCACTTCCGCGGGAAAGGGATCGACGCGACCGGGCTTTTCGCGCTGCCGGGCATCATAGACGCGCACGTGCACCTGCGCGAGCCGGGCGCAACGCAAAAGGAGGACTTCCGCACAGGGACGCGCGCCGCCCTCTCCGGGGGCGTGACAACCGTCCTCGACATGCCGAACACTTCCCCCCCCACGACCACGCTCGCCCGCCTCCGGGAGAAGCGCGCGCTCGCATCCAAAAAAGCCGCTTGCGACTACGGATTCCATTTCGGCGCAGGGGAGGACAATTTCGAAGAGGTGAAAAAGGCGAAGCCCGGCTCCATGAAGGTCTACATGGGGAAAACCACCGGGGATTTGTTTCTCCCTGACGAAAAACTCATCTTCCGGCATTTCATGAACTTCCCCAGGGAAAAGCCGGTGGTGGTCCATGCGGAGGACCAGGCAATCATAGACGCAGAGGGGAGGACGCCCCTCGCGGCGCAGGTTGCCGTTGCGAAGGCGGCGATGCTCGCGCGGAGGGCTTCCCGCAGGATGTGCATCGCCCATGCGAGCACCCCCCGCGAAATCGAGCTGGCAAAAAAATGGGAAAAATCCCTTGTCGAGACATGCCCACATTACCTGTTCCTCAATGAAAAGGATGCGGAGGGGCTCGGCTGTTTCGGGAAGGTTTACCCCCCGCTGAGGAGCGAGCGGGAGAGGAGGGGCATGTGGGCGGCGCTTGGTTCGATAGACTACCTCTCCACAGACCACGCGCCCCACCTGCCGGAGGAGAAGGAGGGCGGGGCTGCCGGCTTCCCCGGGCTGGGGGTTTCCCTCCCGCTCATGCTGGATGCATACAGCAGGAACCTTGTGGGCATGGATTGGATAATCTCGAGGATGTGCGAGAACCCGGCGCGCATATTCAACATAAGGGGGAAGGGGAGAATCGCGCCCGGCTTCCAGGCGGACATCGTGCTTGTGGACCTGAGGAGGGAATGGAAGGTCCGCGCGGACGGGATGGAGAGCAGGTGCAGATGGAGCCCCTACGAGGGCAGGGTTCTCAGGGGAAGCGTTGAGAAGGCAATCTTCCGCGGGGAGCTTGCCTATGAGCGCGGCTCCGGCATAATATGTGAAACAAAAGGGAAAGAGGTCATGGCGCGGTGATGCGCGATTCCGCAATCTCCACGCTTACCTTCTCCCCGGTGTTCATTATCTCGAGCCGGTACCTCCCCGGGCTCGTTATCCTCTTCTGCCCCTCTATCCTGAAGCTCGTGGGCTTGACTATCGCGCTGTCCCCGCTGGGCATCCCGGCTATGAACACGACTTCGTTCCCGCCGATGTTCACCTCGCGTATGTTGTTCGGCACGTATACCTCCGTTATTATGGCCGAGCCCTCGCCCATGTACCCGATGGCGTTCACCAGGTAGGCGATGCGGGCCACGGAGAAGTGCGCCTGCAGGACCGAGAGGTCCGCATTCGCATCCGCGAGCTTCAGGTACATCACGAACATCAGGGGTATGAAGAGCAGCAGTATGAACCCTACCACAATCAGAAGCTCGTTGCTCACCTGCCCCTTTGCCATTTGCCCACTACTCCGCGGGGAAGGGCCGCCTGCCCCTCCTCGCCTGCATCTTCCTCTTCGAAAGAAGGCTTTTTATTTCTGTGGCTGTGTCCCGGACCGCGCCCTGCAGGTCGTACGCCTCTGCCTTTAGGGGTATGGATTGGTCCATTATCACGTGCGTGTTCATCACATACGCGGACTTCCCCTTCTTTATCCTGACGTTTATGCTGTCTATCTCGAATGTGTCCATGAACTTTGATACAGCCTTCTTCAGCTCGTCCTTTATCGCGTCATAATATTCCATGTCGTCCCCGGAAAGCCCGCTTATGAATATGTCCGGCTTTGTCGAACGCAGGCCCACAAGGAACTTCATCACGTCCCTCGCGGTGACCACCCCTGCCGGCCTCCCGCCGTCCACGACCGCGACCGCGGAAACGCTGTGCGCCGCCATCTTCTCCGCCGCGTCCTGCAGCGTCTCCCCAACATGGACGCTGACGAACTTGTCCCTCATGAGCTGGCGGACCGGCCTCTGGTCCAGCGTGCTCACCTCGCGTATGAACATGAAGTCCCTGCCTTTCGGCTCGAGCAGGGTGCGCGAGAAGTCCATCGTGGAGATGGTCCCCACAAGCCGCTTCCCCTCGGTTATCGCGAGCCTGTGAACGCCCCTGTCCCTCATTATCCTCTTGGCGACGCCCACCATCTCGTTGGAATCGACCGTGTACACCGGGGAGTTCATCAGCGCCTCCACGCTCACGCGGGGTATCGCCCTCTCCCTTATGAGCATCTCCATCAGCCTGGACCTGCTGATGATGCCCAGCACCATCCCGCCCTCGGCCACCGGAAGTGCCTTGAAATGGCCCGCAAGGAACCTGTCCATCATCTCCGCGGTCCCCATTTCCGGGCTTATGCATGGCGCGCGGACCGCCATGTTTATGCATTTGGCCTTGCTGGAGTCGGATATGCCCCCCCTCATCTGCCTGTCGTCTATTATCCCGTAGTATTTGCCGCCCTTTGTCACGACCGCGATCGTCCCTCCGGTCACGACCTCGTTCAGCGCCTTGGAAAGCGGCTCCTCCCCGTCAAAAACAGCTGCCCTCTCGTAGTCCATATGAACACCGGAAGGATATAAATGATGAAACCTTTTAATATGAGTGCACAAGACCGCACGCGGATGGTCGGCATGGCGCATCGTGAACCTGGACGCACGGAGGGCATTACGGCCCATGAGCTTGGATCCAGGCTGCAGTCCTACTCGTATTCGCAAAGCCTTTCCACCGAATCCGCCGCCGCCCTGCAGGCAACCCTCGTTGAGCTTGGGAGGGCCCTCGGGGATCCGGCCCTCCGTTCCCAAATGGACCTGCACGCGGTCGCGTTCTGCCTGGACAACCTCCGCGCCAGCCTTGGCAATGAGGGTTTTGCAGACCCGGAATCAAGGGGCGCCCTTGCAGCGCAGATTGACGGGCTGCGCGGAAGCCCGCACTTGCCCCGCTCGCTTATGGAGGAGTTCTTCCTCGCCCCGCCTCCAGCGGGGATAACGGTGCCTGCGGATGCCGGCCCGCCCATCCAGCAGGAGGCATTGAGAACCTCCCTCAGGGACGGCACAGACAAGTCCATCAGAGGCGAGCCTTCCCAGGAGGCCGGCCAGGAGGTTGCGGAAACGCTTGCAAAAATGGTCCGCGATTCGGTTCCCGGCTCGGACATGGACGCACAGCGGCTCTGCAGAGGGGAGTTTACCGGTGCCGAGCGCGCATGCGTCGAAAGGATGCTCACCGGCTCCCTGGATGAAAACGCTTCGGGGCGGGTGCTCGCCGCGGTGGGGGAAGGCAGGTTCCTCGAAGCCCTCGCGGAGTTCGGCCCCGGCACCGCGGAAACGGAGCTGAGCGCAATGCTCGCGAGCGCGGTCAGCGGCGCCCTTGAGGGCGTGCACATAGCAGCGAGGGACCCCTCCATATTCCTGCGGTCGAATGTCGCGATTCCGGCCGGCAGCACCCTTTTTTTCAATGTGAACGCGATCGCGTGCATCCTCACCAACAGGGATTATTCTGCGACGCCCGTCTACGATTCCCTGGGCAACCTCAGGGGCATAAGCCTGGCCCGCCCCGGGGAGCCCGCCGCAACCGCCGGCGCAGAAATTGATGCGGGGGCCGGGGCGCAGCTTTGGGAGGGCGCCTCGTTGCGCATCGGCGTTTACGGCGGGTATGATGTGTATGCGGACCGGGAAGTGGGCGGCGCCCGCGTCTCACTGGACAGCAGCATCGGGGAGAACGCGCAGATAGCATTTTTCGGGCAATATGATGCGGTGAGCGGAACATACAGGGTACAGGGGCAGGTCGCAGCCACCATCCTTGAGGACGGGACGGTAAGCGTATACAGCCTCGCCTCGGTGAGGGCGGAAATGGCCCCGGGGGGGACCTCCACGACGTTCATAGGGAGGGTCGGCGTCGAATCCGGGGATTTCTCCGCAGAGCTCAGCGCAACCCACGAACTGGAGAGGGAGCGGACTTCCGCAACGCTGGGGATGGACTATGATGTTTCGGAAAACTGGAGGGTCGGGGCCGACCTAACGCTCATGGCCTTTCCGGACCGGGCCCGCCCTGCAATAGCCGCGTGGCTCGGGGCGGGCTATAGCTTCGACCTCTGAGCCCACCGAAAAGCATATAAAATTGAATTCATCTTAATGGGCGCAGTATGTTCCCCCCCATAACGGCGATGGTCGAAAAGCCGAGCTGGAAGCAGCTCCTCATAGAGCTCGTGATGACCGAGAAGCTCGACCCTTGGAACATAGACATAGTCACTGTGGCGGACTCATTCTACGGGCACGTGAAGAAGATGGAGAAATTCGACTTCCACATCCCCGCGAACATAATACTCGCCTGCGCAATCCTCCTGAAATACAAGAGCAATTCGATACGCTTCTACGAGGAGCCTGCCATGCCGGAGATGGCGGATGCGCCCGCAGAGCCCGGGGAAGGGGAGATACAGCCCCTCACGCTCTCCTGGAGGATACCCCCCAAGAGGCAGATAACGCTCCAGGAGCTCGTGGATGAGATGGAGCGCGCGATAAAATACGACACGGAAGAGAGGCCGAAAAGGGTTGCCGCCCCGCCCCCGCCCCTTGAGCTGGAGATAGACAACTACGACTTAGAGGGCGAGATGGACCGGCTGATGGGGAAGATGCGGGAGAGCGCGGATTCCGAGGGGATAGTCCTGTTCTCTCGGCTCGTGAACGGGGGCGGATGCGGAGGGATAATCTCGACCATAACACCGCTGCTCCACCTTGCGCAGAGGAAGAGCGTCCTCATAAGGCAGGACAAGTTCTTCGGCGAGATATTCATAAACCTCGGCGGATGTGCCGAAGGCAACGGGAAAAACGGAGGGGCGCGCGCAGGGGAAGCGGAAGGCGGGAATGCGCCCGGCGGCGCATCTGAAGCGGCCATGAACTGAGGTGCGCGCATGGAGGGGAAAAGACTCATAGAGGCGGCCCTTTTCATCAGCGGAAGGGAGCTCTCGCTTGAGGACCTGTGCAAGCTCACGGGCATCGCGGCCCCAGGCCACGTGAAATCCATGGTGGAGGAGCTGAGGTCGGATTATGAGGATGCGGGGAGCTCCCTTGAGATATTCCCCATAGGGAACAAATACGCGATGCGGGTGCGGGACGCATACATACAGCGCGTGAAGTCCTTCGCCCAGGAGGCGGAGCTCTCCCCAGGCGCGCTCCGCACGCTTTCCTACGTTGCGTCCCACGAGGGGGCGCTGAAGTCCTCTCTCGCCAAAAAAATCGGCCCTGGGATATACGATGATGTGCGCGAGCTGGTGGAGAAGGGCTTCCTTTCCTCCAAAAGGGAGGGCAGGAGCTCCCGCCTGGCCCTCACCGAAAAGTTCCACGCATATTTTGGCAAGTGAATTTTTGTGTAAATAGATGGTTTTTAATCGTTTGCCGCGCATTATAAACGCATGAAGGATTTTGCAATCGCCGTTGTCACCGAAGACCATTCGCGCATAGAGGCGGCTCTCTCCGATGCCCGCGCAGGTCCCGCCGCCCATTCCCTGCTCCCCGAGCTTTTCGCATGCCTCGCGCTAGCGCTTCCGGACAGCCACCTAAGCGACAGGTATTCCGCCGCCCTCATCTCAACAATCAATTCCATCTGCAGGAACTGCTCGGAGGAGAGGAAGGGCTCGGCAGGCGCGCTCAAGGGGCTTGAAAGGGCAACGCGCAACGCGGATGCGGACATCCGCGCCCATGCGGTGTCCGCGGCCAGCATTCTCGGGACCCCGGACGCGCTCCGCTTCATGCTCAGGATGCTCGAAGACAGGGAGACCTGCAGGGTGTGCCTGGACCCGGAGGAGCACATCAGCGACGTGGTCGGCCTTATCTTTTCGGTCAGCCCGGGAGACGCAATCCTGGAGCTGGG
>JAKQHW010000009.1 GCA_029557835.1 Microcaldota archaeon
TGGCGCCTGTTCCCAGGGTGGAGGCTCCGGCTGCGCGTGCCGCACCTGCCGCACCTGCGGAAAGGGTGGCGGAGGCGGCGCCTGCCACAGCCGTAAGAGAGGGCGCGGGGGCCGCGCCAATGGGTGCGGAGGAACTGCGCGCGGTGCAGGACGCGAGGGCGGTGGAAAGGCTTGTTGCCGAGCATGATGCGATGAGGGCGGCAATGGGCAGAAGGGGGGCGATACGGCTTTCCCCGGAAATGATGGTGATGGACAGGCTGATGAGTGCCAATCCCGGAATGACCTCCAGGCAGGCGGCTGAAGCATATGTTGCAATGGCAAGGGAATCAATGGTTCAGCTTCCGGAAAGGCTCGTCCGGGATGAAGTTTCAGCCGCGGAAATAATGGGGATTGGTGCGCGCAGGGCTTCGCAGGCCGCGCCGCCACAGGTGCAGCCTCCAATCATATTCCCCCAGAGCCCGCGGGCCGGCGTGGATGAAATCGCGGCATCCCTCGAGAGGATTGGAAGTGCTGAGCATAGGGCGTACCTGGCCGCGCATTTCAGGGGAAGGCAGCCCAGCCAGGCGGCGCTTGACAACGCATTGGCGGTTTTCGGGAGGAGGGAGGGAGTGGCCGGGGATTTCAGAAGCATTCTTCACAACGAATCCATCGGGATGAACGCTGGAACGGGGCGGGTCGCGGTGAATGGATATATCGACCAGAACGGGAGAATAATCGCTTTTGGGAACATAGCTTCAATTCCTCCGGAGATACTTGAAAGGGGGATACCATTCACAGTGAGGGTGGAGATCAGGAGTGGAAGGATATTCGATGCACGCCTGGGCAGGCAGGGGACGGAATTGCCTGAGAGCCTCTCCTCTCTTGTGGGGATGCAGATTGAAACCCCGTGGGTGGCGGCAGGTGCGGCAAGGAGGTCGGCGGAGGCGTTTGCCCCTACAGTGGTTCTTACAAATGAAATCATGGCGCGGCATTCCACAATATTCAACGCAGACGAGATAATGGCCATGTGGGGGAACCTGCAGAGGGGCATATTCGTGACCCCCCGCGCGGGCACGGAGGTGCAGGCGAAGCTCCTTTACGAGGATTTCATACGGGCTGCCGCGAGGCAGAGCTCCACAGGGGAGGTAGGCGGGATAATGATAAGGGGCGACATGAGCGGGGTGGGGGTGGGCAACGACATGGTCGGAGCCCCGTTCATGGACAGGACGATAATGATGCGCATGAGGGGCGTGCGCGAGGCGATAATGGAGACCGCGGAACGGCTCGGGATAGAAGGGGTAACCGCCATCTTCACAAGAAGGCCCGGGCGCTCGGATGAGTTCATGGTCGCGATATTCGGCCCGCGCGATTCGGTTTTGGCGAATGCGGGAGAATTCCTGGGTGCCATGAGGGAGGCGCCTTCAGGAAGGATAGCCCGCATCTGCAGCTCTGAAAGGTTCGGCGGGCGCAGCTTCATGGGGGTGGCAGCTGAAGCCCTGGAGCACCCGGAATCCATAACAAGGTTCAAGTTTGATTATGCGGAATTCACGGTATCCGGCTCTACGCCTCGCGGCTTCCTGGACGAGACTGCGGGCAGGGCGATGATGAGCGGAAGCGCGGCGCACACCGCGGCGGTGGCGGACGTGCTCGGGATGCCACGCACAGACCTCATTTTCATCCCGAACTATTCAATAATACGGATGCGGCCCGGGGATTTGGCCACAGGGGGGCTTTTCGACGTCGCATTCAGGATGCCCGCCTCAGTGCAGACTGAGGTGGAGATGGCACTGGGCACAAACATTTTGCCCAGATTGGATGAAATGGTCGGCAGGAACATCCTGACAACAGCAGAAAGGGAGGCAATAGAAAGGTCAATAGCCGCGAATAGGGGAAGGCTGCCCCTTGACGACGCGGCAAGATACCTGTTCAGGAAAGGCACCGGGCAGGCCCTCTCCGGAGAACAGAGGGTACGGCTCCTGAATTCGCTTATAGGCGAGGAGAGGTTCAACCCGTATGCTACGATGGTGGATGATGCGATCGCAAGGTACGCGGCGGAGCACGGGATAACGGTGCGCAGGCCCACCGGCTCGCCCACCATGCAATATTCCATAGAGAGGGTGCGCGGTGCGGAGCTGGCCAGGCACAGGCAAGGGCTGGAGGGGGCCATCTATGACGCTTTGACGGAAGCCGGCGTACGGCTTATCCCTTCGGTCAGGGCGTTTGATGCGCCCGCAGGCGTCACCACGGAGATGGTGGATGCATTTTTGAGCTCGCAACGGTCCGGAGGCATGCGGGCAGCCACATGGATGGCCGGGGAGTTTGCGGTCACCGCCTTCGGGAGCGGCCACCCCTCCCGCAGGGAATTCATATTGTCCCTTGTCCCGGAACAATCGCGCGCATCCATTATGGAGATAATGGACACCGTGAGGGGGGGAAGGGGGATAACAAAGCTGAACGACCTTTTCGAGGTGCTCCAGAGGACCGACCCCGCGCTGTATGAAAATTTCGTGAGGATTCTGGAGAGCCCGGGGTTCATGGAGGGCATGATGAGGATAATGCCTGTGGACAGGGCCAATGCCATGAGGGCCCTCATGGGCCTCCCCTTCTGAATTTTTCACTTCCCGCATATCCTTTCCACGAATTCTTCCAGGTATATTTTTTTGTCGATGGGATGCAGCTTCACCCCGCACGCCTCCGCGCATGCGGCGAAGGGCGGGTCGACCCTCAAATCGAGATATCCGAAGTTGAAGGGCGCCATCAGCTCCCAGCCGCTTTTTTGGAAATAGTGCGGTGAGAGCAGATTGCTCACGCCTCGCGCGGCGAGAAGGAAGATTTCGAGCAGGGAGTTGCTGTCCTTTGCCACAACCACTGAATGCATCTCCCTTATCTTGTCCAGGAGGTACATGGCGAAGCGGACGCGGTCGCCCGCAAGCGCAAACTCGTCCGGCCTTTCCGTGGAATAGGTGCCGCCGCGGAATTTTTCAATCTCCTTCTCCAGGGACATTTCGAAAACCAGGAGGCCCTCCATTATTTCTTCGGCTTCGCGGCGCAGTTCGGGGTGCATCTTCCTTTCCGGATGCGCCTTCGCCTTTTGCACGAGGTCCTCGAATATGTTCTGCCTGTTGAGCTCGTGGATGCGTTGCAGGTCGTTTACCGGGCCTTCAGGGAGCGGGCTTGCGCCCGCGGCGGGGCCGGGGCGGCCCGGTTTCCTGCGGCCTTTCGCCCTTGCGGCCCTCGCCCTCATCGCGTCCGCGCGCTTGCCCTCGCTGGGAGCACCGGCTTTGGGGCTTTCCGCTTCCACAACCTTGGCCATGGTTATTAATCCGCAGGAAAAGTATTAAAATGCGCCTTGGGGCTATTAATGCATGGACCTGTCTCCTGAGATGAAGCGGATGAGGGCGAGCCGGCTGCCGCCCGGGCTCTATTCCGAGGTTTCCGAATTCCTTTCATCGGTGGAGCCGGATTTAGCGATAAGCGGAAGGACAGGCATAGGCACGCTGTGCATCCTGCTGGACAAAACCCGGGAGAGGGGGAAGCCCGCGAAGCAAATCCGAAAAGCGGAGAGGATGATAAGGGCCATCTGCGCAGCGGTGGACGCAGATGTGCGGAAAATGCGGTTCGGCGCGGGGGAAAAGGAACATTCCTCTGCCAGGGCAAGGAAGGGAAGAGCCTTCCGCTCGGCGGAGGGGCAGCTCGAGATGCCGTTCGCAAGGGGGACGCGGGAGAAGTTCGCCGCGCTCGGGATAAGTGACGAAAAGTCGGTTTCGCTTGTTTTGAGGATACTCGGGGAGGAGGAATTCGGGAAAAGATATGCGGAGGTGGTGAAGCTCCTCCCAAGGGACGCCTACCGCCCGTTTTTCTCCGTTCCCGCGAATGCGAATTTCCTCTGCTCCGCGAATTTTTATGATGCGGTGAAGGTGCTGGGGAAGAAGGTCGAGCTCATTGATATGCTTAGGGATGCGGGCAGGCTGCCGGCGGAGCTGGAATACAGGAGGAACCCGGATGCCCTGCATTCCACCCTGGAGAGAATAAATGGAATGATGAGGATTGTGAGGAGGGTGGATGGGGCGGCGCTGGAAAGGATGCAGGAGCCGGAGGGGCTGAGGCAGTTCGTGGAGAGCGTGGGGTTCCGCACAACTCTTTCAACAAATGGGGGATATGTTTGCGTGCGGGCGGCGGGAAGAACGATTCAAACGGCGAAAATAGAGCCCGCATCCTACGACTTGCCAGGGCTGTGCACCTTCATGGCGAGGGCGGGCATAAGCGGAAAGGACATGCGCAGGGGGGGTGTGGTGGAATGAAGAGGATGCGCGTGGAGGGGTACGAAGTGGAAATAGTGCGGAGGGGAGACGAGCATGTGGCCTATGTGCCCAAGCTTCCCGGATGCGCGGTCCTCTGCAAGGAGGGGGAACGGGAACACCTTCCTTTCCTTGTTGCGCGGGCGATAGCCAATTACCTCATCTCAATTGTGATATCGAAACAGGAAATGGAGATGCTCCCTCCCGGGATGAGGGGCGGGAAGCTCAATTTGGAGCCGCCTCCTGAGCCACAATAGCTATTTATTTTTTGCCTGCAATACCCTACAAGTGGGAAATATGCCTGAAACATTGGTCATAGAGGAGAGGCTCGTCAAGGAAATCCTTGAGATGAAGGATGTTATCCCTGCGGTGGAGGCCGCGTTCAGGGAGAGGGGCAACGGGAACGTGGAGATGCCCCCCAAGATGTATATAATGTATCCGAAGGGCGACCTGAGGGTGATGCCCGCATACCTGAAGGGGCTGGGGCAGACCGGGCTCAAGGCGGTCACGGTTTTCCCCAATAACCCGAAGGAGAAAAACATCCCCACGGTGCTGGCGACGGTGATTCTGATTGATGCGGAGAGCGGGGCCCCGCTTGCTGTGATGGGCGGCTCGTGGCTCACCGCGATGAGGACCGGCGCCGCGGGTGCGATCGCGGCCAAGTACCTTGCGAAGAAGGGTGCGAGCAAAATCGCGTTCATAGGGACGGGGATACAGGCGCACACCCAGCTCATGGCCCACAAGGAAGTGATGAAGATAGAAAAGGTTTATGCGGTGGACGCGAACGCGGAGAGCGCGAAGAGGTTTGTGGAGTTCGCGAAATCGCTGGGGCTTGAGGCGGAGGTTGCGGACGGGGAGGGCGCATGCAAGAACGCGGACGTGGTCGTGACCACGACTCCGGTACACCAGCCCATAGTGAAAAACGAGTGGATACGGCCCGGAACCCACATAAACGCGATAGGGGCGGACGCGCCTGGGAAGCAGGAGCTGGACCAGGAGATAATCCGCAGGGCGAAGGTCGTGATAGACGACTGGGAGCAGGCCTCCCACTCCGGGGAGATAAACGTCCCTGTCTCAAAAGGGATAATGACCCGGGAAAAGGTCGCGGCCGAGCTCGGGGACATAGTCGCTGGGAAGAAAAAGGGTAGGGAAAGCGACTCGGACATTACCGTATTTGATTCCACCGGGCTCGGGATACAGGACATAGCCACTGCGACGCTGGTGCTTGAGAAGGCAAGGAAGGATGGGAAGGGGATAAAGGTGGGCCTCGCGACCGCCTAGGGCTCAGGCTGCCTGTGCGCACATTATGGAAACCGAGGGGGCCTCGCCCTTTCCCCGGGCGCCGCACAGGGAGACGGAATTCCCCTGCACCAGCAAGAATACCTCCCTGGAGGCGGAAAGGAAAAGCAGCCTTGCCTCGGACGTGCTTGCATTGAGGGCCTTGAATATCATTCCGCACATCTCGTATTTTTTCTCCCCCCATCCCAAATCCGAGAAATATATTCTTTTTTCGCTTTCGGAACCGGAAACCGGAATGGAATTCGCGTCCAAGCCGCTGTCCAGCGAAGCCAACAGGGAAAAAACCCTTGAAAGCGCCGGGTTTTCCGGGCCCTTCCGGGAGGGGGCGCCTGAAAAGCACAGTTCTATTCCTGAAGATGAAACCCTTATGAAGAGGCCTTCCGGGATGGATGGCTGCCCGATGAGGGAGGGGGCGGGGAGCTCTCCGGATGAAATCCTTTCGTAAATGCACGCATACACGTGGCGCTCATCCCCGAAAGCAGAGAGGGGAAGGGAGGCCGAGCCGCCGGAAAAGGAGGATATCTCTCTCCCGGAATGGATTATGCCCATTCCGCTGACGCCTATGCTCCCTCGGCCCACCTGGGGGCAGGACGCCTCAATCATGCGAACGGCCTTAACGAGATTGGAATAGCCCTCCTTCCCCATCGCCTCCTGGAGGGTTTTCGCCCTGCCTTCTGGCTCCGGGTTCCGGGTAGGCGGAGGGGGCAGCCTGTGCTCGCCCGTTTTCCTGGAAGACGATGGAGGGGGCGGAGGGAGTTTCCTCTGGCCGGATGAATCGGACATATGCATTCATTTAGGGTAAATAATGTTTTTAACCATTTACCTTATTTTACAACAGTGCAGGGCGCGCTTTCCCCGCGCAGAAGTTTTTCTATCCGCTCAGGGTGGAGTGCATTTGCTATATAGGCGGGCCGCCCCATCCTCAGAAGCTCCTCGAGCTTGCCCCTCATCCCGCCGGTCACATCGGCGGACCCGGAGCCCCTGACATGGGAGAGGATATCCTCCAGGTTTCTGGAAGTTATCTCCGGGACCAGTTTTCCATCCGCCATTATTCCGTCCACATTCGTCCCAAGGATTACCCTCTCCGCGTTTTTGCCGAAATAGGAGACCAGCTGGTCGCCGGAGCAGACCGCGCCCCCCTTTTTTTCGTCGAGCATCATGTCCCCGTGCAGGACGGGCATCATCCCTGCGGAAAGAAGCCCCCCGGCTATGGAGGAATCGAACCTCTTTATCCTCCCGTTCTCCAGGATTCCGGCGGAATGGGGGGAGACCGTGATTGCGGGGACGTTGTTTTCCACAAGCGCGTCCACAAGCGCCAGCGAAAGGCGGGTGCAGGTGGAGTGGGTGATGGCCATCCCTTCCCTCTGTGCGTCGGTGCGGATGCCGTCCCCCAGGCCATATTTGAGCACGAGGGGATGGCCGAAGGAGCCGGCCCCGTGTATGAGAAGGATGTCGCGGACCCCGGATTTCCAGACATTTCCCAGCATTGAGGCGAGCGCATGAATGTTGTTCCGGTCCAGCTCCATGTAGCCGTGCTTTTTGGTGAGCACCGAGCCGCCGAGTTTGAGCACCTGCATAAGGGACTACCCCCGAAAGAGGTTAAATTGCTTTGCGTGGCTCACCTTCTCCTGGAGGGTTTCCTTTCTGCGGAATCGACTATCCTGATTATGTCGCCTGCGAATTCGAGCACCGGGAGGTCCTGGGTTATTTCGAACAGGGGCGAATCCGCATATATGTATTCCTCAACAATCGCCGAGGCCGCCTCCTCGAAGGCCTCCGAACCCCTCTGCCTAACCGCCTCCAGGGTTATCCCGTGTATTATCTTCCTTATTTCGTCCGAGGTCCCCTCGTCCATCCTCAAAAGCTCGCTATTGAGGAGCACATGGATGGATTTCGATGCCCCGGCCTCCCTCGCAACCAGGGAATAGTCGTTGTTATGGTACGCGTCCCTGAGGAGTGTCAGCAGCTTCCTCTCCTCGTCCTGGGATATCTTTTTAGGGCGCGGGTTTTTTGCCTCGGAATCCGGGACATAATACGGATTGAGGTTTATCGCCTCCTTCTTAGCCTTCCTGAGCTCCACCGCCCGTTCCAGGGTTGAGGTGGAGAGGGTGGCAAGCACCTTCCCGTACGCTGCGGCGCCCTCCTTCCGGAAAGCCGCGGCCGCAATCTTGGATATGACATCCTGCACATAGGGGATGTTCTCCTCGGTGAGCTTCACGCAATCCCCGCCCATTATGAGTTCAATCGCCCTCTCGAGGCCAATGTCCCGGACAATCATGTGGAAATAGTTGTGGTCGCTGGTCTGCACCCCCTTGCCCCTCGCGAGCTTGAGGTAGCCCTTGAGCCTTTCCCCATCGTCAACATTGAGGGAAATGACCGGGACTGAAGGCGGCATGCTCCTCCCGACGCTCAGTTCCTCGAGCCGGTTCACGTCTTCAAGAAGCCTTCTCGCCACCTTCCTCATCTCCTCGTCAAAGCCGCGTTCGCCCCTTGCGGGAGCCAGAAAGCATTCCAGCTCCTTTTTCGCATCCTTGGGGGATTCCCTGAGTATCCTGGTCGCCGCGGAATAGGCGGCATCGCGCACGGATTCGTTCCTGTCCTTGGCCGAGGCCTTGATTAGCGCCGGCACCGCGTCCCACACCGAGCCGGCGCCCAGGAGGAGCGCGGACGCGGAACGGAGCTGCCAGTTGTCCTCTCCCGAAGTGCCGTTTGCAGGCATTAGCAGGCCCTGGACCATCCCTTCGGGAACATCCCCGGAGAGCGATACGGATATTTCCCCGGAATGGGAATAAAGGAAGGCGCGGACCGAATCCACGTAAGAGGTCCTGGTGCCGCTTGGTTCCCACATCAGGGTATGGTATTGCAGAAGCATGTTTACGGTGAATTGCCTGACCAGCTCGCTGTCAAGGCCTATCCTGCCGATTGCCGCGGTTATGCATTCCCGGACCTCCCCGTTCTCCTCCTTCTCGAACTGGTTGAGCAGTGTGGGAAGGGCCTCCCTGTTGTACGTGGCGCCAAGCATCAGCGCGGACGCGGCCCTCAGTTCCCAGATGTCCTTCCCGTCGGGGTCCGCCACCCGGGTGGAAAGGGCCTTGGCAAGCTGGGACCTGGAGTTTTCCGAGTCCTCGACGTTCGAGCCCAATCCGGAATAGAGGAGTTCCCTCACAACGCGGAGGAGGTTGCCCCGGTATTCCGGCGGGGAGCGCAGTATGGAGTTTATAGTGGTCGCCATCCATTGCATGTCCGGCCTTTCGGAGTATTCCGAATGGAAAGTGCCTATTTTGGAATCCTTTGTCCCGAACCTC
>JAKQHW010000058.1 GCA_029557835.1 Microcaldota archaeon
TGCGCATGTATGCCGCGGGCAGCCTCCTCATGTTCGGGAGGCCGGGCTCGCCCCCGCGCCTTGCCGAGGCCGCGCACAGGATGCTCAGGGACGCGATGGTTTCCGGCTCGGAGGAGGCGCAGGGCTTCTTCAGCCAGGGAAGGAACCATTCCGCTGGCGGAGGGGATGCGCCCAGGTCCCCGCGTGCAAGGAAAATAGCGGAGGCCACGCGCGCATTCTACGAAAGGTTCCCGGAGCTCCATAAGCTCGGTTCGGGCGGGCCGGACGGAAGCATGCTACGCAGGAATGCCCGCCTCCGCGTGGTGGGCGGGTGCAACGGCCACCGCGTTCCCCGTTAATTTATAAACATTTCTCAGGTAAAATTAGAATAGCGAAAAAACAGGCGACAAGCGTGATGACATGGGACTCAGGCCGGCAAAGTGCATAAGGACGCCTACCAAAAAGGCATGGACAAGGTTCTCCCAGAAGAAGCCGCGGAAATCGTACATAAAGTCGATGCCGCACAAGGACCTGAACGTTTACAGGATGGGCGCGAAGAAGGCGGACTTCGACTACACGGCGAGCCTCGTGGCCGACATCCCGGTGGTCCTGCGCGACAACGCCATCGAGAGCGCAAGGCAGACCGCCAACAAGGAGCTCGAGACAAAGGCGGCGGGCAACTATTTCTTCCTGGTGCGGGTATACCCCCACAACGTGATAAGGGAAAACAAGATGGTCGCAGGTGCGGGCGCGGACCGCATCCAGAAGGGGATGCGGCAGTCCTTCGGAAGGCCGACCGACAGGTCCGCCATGCTGAAGAAGGGCCAGCCCCTTTTCACCGTCTCCACCTACAAGGCCAACGTTCCGTTCGTTGAGCGCGCGCTCAGGAAGGCGACGATGAAGCTTTCAGGCAGGTTCAGGCTGGTGCCCGAGGTGTGCGCTTGATAGAGGTGGATGAGGAGAACTTCCTTATCGTAACCGACATCGACAGGCTGATGCAGCTTGTCGCAAGCCAGCGAAGGGTCGAATTGGGCAAGCTCGCAAAGGATCTCAGGATGCGCCCAAAGGAAGTGGAGAAATGGCTCCACATCCTCGAGGACGAGGGGCTCATAAAGATAGAGCACAGCCTCACCAAGGTTTACGCGGTCTGGGCCGGGGAATCCGCCCAGAAACAGCCGGAGAAAAAGAAGGAAAAGCCAGCCCCCAGGAAGGAGGCGAAGCTTCCCCAGCCCGTGGTGGAGGCGAAGGAAGAGGAAGAGGGGAAGGAGGAAGAGCGGGAGAGGCGCTTCCGCCCGTTCACGACTGAGGAGATAGCGCCGCTCGAGGAGGACCTCCTGGAATTCAGGCCCAGGGCCCATGAGAAGATTTATGTGCCAAGGGAGGAGCCGGAAGAGGAGCCGGAAACCGCGAGGCCCGCGCCCGCAAGGAACGCCCCGCAGAGGGAGGAGCCCAAGAAAAGGAAGGAGCATCCCGCCACGCCGGCGCAGATAAAGGTCAGCGACTTCACAAAGATGCCCAAGGTCGAGGCGGACAGCCTGAAGGACAAGCTTGACGATTACCTCACGCTCATACGCGAAAGCAAGAAGGAGCTCAAGGAGCTCGAGTCTGAGAAAGAAAGGCTTTACAGGGAGGGCTACCTCCCCCTAGAGAAGGAATTCGAGGCCAGCCTGGAAAACATCCAGCTCGCAATCCTCGAGAAGGAAAGGAAGATAATGGAGGCGAAGGAGAAGGCCGCCGGCCTCCCGGACCAGGTGGAGGAGCTCGAGAAGCTGCAGCGGGCCATCCGCGAAATAGAGCAGAAATCAAAATCCATACTTTCAAAGACCAAGGGCCAGGTGGACGACAAGGCGGACGCGATACACGAGGCCTCCCAGGAGCTCGCCGAGCAGATATCCCAGGGCGAGGCCGAGGCGATGCGCGAGCGCGCAAAGATGTTCGAGCTCAAGGAGCTGCTCGGCTCCATCCAGTCCAACGAGGAGAACATCCGCGAGGCGATAGAGGAGAACAGCCGCGCGATGGAGGAGGCGAAGGCCAAGATAGAGCAGCTCGAGGACTCCCTCGGCGACGTAGTCGACGCCCGCACCCTGCTTTCCGAGAGGATAGACTCGATCCACACCGGGCTCGAGAGGAAGATAAAGGGCCTCGAGGAGCTGAGGAAGGAGATGGAGGAGATAGAGCGCCTCGAGGGCTGGTTCAGGGAATACAGCCAGGACTACGCGCGCAAGCTCTCCGAATTGGAGGCGTATGTGGCGGGAAACCAGGCGGAGATCGGCAAGCTCATGGAGGCCGCGGAGCTCGAATATGTGAAGAAGTACCTGGAGGAGCTCTCGAAGGCGGAGGAGAAATACCGCGGCAGGCTCCACCTCATGGAGATGCAGGACACGGAGATAGAGCAGAGGATCTCCGAGACAAAGGAGCGCATAAGGCAGCTCCTCGCGGACAGCACCCGCCTCATGGAGCAGAGCAGGAGGAAGGCGTCCTCCGCCTCATTCGACACGTCCGAGGCGAAGAAGAAGGCCGAGGCGAAATCCACAATCCTGGAGGAGAAGTCAAAGGAGAGGAAGGGCCTGTTCGACGCGTTCTCGAAAAGCAGGGACAGGAAGAAGAAATAGCTACTTTTTCATCCTTGCCTCGTCCACTACCGCTATCCACGAATCCCCGATTTTGTAGAAGCAGTTCCCGAAAGTCTTGCTCATGCTTATCCTCATGGGGCGGAATTTCCTCCTGCTCTCCACCGCCACCACGGTCTCGCGCTCCACCTTTATCATCCCGACGCGCCTAAGCCGCGGCAAAACGCGGTTGTAGAATGTAGCCTTGGAAACATTGTTTTCAGAGACGAATCTCCCTATGTCCGCCCCGTCCATGTGCGGCTTCGCGGACAGCGCCCCCAGGAACTTCACCGCTATCTCATAATAGGTGGGCTGGAACTTCCTTGAGAATACGACGTTCACAACGTCCTCCATCCTCCACAGGTTCCTGGTCAGGCTCTCGTTGGAGTCCTGGAAAGGGCGGAACTCCTCGGCGTTGTGCGCCGGGAAGTACAGCGATTCGGAAGAAGGGATGCCCCTTGGAATCTTTTTCTCCGCCATCGCAATCATCCGAATATCGCGCCGAAGCCGCCCTCCGCGGCCTCCTCCTCTTTCTCTATCTTCTCTGCAATCCTCTCCTCCTCCTCCTTTTTCATCTCCGCAAGCAGGGGCTTCAGCCTTTCCCTCGCCTTTTTCAGGAAAGCCTCGTCCGCCTTGATATATACATATATGTTCTCAGCGCTCTCCCCTATCGCCGGCCCGTCCTTCATCTTGTACCCCGCCCTTGCGAAGCTTCCCTCGGCATACGGGTCCGCCTCAAGCAGCGCGGCAAGCTCCTTCTTCTTCCCGGCCGGGACCGCGAAAACCGCCCTCATTCCCTCACCTTCACGAGCGAGTATGCGGGCTCGACCTTCACCACTTCCGAGCCCACAACCTTCCCCTGCACAAATGAGATTATGCTGTTGAGCGAGACGTACGTGACGGACATCCCGGCAGCGAAGAGCCCCCTCTCAACCAGCACGAGCGGAATCAGCGCCCACCATGCGGCCGCGGGCAGCCCCACGAAATACAGGAACGCAAGCGAGCCGATTACGTGCGCCTGGAAAGTCGAAGCGAGGCTCCTCATGAAGAGGTTGGACGCGAGGAAGGAGGCCGCGACCGGGATGAGCCAGAGCAGCGCATACCCCCACGCCTCCGCTCCCACCGGGTTTGCCCAGAAGAGCAGCATCCCTGCGGCGGGTATCACAATCCCCGCCCATTTTTTCTCCCTCACCATGCCGAAGCAAACCGCCGCCGCGGCGACGGTGAACAGCCTTATGAACCCGACCAGGTCCCAGCTCATTTTCCCCAGGAGGATTTTTGCGGCGAAATCGACCGCGACCGCGGAAACGGCGCCGATGCCCGGCCCCATTATCCCGCCTCCCACCGGGCCAACGAACTGGAACATCGTGAAGCTCTGCTCCTGCGAGCCGACTATGTATGAGAGGTTCACGTGGTAGAACGCAAACGAGAGCACAGAGAACAGAACCAGGAATATGCCTAGCTTTATCTTATTTTCCATAATCCCACAGTTTGGAGTTTGGTAAGAAAAATATATAAGCCATTTGCAGCGCGGCTAGTAGATGAGCCCGGCGTACCTCCTCCCGGCCACCTCAACCGTGAACATCTCGTAGTTTTCCAGGTTTATGAATTTCGCGTTCAGGTCGCGCAGCCCCTCCGCCCCGCACCCCTCGACGAGCAGCGCCTTCACCGCGCCCTTCCCTCCCGCGTTTATGCTTATGGCGTTGAACTCCTTCCCGTCGCAGGCCCTCCGCACGGTGCCCCTGCCTGCCTCCACTTCGACGAAAAGCTCCCTTCCGGTGAGCCTGCTCCCGTCCTTGAACATGAACTCCGCCCCGAGCAACTCGGAGGCAAGAATCCCCTTCACGAGCTCCCCAAGCTCCTCGGCAAGCTGGCTCAGCTCGGCCTCGGCCATCACGTCGTCCCAGCTGTCCCTGTCCGCTCCGGCCTCCCTCACCTCCCCGGCAATCAGCTTTGCGCCCTCCACCTTCAGCTCCACAAACCAGGTCCCGCCCACCTGCTTTGCTTTCCCATCCAGCCTCCCATCCTTCTTTTCCAATGAAACAAGATATTCCTTGCCGCCAAACCCGACCCGGATGGTGTCTCCGCTTGGGACCCCGTCCGCAAGCATCACCGCGGACGGCTTTCCGCCCTTCCCCAAAATGACGAGGGCAGCATCGCCTATGGGCTCCCCGGAAACGTCCTTCGCGGAGGCGCGGACCGCCCTGGGGCTGAGGCACCTGTGCATTCCGGCGGCGTCCATCCCCCCGGGCGGGAGGATTCCGCCCAGCATCCTGCCGAACTCTGCAGGGGTGGGGGCTCTCCGCATCCGGGTTTGAATGTGTTTATTCATGGTAATATATAGTAGGTTAAGGAATATAAATGTTATGGTTAAATGTGTTTATGTGTGTAAACAAGCCCATAAACAAGGCTTTTATTCCTTCCCTTCGTAGGAAGATTTATGAGGGGGACATACGCATTCCTTCTGGCTTTGCTTCTCGCATCCTTTTCCTATGCGGAACTCACCATATTCGTGGCGCAGGTGACGGAAACGGGCTCGGTCCGCTACTCGGTGGTGCAGAGGGGCGCCTCCGGCGAAAATCTCTTCATAGCCGTGAAGCAGGGGGACACGCAGGTGCGGTCCTTCCGGGTGCAGGATTTCAACGGCGCCGCCAACGGCTATTTCTCCCTTTCCGAATCCGGAGCATACAGGGTGATCGCAGCTGAAACCGACACAGGGGACTATGCCGAGGCCGAGCTCAGGTTCGTTGCGCCCGCACCCTCGGAAAGGCCTGCCGAGGCCCAGCCGGCAATCCTCCGCGGCGTCCCGGACTACCTGGTTTTCCTCACCATCGTGCTTGCGGCAATCCTGCTCTACCTGCTGGCGTTCGGCAACCCGTTGAGGGAAAAGCCCAAAAAATGAGAAACACCATTTGCCTCCTTCTAAACCACCCTTTATTCGGAGAATTTCCAAATTTTCATTTTCACTATTTTACAACTCTAAAAACAAACCAACTGCGGAACGTTTATAAACATTCTCAACGCGTATATATAGGGTATCCTTATGGCTTCAACAGGCGTACGCACAAGGGAAGGCACGACTTCTTTCACAATCGCGCAGACTCTGGACAGCGAGAGGTTTTTGGGCGCGCAGCAGGTTTCGGTCCAGCTCAACTTCATGGTTGAGGGCTCCAGGCGGGATGCAAGCCGCATGCAGAGAGATCTCCAGAACGAGTTCAGCCGCTGCGCAAGCGTCGGGTTGATACAGCGCTTCATAGACGAACACCGCGAAATGATAAATTACGTGAACGTCAACCGGCAGCGGCGCTTGGATGTCGGCACCGCCCTTTATTCGCTTGAGGATTATCTGGAGCCCGGAGCCCGGCGCGGGTTGTATACCGCCCCGGCCCAGCCGGTGCAGGCACAAGAGCAGCCCAGGCAGGCGGCCCCGGCCACATATGCACCCAGGGGGATAGAGGCCCACGAGGTGGAGTCCCGCAGCCCCCTCGAATACATGAACCGGGAGGCCGAGCGCGCGCAGATGCCGCCTGAGCAAAGGTCGCCGCCGCCACAGCTCCAGGTGCAGGAGGACGTCCTGCTTACCGCGGAGGAGGCGGCAGCCGTAGAGACGGTCCCCGAGCCCGTACGCGAGCGCGCGGCGGAGCAGGTGAGGAGGAACGTTTCAGCAATCAATTCTTCGATTCCGGCCGACCCGGAACAATACCAGAGGGAATATTTCGCACCAGAGATTTCCGCGGACGGGACCAGGACATATTCACGCGTTGGCTCACCCTACCTCATGGCCCTTGGTTGGTGGAACGAATTAAACGAATCGTGCGAAAGGAGCGAGGCGCTCGCAGCCAGGCTCGAGGAAGCAACCGCGCGCTATTACGAGGCGGTGGATGCGCTCGAGGCCGCGAGGGGGACCCCACAGGAGCGCACCCTCAGGGGAAGAGTCCGCGAGCTGGAAAGGCAGATGCGCGGGCTTGAGCGAGAGATGGACCCTCTTCTCGCAAGGCAGGGCCAGCTGATTGTGAACATACTCGCCACAATGCCGGACGCCTACGCGTGGACGGCTAATGAGCCGAGCCGGGACAGGCAGGGGATGGTTTCTGACCTGAACGCAATAAGGGACGGATGGGCGTCCATCCAGGAGAAGATACGGAAGGCCCTTTCGCTCAGGGAGCTCACCGGGGACGTTTCCCCGGAGCTCGCGTCCGCGTTCGCCGCCCTCCGCAGGGGCTCGATAGAGAACATGAGCGACGTTTTTGCGCGCATGATGCAGAACGATCCGGAAGTTGCGCGGAGCTTCGTGGACTGGGCCGCGCTGGGCAGGGCTGCGCAGGCCGGCCCCGTGGTCGCGCCCATAACCGCGGCCAGGGAAGAGGCGCTTTCCGGCGCATTCACGTTCCGTTCCCGCCGCGGCACCTTCAGGATAACAATCGCAGGGGAGGATCTTTCCGGCCTCACATTCAACGAAGTGAAGAAGCGCATGATGGAGCTGGTGAACGACCAGTCCATAAGCAACAGGCAGCTCCTCGAGATGCTCACGGTCGAACAGCTGCGCGAAGGGAGGGAGCCATACCGCTACATGAGCAGGTACCTCCTGCGCACGGAATTTTTCCAGAATTATGCATCCGGCGCCATACGCACGCTCACGCCATCCCTCGGGGTGGCCGGCTCGGTGCCGGTGGTGGAGAGGCCCGCGGCGGTCCCCAGGGAAGAGGAGCGCAGGGCCGAGGAGGCGCTCAGGCGCGAGGGGCTTGCGCCCGCACCCGTGCCCGAAGCAGTTGAAATCCCCTCCGAATACTCAGCAAGTTATGATACGGTTATGGGCTGGAACAGGAGGCTCTCCCAGCTGGAGTCCGAGAACGCAAGGCTGATGGAGAGGGCGGTCGGCTCCAGGGACACCGGAATTGAAGAGGACGTGGAAAGGAGGTTCGACGCCAACGTGGAGGAGCAGGCCAGGCTCATGGCAAACATTTCCCGCAGCCTCGAGGACGCAATCTCAGCGGTCCGTTCCGGCGCGAACAAGAGGCGGCTCGAAGGCATAAGGGACGGATGGCCGGAAGTCCAGAGAAGGCTGCTCGATTTGATAGACGTGCGCGGCTCACTCCGGACCGAATACCCCACCTACCGGGAGCCGATGCGCTCCAGGATACTTTACCTTTGCAACACCCCCATAGGCGAGATACGCGCATATCTGGCAGGGCAGGCGCCAGCGCCAGCAGTAGCCGAGGCGGAGAGGCCCGCTCCGGTTGAACGGCCTCCGGTTGCGCCGCCATCCCCGGCCGAAAGGGAAGCCCCCGCAGCGCCCCCGGCTCCGGTGGAAAGGGCGCCCGAAGAGAGGCCAGTAGCCCCGGCTCCCGCAGCCGTGGAAAGGCCGGCCCCGGTTTCTGCCGAAGGGGTGCGGGACGCCGCATGGGCCCGCGACATGCACGACAGCATAATCCGCAGGTCCCTCTCCCTCAGGGATTTCGCAAGGGAAAGGGACGCCGCCCGCGCAGAGGGGGCGGAATATGCAAGGCAGGAGGAGATGGACAGGTTCCTCGCGGAGCTTGTTCGCGACTACGTCACGTTCAGGAACGAGATTCCCAGGATAAGGGCGGATTTGGAGGCCGAAGTGGGCAGGACCGGCCTCGGGTTGCAGGTGCTGGATGAGATGAAGCGCATCGAGGCGAGGACAGGCTCGGACGGGAGGAGGATAGCCGAAATCACGGGCATGAGCGCAAGGGAGCTCGTCGCGTTCGCGGAAACCTATCTCGCGGGGGTCTCAGCCGCGCCGCCAGCCCCTGTGGAAAGGGAAGCCCCGCCCGCCCCAATGGTTGCTGAGGCGGAGCGGCCCGCCGCGGCCGAGCGCCCGCCGGTTGCGCCGCCAGC
>JAKQHW010000018.1 GCA_029557835.1 Microcaldota archaeon
CTACGAGCTGCTGCTCAACACCCACATGGAGGACACCCCCGAGAACAGGGAGAAGACCGCCCGCTTCGTCGCGCAGGAGATAAGAGGGGACGGCAAAATCCCCCACGCATCCGCCTCCGCGGTGGAGGCCCTGCTCGGCGAATCCAGGAGGATATGCAGGCAGGCGGACGGGAAGAAGGGGCTGACCCTCCGCTTCCGCTCCCTCTCTGGCCTCATCCGTCTAGCTGGCGACCTGGCCAAATCCGAAGGCTCCGCACTGATCGAAAAATCCCATGTTTCCGAGGCGGTCCTGCACGCGAAATCCGCCGAGGAGCAGATAGAGGAGAAATACGAGAACCCGTGGAGCGCGGGCATGGCCGATTACGGCGTGCGCAGCAAGAAGGGGAGCGAGACCGCCTGAGCCCGCGCAACCCTTAAATAACAATGCCCCCACACTTTTCCCAAGGGGTAAAGATGGCCGGCAAAAACCTATTTCCAGGCAAGGCACTGTATTTCACGGACACTCCGGCAACCAGGAGGGTTGCGGAGGAGATCGGGAAGAGGTTCAACTTCCGGCTCCAGCCGGTCGCGCTCGAGGGCGCGCGCAAAACCCTCCCCTCCGTCCCTGAAAGGGCCGCCCTGCTCTGGGGCGACGGCTTCCAGCACCACCTTTCCCATTTTTTCGAAGTTAAGAGCGGCAGGGGGCTTAAATCCGGGGTGGACGCCCATCTCGACACCGGGGAATACTGGCAAATAGCATACAACAGCCATTTCCGGCACAGCTCCGAGGGGAACCACGGGGTGCGCATATACCTTCCCCATTGGAGGGACGGGTTCCAGGTGGCCGAAGCCATGGGGCCGGAAGGGCCCTACACCCACACCCACGTTTCCGTTGACATGGACGCAATCAAAGGCTTCCCGTGCTCCGGGCAGTTCTCCAGCGGCTCCGCGGGCATCGGGGCGCTCGTGCGCCTCCTCAACTCCCTTGTCGATGAAAGGCTGATGAGGTTCGATGTTGGCGGGCTTAAGCACAACCCAACCCAGGCGGAATTCGAAGTTGCGCTCGGCATGTACATGCGGGTTTTCGAAGCCATCGCGAGCGAGAGGGTGGAGGCGCCGGAAATCCGCATGGGGCTTGCCGGAATCTGATGTTCTGGTTTTGCGTAAGGAGCACGTTCAAAAAGTTGCTATGTTCTTGGGGTTTTTGGGCTACTTTTTGCGCCCGAGCGATGGCGGAATTCCTAAGAATTCTGCCAGACATCGCTGCAGCGATGCGAACGTGTAGTGAGCGAGGGCAACCCAACGGCAGAGTGAAGCGAGCTATGGCGAGCTTCACGGTGCAAAAAGGAGAATTGCTCCCGCCGGGATTCGAACCCGGGTCCACGGAGTGAGAGTCCGTTATCCTTGACCGGGCTAGACTACGGGAGCGTGCTATTCCTAGGCGCCGGTGAAATTTATTCCGCCTGAACACTATTTAAACCTTGAGGAATGCGGAGAAGGAAAAGTGAAGGAAATGAAAATAAAAAAACCGGAAAACCTTCACGAAATCGTGAAGGTCGTCACTGTCCAGTCGTTGGAAGGGTCGTCGTAGTTCGCCTGGTCCGGGGTGAAGGTGTGCGTATACACCGTTGGCGTACCCTCATTGAGCGAGACCCTCACGGCCACCGGCACATTGGAGGAAACCCCGTGCGTGCTGTAGTACCTGACCTTCACAGTATACGCCCCAGGCGTCGCCTCCTCCATGGTGAAGGTTTCCGGCCCGAAGCCGTCCGTGTCGTCCAGGTCCAGCTGGCCGCCGGGAATCCCCAGCTTGCTGGAATAGTACGCGTGCTTCCCATCCGGCCCGTATATGTGCAGGTCGACGTCGTTCCCGTTCGTCTCCCAGGTCAGCGTGACCGTTATGTCCCTCGCCGGTATGTCCCCATATACGGTAAATGTGGAACTGGAATACACCTGGTTCCCGTTCTCGTCCTCCACAATCACAGATATGTCATTGTTGCCGCTGTTGATGACCAGGTCCCCGGAGAACACCCATTCCCCCGGCTGGCAGTCGCTCAGCGTGCACGGGGCAGGGGTTACCTGCTGCCTGTTCCCGTTATGCACTATGAACACCTTGCCCCCGAATGTGGACGCATCTGCGCCCGAGGGGTTCATCACCCTCCCGCCAACGGTCTGCACCCTCTCGGTGGCGGTCCCGCCGCTCATGGTCACGGCACCGCTCCTGCCCGTTATGCTGTCTATCCGGGCCCCTCCGCCCGGGTTGAACAACGCGCAGCTCGTGAGCAGCAGCACCATAGTCAGCGCAACCCCTGTTTCAGTCAATCCCATGTGAAATCCACCCTTAACTGCTTTCACTGCTAGATATAAAAACATAACACAGGTGCAAACAGTATGCGGAAGCTGGCGCTGGTGAATTTCATACAGTCCTTCTTCGCCTCAGCGCTCGCGGTCGCGCTCCCCCTCTACCTCATGAACCGCGGCATCAGCCTTGAGGAGATAGGGATAATACTCTCCCTCTCCCCGCTGGTCTTCCTGCTGGTGCGCACGCTCTCCGCCATGGTCGCCGAGGTGGTGGGCACGCGCCTCTTCTTCCTGGCCACCTCCGCCTCGGAAATCGCGGCGTCCCTCACATACATGCTCGCATCCACACCGGCGATGTTCGGGCTCGGCAAATTCTTCGAGGGCAGCGCATACTCCTTCTTCTGGTCGGTCAACCGCACAAAGGTGATCCAGAAGGAGGAATCCAAGGACGCGAGCCTCGCGAAGCTCCTCACGGTGAGGATGGTGGCTGCCACGGCCGGGATAGGGGCCGCAGGCTTCCTCATGTCCATGTCCTTCGCCCTCCTGTTCCAGGTTCTCGCGGCCGCGGGCATGATCAGTTTAGCCACATCCTATTTCTTCTGGAAGGGCAGGGGAAGCGAAAAAACCATCGAGCCGGCCAGGATGCTGGACCCCCGGCAGAGGGGCAGGGCCTTCCAGGACGCGTGCACGTCCATATTCTTCCTGCTTTCCATGGTCGCCGTATTCTTCTCCTTCCTCCTTCCAATCTACATGCACAACGAGCTCATGCTCCCCTACGAGGCGATAGGCGGCATGCTGATGATGTTCTACCTCGCGGTCGCGCTCGGGAGCCACACGGCGCTCGAGTTCGGGCTCGGCGGGAACAGGCTCCTTTTCTTCCAGGACATCTCGGTCCCGCTCATCTTCCTGATACCGTTCGCAAGCGCATACATCTTCCCGCTGCTGCTCCTCATCGGCTTCGGGCTCGGCGTCTCCTACGCTGTCCAGGAGAAGATGATTGTCAAGGCGGTTGGGGCGGGCAAATACGTCTCTGTTGACGTCGCCCTGCTCCACGCCCCCGGAAGGGTCGGCGAATTCGCCGCCTTCGCGCTCTGCGGCTTCGCAATCGTGCTTCTCGGGAGCACATTCCTTTTCGCCGCATCCGCGCTCCTCTTCGCGCTTTTCGTCCATTTCTCAAGGAAGGCGCTTTCCGGCAAAGACTAATTTATATAAATGCTGTTGGTCTATTCCAACCGATGGCGAAAGCAAAAAAGCCGCGGACGCCCGCATCCCCGGAGGAATCCCCCAACCCGGTTGCCGGGCAGGGCGCCCCGGCCCCGCAGAAGCCGCCTTCCTTCGCGGTGCAGGCCGCGGACATTTCCAAGATATACCCGAAAAAGGTCACGCTCTTCAACTTCACGATAGAGATTCCGGAAGGGGGGGTTTTCGGCCTGCTCGGCCCGAACGGGGCGGGCAAATCCACCTTCATACGCATACTCACCGGGCTCGAGGGCCCGGACAGCGGCACCCTCCTGATATTCGGGCAGAGGCCCTCCCCGCAGTCCAGAAAGCTCATAGGCCTTGCGCCCCAGGAGAACAGCTTCCACCCCCTCCTCACATGCATGGAAAACCTCCTTTATTACGGGGAGCTTTACGGCGTGGGGGGAAAGGAGGCGAAGGAGCGGGCACAGTCCCTCCTCAGCCAGCTGGGGCTCGCGGAAAAGAAGCACGCCCAGGCCGCCTTCCTCAGCGGGGGGATGAAGAGGCGCCTCAACCTCGCGTGCGCCCTGATGCACAGGCCCAGGCTGCTGATATTGGACGAGCCGACCACCGGGCTGGACCCGTACACACGCAGGCAGCTCTGGGAGACCGTGACAAGAATAGCAGCGGAAACGGGCGCCACCGTGGTGCTCACCACCCACTACATGGAAGAGGCCGAGGCGCTGTGCGGTAAAATCGCGTTCATAAACAAGGGCCAGGTCGCGGCATACGGCTCCCCCAGGGAACTGAAAAAGCTGGCCGGCAGGGAGCTCCTCCGCCTCAAGAGCATTCCGGGGGATTATGCGAAGATAGAGCCGCTGCTGAAGAAATCCATAGGCGCGGAAAGCGTCACCTCCACCGAGCACGGCATAGTGGTGGAGACCGAGGACGCATCCCGGCTTGTCCCGGACATCACAAGGATTTTCTCGGAGAATTCCGAGAATATAGTGGAACTGGTCGTATCAAGGCCGTCCCTTGAGGACGTTTTCCTCAAGCTCACCGGGGCGAACCTTAAGGAGGGGACAAAGAATGAAGCTTCTGGCTGAGATAGGCAAGGACGGGAAGAACTTCCTGAGGGAGAGGCGCACCCTCATGCTGCTCGTTGCCGCGCCACTCATTGTCCTCCTCATACTATCAGGGGTGTTCGGGAAGGGGACCTCGGAAAGCACGCTTCCGGTTTCAATGGGGCTGTGCGACCTGGACCGCAGCAACGCCTCCTCCCTTTTCATCGGCTACATCTCGGGCCATGCGGACATACGGGAATTCTCGCACATGGGCGACTGCCCGTCCTACCTCCGCACCCAGGTTTCGCAGGGCAGGCTTTCCGCCGCGATAATCATCCCCAAGGGCTTCGGAAACGGGATTGCGCGGGGCGAATCCCAGAACATAACCGTCCTTCTGGACAACTCGCGCGTGCAGATAAGCCCGTCCATAGAGGCGTTCATGAAGGCGGCCGCGCAGGGGACGGGCCAGGAGATAGGAACGCGCTTCATCCTCAACGTGTGGTCGCGGCTGGACGAGGCGGATGCGCGCCTGGCGGAGCTTTCCGTGGACGTTTCCGCGTCCAGGGAGAAGGCCGTGGAGATGCAGGCGAAGATATCCTCCACATATTCCGAGCTTGCCGCGCTGGACTTCTCTTCCCCGGCGCGCGAGCTTGATGCCGCGGGCTCCGCCCTTGACGGCGCCGAGGCCGAGCTCCTCTCCGCGCAATCCAACCTCACGCTCATGCAGGGCAGGCTCGCATCATACGAGTCCGAGCTCGAATCCACAGAATCCGACCTCATCAGGCTCAAGGGCCTTCTTGACAACATGTCCCTCTCGATATCCACCGCCCTCCTGGTTGCGGACTGCTCCAACCCGCTCTTCATCCCGTACTGCGCATCCCTCCATTCCATGGACGCAACGGTCTCCACCGCATCCCTGGAGGTGGACGAGAGGCTCGGGAAGGTGAACGCGACACGCGCCGAGCTCTCTGAAATAAACCGGACCATGGAGGATTTCCGCGGAAACATAGATGCCTCCCTCGGGGGGGCGGACGAGCTCCGCGCCCGCATCTCCTCCATGGAGGGCTTCATGGCCGAGCTCGAGGAGAGCAGGGGGGAATCCCTCCGCATGATGGAGGAGATAAACTCCTCCGCCTCGCAGATAGTCTCCAAGAGCGGCGAGCTCCAGGAGCTCATCTCCCAGAGCAGGGCGCAGATAGGCGAGATAACCTCCAGGGACGCGCTCTCGGTAATCTCCCCCATAATCTTCTCCTCAGAGAACATGTTCCAGTCAAGGACGTTCTTCGATTTCCTCCTCCCAAGCCTTATCGCGCTCATACTTATGTTCGTTTCGCTGTTCCTCTCCTCCACCTCGCTGGTGAGGGAAAAGAACATGATGGCGCTGGAGAGGGTCTACGTGTCCCAGGTCCCGCTCTGGGAATACGCGCTCATCAAATCCACCAGCTACACTATCGTGCTCTTCCCTGAGATACTGCTCCTCCTGCTGACCGCCTCCCTCGCGTACGGGGCGTTCCCTCTTGCGGACCTGGGCCTCACCGCCTTCCTCTGCTCCGCACTCTTCCTGATGCTGTTCGCATTCAATTCCCTCGGGATAGCGGTGGCCGCATTCTCCGAATCCGAGGCGACCGCGTTCCTCGCCTCTCTGGTGATAGGGCTTCCGCTCCTGTTCATGAGCGGCATACTCTTCCCGTTCGAGTTCATGCCCGCCCCGATGGTCGCGCTGGGGAAGGCAACCCCCCTCACCCCCACGATCACCGCAATGCAGAGCGGAATCCTCTACGCGTCCCCGGACTTCTCGGTGTTCTGGACCCTGGCGGCATACTGCATAGTGCTTGTGGCCGCGGCCGCGGGCGCCCTCTATTACACGCGGGGCAGGAAATAGCAACCGTTATAATCCATTTTCCCCATTATCCCCACGATGCTTTATGATAGACAAGGAGACAATCCGCAACAATCCGGAGCTTCTGAAGAGTTCCCTTTCCAACCGAAACGCCGGAACCGGGCTTCTTGATGAAATAGGCAGGCTCGACGCAAGGTGGAGGGAGATGAAGGGAGAGGCGGACTCCCTGCGCGCCGAGCGGAACCGGCTCGGCCAGGAGATATCCGCTGCCGCCAAGGCGAAGAAGGACATCTCCAAACTCAAGAAAAAGGGCGAGGAGATAGCGGCCAGCCTCGAGAAGGTGATGAAGAAGGAGGAGGAGCTGGAAGCCGAGAGGAGGATGGCCCTGCTCCGCATACCCAACATCCCGCACGCTTCCGTCCCGGTCGGGAAGGACAGCTCCCAAAACCCGGAGGTGCGGAAATGGGGCAAGCCGTCCAGGGGGAGCGGGGACACCGAGGCCCACCACGAGCTGGGCGCCCGCACAGGCGCAATCGATTTCGAGAGGGGAACAAAGCTGGGCGGCCACCGCTTCACCGTGATGAGCGGCTGGGCCGCGAGGCTTGAGCGCGCCCTCGCCTCGTACATGCTCGCCCTCCAGGCCTCCCGCGGGTACAAGGAGTTCTGGGTCCCGTACATGGTACGTTCCGAGATATTGGAGGGCACGGGCCAGCTGCCCAAGTTTGCGGACGACCTCTACCAGTCAAACGACGGGCTGTGGCTCATACCCACCGCCGAGGTCCCCCTCACCAACCTGCACAGGGAAGAGGTTCTCGAGGAATCCGCTCTCCCGCTGAAATACTGCGCGCATACCCCCTGCTTCCGGAGGGAGGCGGGCGCCTACGGCAAGGACATAAAGGGGCTTATCCGCCAGCACCAGTTCGACAAGGTGGAGCTGGTCAAGTTCTCCCTCCCCGAGGATTCCTACAGGGAGCTGGAAGGGATGGTGCGTGACGCGGAGGCAGCGCTCGAGGGGCTCGGGCTCCCATACCGCGTTGTGGAGCTGTGCACAGGGGATTTGGGATTCGCGTCCGCAAAAACCTATGATTTGGAGGCCTGGGTCCCTTCCCAGGACACATACCGCGAGATAAGCTCATGCTCCAACTGCGAGGCCTTCCAGGCAAGGCGCGCGAACATCCGGGTGAGGAGGAAGGACGGGATGGAGTTCGTGCACACCCTCAACGGGAGCGGGGTCGCGGTAGGGAGGGCGCTTATCGCCTTGGTGGAGAACCACCAGGAGGCGGGCGGCATACGCATCCCAAAGCCGCTTCAGCCCCACATGGGGACGGACTGGATTGATACGAAATGATTTTCCTGGACAAGGGGGTTGTGGACACCCTGAGGAAGGGCCCGGCCGAGGTCTCCTTCGATTTCGGCCGCACTTTCCGGAAGGCCTCCATCCGGGACCTCGAGGGCATCCCGCTTGGGGACATCAGGGAGAATTTCCTTTATGCGTGGGACGGGAAGGACCTGTATGCCCTCGCAATCTTCGACCGGCATCTATACCGGCTCAGGATAATGGCCGGCAAGCCCATCCTGGAGGTGGACGGGCTCAGGATGCACCTGGTCAAGGAGTTCACGGACGTTTTTGATTATTCCGAAGAGATAGTGCGCATCCTGGGCATAGGCCCGGAGGACACCGTGCTGGACACATGCACCGGGCTTGGCTACACCGCAATGGCCGCCTCCAGGCGCGCCGCAAAGGTGGTCACCGTCGAGAAGAGCAGGGCGGCGCTCTCGCTCGCCGGCTGGAACCCCTGGAGCAGGGAGCTTTTCTCTTCTTCCAACATATCCATCATAAATGGGGACGCGTTCGAGGAAGTCCCCCGGATGCGGGAGAAATTCACGAAAATAATCCACGACCCGCCCCGCTTCTCCCGGGCCGGCAACCTCTATTCCGGGGAATTCTACCGCCGCCTGGCCTCGGTTTCCCGCCCGGGCGCCCTCCTCTTCCATTACTTCGGCTCGCTCGGGAAAGGCGAAAGGCGCATAAGCGTGGAGGTGAAGCGGCGCCTCTCCGCCGCGGGCTGGGAATTCCTGGGGTTCCACCCCAGGCTGCAGGGGTGCACCGCAAGGAGGGTTTAGAAAACTTTTTAAACTTTTCTACACTAAAATATATAAACATTCCTTGGAAACGAATAAAAGCCTTGGCGGGGCTCTCCCTCGCCATACGCCGCCTGCGCGGCGCAGATTTTCGTTAAATCCGGGATTTAGGGGGAATTCCATGCAAAAGACAAAAACAAGGACCTGCCCTGAGTGCAGCTCGGCGAAGCTGATAAAGGACTACGAGAAGGGGGAGCTCATCTGCGGCTCATGCGGCCTCGTGATAACCGAGAACATCCAGGATGCCGGCCCGGAATGGAGGGCCTTCGACGCAGAGCAGAAGGAGAAGAGGGCCAGGGGCGGCGCGCCGATAAAGTACATGCGCCCGAACAAGGGCCTCGTCACCGAGATTGACCAGTACAACCGCGACATACGCGGGGTGAAGATATCCACGCGCAAGCAGGCGCAGTTCTACCGGATGAGGAAGTGGCACAAGAGGGTGTCCATCGCGACCTCCATGGAGAGGAACCTCACGATCGCGCTCGCCGAGCTCGACCGCGTCGCGTCCTACCTGGGCCTCCCGGATGACATAAAGGAGGCCGCGGCGCTCCTTTACAGGAAGGCGGTCAAGGCGGAGCTCATCCGCGGCAGGATAATCGAGAGCATAGTCGCCGCGGTCATATACGCCATCTGCAGGATGCACGGCATACCCCGCACCCTTGACGAGATATCCAAGGCCTCCGCGATAGAGAAGAAGGAGATAGGGAGGGCATACAGGTTCCTCAAGAGCGAACTGGACCTGGACGTCCCGCTCACCGACCCGTCATATTACGTGCAGAAGTTCGCCACCGCGCTGAGGCTGAGCGGGGACTCCCAGAAGAAGGCGGTCCAGCTCATCCGCAAGGCGGTGAAGAGGGGCCTCATCTCGGGAAGGGGCCCGACCGGCGTTGCCGCAGCGGCGCTCTACATTGCTTCCGCCATGACCGGTGAGAAGCGCACCCAGAAGGAGGTCGCGGACGTCGCGGGCGTCACCGAAGTGACGATAAGGAACCGCTACCGCGAACTCAAGAAGGAGCTCGGGCTGAAGATAAACCTCTAGCCCCCGCTTCCCTTTTTTAACCTTGTTTCCCTTCCCTTAGCATGAGGCACGCGCTGGCGCTGGCTTTTCTCGCAATCATCCTTTGCGGCTGCATCCGGCATGAGGCGCCTTCCCCACCTCCCCCTGCTGCGCCCGATTATTCGTACGACCTTCTGGTGAAGGGGATAGCCGTTTACCCGGAAACCGTCTACCTCGGGGACAACTACACCGTGCGGGTCTTCGTGCAGAGGCATGGGCAATACTCCCCATCCGCGTACAGGGTCTTGGTTTTTGATTCGGGCGAAACCATCCGGGACGAGGTGGTGCACGGCCCAGGGCTCATGCACGCCTTCGAATTCAATTACACGGATGCGGCCGAGCCGCCCCGCAACATAAGGGCGTACGTGGAGAGCGCGGACATCCTCCACCCCGAGCCGCCCTTCTCCCTTTCCAACAATTACATGCAGCGCACCGTATACCCCCAGCCCCTTGGTTATTACGGCTCCTGCCCAGAATGCATGCACTGGTACTACGATTCGGTGAGCTACGTGATGCGGCAGGCGCAGGCGTTCAACCTCACCCGCCAGTTCACGCTCAACCGGGCCGGGCTCTTCCTCCGCTCGGCCACGAACAGCCCGCCCTCCGCCCCCATAGTCGTAGAAATCTGCAGGGACAATGCAGGCAAGCCCGGCGAACCCATCGCCTCCTCCTCAATAGGCGGGAGCGGCATCTCCAGGGAGCCGGGCTGGCATTACGCCCATTTCCAGGACGTGCAGCTCCCTCCGGGGAAATACTGGCTGGTCGCGAGGCAGGAGAGCGCCAGCAGCTACGGGGTGCAGTGGGCCAGGGCAGAGGGCAACCCATACGGGGAGCCGTATGACACGATGGTTATGGACCTGAACGAATGGCCTGACTGGGACTACAAGCTGTTCGATTTCGCCTTCCAGCTCTACTAGGTTTTTATTTGCGGCTGCGGAAAGCATCCCTGTGATGAGCACTCGGATGGGCTTAAGAAAGATGATGAGAATCTTGAGTGCTGATCATTCCTTCTTGGGGATGAGCCCCTTCCATTTCACGAACCAGAACACCCCGAGCGTCGCAGCTACCGTAGAGCCCAGCAAAAGGGCGGTGTACCATCCCACATCCTCCGGCCCCATCTCAAATGCAGGGTTCGATAGGATGGTCGCAAGCGTGTTCGGGACCAGCACCGCGGCGCCTATCACCGCAAGGTACGCGCTCAGCATGGTCATCTTGTTGTTGAGCAGCTGGAGCTGGTTGTTGTAGATGCTCTGCAGCACTTCCAGCCCGGAGGCGAGCACCTCGCTCAGGTGCTCTGCAAGGGAAATCTGGTTGTTGACCTCCGTGGACAGCGCGCCGATCCTCGCGAGCAGCCTCGGGTCGTCGGTGAGCAGCTCCGCGTCCCCGTACCTCAGCGCGTTTATCACGTCCACGGTCGCCCAGAGCGCGTTCAGGTAGGTGAGCAGGGCGTGCTTCATCTGGTATATCTCCTCGCCGAGCATGGCCCTCGGCGTGTTCACGTCTATGAGGCACTTGTTGAGCTCATCCCCCTGCGCCTCTATCTCCCTCAGGTGGTCGAAGTTCCTTCCGTTGTTCTCGTCTATGATCCTTATGAGCGCGTGCGTTATCTTGTCCTGCTGGGACGCCTCCACAGGTATCTTCTTCATCATCGTCTCCGCGTACCTGCGCAGCCTCTGCAGCCTCGTGACCTTCGCCTCGTGTATGGTCACTATGAGGTTGCCCTTCACAAGTATCAGGAGCGGATTGGTGTTCACCTTGAACTTCTCAACCGTTATCGCCGGGATGAGCATCCCCATCTCGTCGTCGAAATCCTCATACCCGGATATCTGCCCCGTGAGCAGGTTCGCCACAAGCGAGCGGGAGAATTCCAGGGAGCGGCATATGTCCTCCGCATCCTTCTTCAGGTCTTCCACCACGAAGTCCGCCCACGAGACCGAGGACCACGCGATGAGCTTGGCAAAATCAGTGGGCCGCCTCCCGACCTGCTTGATGGTGGTGCCGTCCCTCAGCAGCGAGGAGCAGAACGCCCTTGCCTCGGTTATGCTCGGAACCTGCCCTTCCCTCTCCGCCATGTCCTCCCCTCTGCCTTCCCGTTCTCACTTGGAACTGCTATCTTTAAGAGCTTTTAGTGCGGGCAGCTCCTTTCCGCTCAGGTATTCGATCAGCGCCTTGCCCGAGAGGCTCACGTACCCGAATTTATCCTCGGGGAACTGGAACTTCTCAATCGCGGAAATGGTGTGCCCCCCTCCCACAAGGGAGAACGCGCTGCTCTCCGCAATCGCGCCCAGCACCCCCCTCGTCCCCGCAGAGAAATTCGGCAGCTCGTATACGCCCATCGGCCCGTTGATGAGTATCTTTTCCGCCGCGAGTATCTCCTGCCTGTACTGCGCGACAGTCCCGCTCCCGATGTCGAATATGGGGCCCTCGCCGAGCCCGCCTTTCGCGCACTCCTCCCGCTCCCCGTCCCTGCTGATGGCAACGTCGGAAGGCAGCATTATCCTGCCGCGGTGCTTCTCAAGGAGCTCCTTCCCCTCCGGGAGAAGTTCGGCGAGCCCTTCCTCTTCCAGGTATTTCCTCGACGCCTCGTTCCTGTACCCGTCCGCATAAAGGAAGAAAACCGAAACCGCGCCCCCCAAAAGGGCCTTGCTGACCTTGCCGCTGTCCAGCCATGTGCGCATTATCCTGAGGGAATCCTTAACCTTCCCCCCTCCGATCACAAGGAGCACCTTCCCGCCCTCCATCTTCTCCAGGGCGCTAAGCTCCTGCTTAAGCACGAACCCCACCCCGCTCTTCACGTATTTTGTAAGCCCGACCACGGACGCGTGCTCCCTGTGCGCAACGCTCATAGCGTCCAGCAGGTAAACATCCGCGTTCCTTGCGAGCACCCTGGTGAGCGGGTTCTCCCCTATGTTCTTCTCCTCGTTCTCCCACATCCTGGCGTTCTCGAGGACAAGTATGTCCCCCGGCAGCATCTTCGCAATCTCCCTCTCCACCGCGGCCTCGTCCGTCCCGGGAAGGAACTTCACCTCCTTCCCGACCAGCCCGGAGAGCATCTTCGCATGCTTCTCAAGGCCCATGAAGTCCTTGTCCCCTTTCCTCCCCTGGTGCGCCGTCACGATCACCTTCGCGCCGCGGCTGCTCAGCTCCCTTATGCTCTGCGCATGCCTCCTTATCCTCGGGTTTGCCACGGGCTCCCCGTTCTCTATCGGGAGGTTTATGTCCACCCTTTCCACTATGCGCTTTCCGCTGACCTCAAAGTGCTCGACCTCACGCATGTTCCCACCAGAAGAATAAGCTTATGTGCGCGGAGTGTTTTTTATTGCTTGCTGTTTTACGGCTCACCGGCCTTCCGGGCCCATCTCCAAAACCGCCTCCCTCTCCGCGATTTTCCATACCCCCTTTATCATCCTCATCTCCGGGGCGGCCAGCTTCGACATCTCGACCCGGTCCTCCCCGTGCAGGAAGAGCGTCCTTTCCGCACCGCCAATCACCTCTTCCATTGCATTCCTGGAGAATCCGAGCCATTCCTCCTTCCCCTTCCCTGCAATGCCGCCCTTGAACGCATCCATGAGCACCGCCTTGAGCCCGGCGGCCGCGTCCAGAAGCACCACTTTCAGCGCTGCCCCGTCCAGCCCGCCCCCCTCATCCCTTCTCGAAACATGCCTTATCCCCTCCAGCGCGAGGTCCAGCACCTGCGCGCATGCGCGCGCGGTGTCGCCCGACCTCATGTCCTTCATCACGGACGAGGGGATGGACATCGCCCTTACTGTTTTTGCCTCCAGCAGAACGTCCGCCACCGCTCCCGCACCCTTCCGCCTCTCATCCAGGAGCGTCGTAAGCCTTATCGCCCTTTGGGGATTCATGTGACCACAATGGTAATAATGTGTGTTTTTGTGTTTTTAAATGCTTGCTTTCAAACGCGCTCCCCCGTCATCATATTTATAAACACTATTATTTCTAGTCTAGAACAATGAAATACCGGAAGGCGGTTGTGTTCTCCCTCGACTCATTCGTCGCTTTCACACTCATAGTCGCGGCGCTCTACACCCTCGTTTTCTTCTCCACCGTGCCCTCCGCATACTATTCCGCGCTGACGCAGGCGAACTACCTGGCGAAGGACACCCTGCTCGCGCTCGCCACAACGCAATGCCCGGACGAGGGCGATTTCGGGGGGACCTACCTTGATTTGATAGTGAGCCGGGGCAAGGAGCCCGCCCGCCTCTATGCGGGCGCCATGATACCCGAGCAGTTCGGGTACAAGATAGAGGTCTCCGATTATTCCGAGGGCGGAACGGTTGAATGGGAGGAGATATACAACACCGCCGGGGATGAAAGCCCGGACAACAAACACAACAGAAGATACAACAAGCTGAAGGCGACCGCCCAGTCCATGTACATGGTGATCGTTGCCGAAAGGGACAAGGCCGCGAGCCCATACGGATACATGACCTGCGAAGGCCCGTATTCCCTGTGCGACCTTCCGCTCCCCAACCATTACCAGATAGGGGATGCCGAGCTCAAGCTCGTCAGGCTGACGGTGTTCATATGAACCGAAAGGGTTTTTTCTTCGTCCTCATATCCTTCATACTCCTCTCATACATCCTTCTCTCCACCACCATGTGGGTGAAGGCGATAGACGCGTCCGAGAAATCCTATTCCGACGCATTCCGCGCATCCACGCTCAACACCCTCACCGACCAGGTGAGCTTCGAGAGGATGGACAATTACGTGGACATGGTTGCGCATTATGCGATGTACCGGCTCTCCAACCACTCCATCTATCATCCGCTAAAGGCCGGGGAGGAGAAAAAGGAATTCTCCCACATAACCTCCGCATATTTCGAGCTTGTTTCGGATTGCGCAGCCCTCCCCGAGCACTTTGAGGATGGGGCGGCGCTCGCATATTCCCCGGAGGAATCCCGCACATACTGCCTCAAGGGCCTCCTTTCCCAATTGAACGGCTCTTTTTCCACACAGGGCTTCCAGGTGGAATCCTTCGAGGTTTCCGGCATGCAGTTCAACGAGACCGAACATCCCCTTTTGTATACGTACAATCTAACCCTCTACCTCTCGGTAAAGGACTTGCAGACCTCCACCTCCATAAACCGCACGTACCGCTTCAACAAAATCCTTGATGCGGAAGGGATGGTGGACCCGCTGGTGGCGAGGGAGAGCCTGGATTTGAAGGGAAGCGGCCCGCGCGAAAACATGACCATTTTCAAGCCGATTTACCTTTACCCCTCCGAAAACGAGGATACTCCATTTGCGAACGTCCATGAGGAGCTTTATCCGGATAAAATAGGCGAAGGCTCCGAAGGGCAGGGCTGGTTCTACGGGACAGTGGTCTTTGCGGAGGACGCTCCGCACGGAGCGGACCCCTCCCGCCTTTCCCAATTCATACTCGCGGGCAATTACAGCGAGATAAGGGATGTGGATAACTGGGAAGCATACGGGGCGTACATTCTCCTCAACAAGCCGGAAAGTCCCCCTGGCTGCAACGACCAATACGAAACCCTCAACCCCATCCAGCGGGAAACAACCCCCGCGGGCAGGTGCGAGGAGAGCATAGATGGTTCCGGCTCAGGCTACACAAGCAAGCCCTTCGTGGTCTACGAGGATTTCCGGGAGGATGCCGGCAGGCATAAATATTCCTTCCACGAGTTCGGCGTCTCCAGGATGGAAGAGGTGCGCGTCCTTTTCATCTCCCAATACTCCCCGGAGGAGGTGCTCGGCACCCCAAGGGACAAGCTAGAGGATGTCGCTGTTTTTGACATGGAGAAATTGCGCGATTTCGCAAGGTGCTCGTATTACATAGTGAACCCCGAAGCCCCCTCTTTCCTCCAGCGCATGCTCAAGGGCGGATACAATTACAAGAGCGGGCTGGGGATAGAGACCTTCCTCATAGGGATGTATGCGGGAGGGATATACAACCCCGCCCTGGACGACAGGAGCAGGGTGGACAGGGACTTTTTTGCGGATATAGAAGGGACGAAGATAAGGGGGATGCCCGGCTGCAAGGACGCCGGGATGTGCGTAAACCCGAACTCGGACATAGGGCATTTCGCCCTTTCCGATGATGCGATGAAGTTTTATCTGGGCATAAGCAACAGTGATGATGAGGAAAACATAGGGTGCAACGATGGAAGGGCGTCGTGTGAATAGCTTCAAGGGACAGTCTTCGGTGGAGATGCTCGCCACCGTCGGCTTAGTGCTCCTGCTGCTCGTCCCGGTCCTGCTGCTACTGCTCGTTGGGGCGCAGGTGCGCTTCGAGGACCTTTCCAACATACAGGCGAACGCGGCGGCGAGGGTGGTTGCGGATTCCATAAACCAGGTTTACATAGAGGGGAACGGCGCCTCCAAGGTGGCGGTGGTCAATCTCCCCTCCAACACGGCTCATGTGTCATTTTCGGAAAACGAGGTCATACTGGCCCTGCAGTCCGGCAACGCGCTAACCGAGGTGAGCTATCCTTTCTTCGGGAAGCTGGCGGACGGGGAGACGGAGAATAGGATCGAGGGGAGAAGGGGGCTGATGCCCATCCGCTTTTATAACGAAGGCGGCAAAGTGAGGTTTGATTATGAGGGGAAGGAGTAAAGGCCAGGTTGCGCTTGAGTTCCTTGTGTACGCAGGCGTATTCCTGCTCATAGCCGTTTCCGCATACGCGCTCACCTACTTCACCCAGAGGGGCGAGGTCTCCTTCAGGGAGTCCCAGATGTTCCGCGAGTTCGGGTACAAGTTCCAGTATGCCGCCATAGTCGCTTACCGGGGAGGGGAGGGCTTCACGTATGATGTATATTTCCCCCAGAGCATAGACGGGAAGCCATACGAGCTCATATTCCAGACCAACCCCGGCACCCGCGCCTCCACCGTTAAAACGGTCTGGAACGGCACCTCTTCCGAATTCGCCTATCTTTATGCGATACCTTATGCGGAATACCTTGAAGGCGAGGGCAACTGTTTCAGGAGCGCCCCGGGAGGCGCGGTGAGCATAGACGCGGAGAGGGCAGGAGGCCGCCTGCTGTTCACCCACGTTGCGGACGGGGCAGGGCTCCCCAGAATCCGGATAGACTGCGGAGGTGCATGAGATGGGACGCTTCCTCAAGGGACAGTATTTCAGCTTCGATGCGATAGTCGGGGGGACGATATTCATACTCACAGCAATAGCCCTTTTCTCCTATTGGAACGGGATAAACAGCTCTTTCGACCAGGGCCATGACATGCTTTCCAGGGAGGCGTTCAGGGTATCCGAAACCCTGCTAACGCCCGTATCCCCCGGGCTTTCAATGGGATGGGCAGATGCGCACATAAACTATTCCTCGATTGGCGCGGGCCACGGGTGCCAGTGGACGCGTTCTCCGCAAGAGGCCTTCGGCTCAGGCTACCTGCTCTCCATCCATTTCTACGAAATAAGCGAAAAGGGCAGCATTTCCCTGATTTGCCCCTGGGGAGAGGCTGAGGAAGACATAATCTCCCAGAACGTTTACAAGATGCGGAGAACCGTTTCCTACTCAAAAGAGGACGGCTCCAACTCCCTTGGCTATTTCGAAGTGGTTGTCTACGAGCCGCAGCGCACCCGCTGAGCCCTCATATCGCCTTTCCGAACAAAGAGCCGTAATTTGAGGATTCCACCCTTACCTTCATCCTTTGCCCCAGCTCCGCCTTCCCCATTATGCAGACCTGCTTGTAATTATCCGCCCTGCCCTTCCAGCTCCCCGTTCCCCGCTCCAGGTTTCCGCCATCGGGTTTCCCGTTCCCAGCCCTTTTCCCTTCCTCCGTGACCAGCACATCCAGCACCCTTCCCCCGTATCCCCTGTTCTTCTCGGCCGCAACCCTTTTCGCAACCTGGGAGAGCAGCGTGCTCCTCCTTTTTACCTCCTGGGTGGGGATTTCCTTGAGCCTGCTCGCATAGGTCCCCCGCCTGGACGCGAATTTTGAAATATTCACTATGTCCGGCTTTACCTTTTCCACCAGCTCCACCGTCTCCTGGAAATCCTCCTCGCTTTCGGTCGGGTACCCAACAATTATGTCCGTGGCTATGGATGCGCCAGGGAACTCCCCTCTCACCCCCCGCACCACCTCCCTGAAATCCGCGACAGTGTGCGCCCGGTTCATCTCCCCGCGCACCTTTTCGCTCCCTGTCTGCACCGGCAGGTGGAAAAATTTGTAGAACCTCCTATCCCTGAAGGCATCAATCAGCCCCGGAAGCATCCTCTTGGCATGCCCAGGGTTTATCATCCCCATCCTCACCCTGAAGTCCCCCTCAATCCTGCCCACTTCCTTCAAAAGCTCCACCAGGTTCGAGCCGTTGTCCAGCCCGTACGCCCCGCTGTCCATCCCGGTGAGCTGCATCTCCTTGGCGCCCTTCGCCACCCCTTCCTCCACCCAGCTCCTTATCCATTTCAGGCTATAGCTCATCAGCCCGGGCCTGGCCAGCTTCGTCTGGCAGAAATGGCAGTTCCCCACGCACCCCTCCTGGATGGGGATGCGCAAAATCGGCTTTGTGAAAATCCGCGGAAGGCCCTCCTTCCGGTTCCCTGCGGCGGGCTCCGCATACTCGGAAACCCTTCCCTCCGCCGCGTCCTCCACCGCCTCCGCGGCCATGGCAACCGCGCCCGGATGCACGAGCACGGCCCCGGGGCAGGCGTTTCTCACCCTCTTCCTGTTTATCGAGAGGCAGCCTGCGACCACAATCCGCTTCCCTTTCCTGCCCAGCCCCTCTATCCGGGATATTATCTTGTTCTCGGTCTTCCCCTTGACCGTGCAGGTGTTGAGCACGACCACATCCGCATCCCTGGCACTCCCCACAATCGAATGCCCGGCGCTGATAAGCACCCCTTTCATCATGTCTGAGTCCGCCTGGTTGAGCGTGCATCCGTACGTTTCCAGGCAGACCTTCATCCCTCTCACTTGCTTCTGGTGGCCAGCTCTATCTTCTCCGGTTTTTTGTTTACGTTCCCGAGCCTGTCGCCCACCAGTATCTTCGCGCCCTTGCTCTGCGCGAGGTCCACCAGCCTCTGGGTGATTATGCCGTCGAAAACTATCGCATAGATGCCCTGCGCCTCGTCTATGCTCTTTATCACGTCGCGCACGGGCAGCTCCTTTATGAGGGAATAGTCCTCAGCGTAGAACTTCGCCTTCATTGTGCCCTTCAGCTCCCTGAGCTCCTCCATCAGGTCTTCCCTTGTGACCACCCTGCCCTGCGGCTTCTGCTCCTGTGCGGGCTGGGGTTCCGGCCCGGCCGCCTCCGCGGGCTCAGGTTCATTCGCCGCCTGCGGCTCCGGCTCCCTCCTCTCGCTCCCTATCCCGATTATTTTTCCGGGAACAGGCCTCTCCTGCGCCGGCTCATCCATGGGCTGGGCCTCCATCCTTTCAGGTGCGGCCTCCCTCGCGATCTCCCTTATCGTGGGGGAAGACCGTTCCCGCGCGTACTGCGCCTCCAGCTCCGCCTTCCGGATCGCAATCTTCCGCCTGTCCTCCTGGGACTGGTAGGGCGTAATCTTGTCCCTCACCACCGCGCGCGTCGCCTCCTTCTC
>JAKQHW010000020.1 GCA_029557835.1 Microcaldota archaeon
CGCCGGTTGCGCCGCCAGCCCCTGTGGAAAGGTTGCCCGCAGAGGCCCGCCCGGTTGGAAGAGAACCAGCGGTTCCTGCTGCTCCGGTCGAGGAGGCGCCCGTAGAGGCCGCGCCGGCCGAGGCGGCGCCAGTGGCAGAAGCAATGCCGGCATATGTGTGGGAAGCCGCTTCCATTTCACGCGCATTCGGCATAGACCGGGCCGACGCAAGCAACCTCGCGGATTTCCTCAACAGGGACGAGGGCAGGGTTTACCTGAACATAGGCATATCCGCCGGAGCCACCCCTGCACAGAGGGAGGCGGCGGAGAACAGGGCGAGGCGCATATTCTCGCTGGTTTCAATCGAGGCGGCGAGAAGGGGGATTGCCGCGTACACGAATATCGAGGAGACGGACAGTGGCTACAGGATTATCTACAAGCCGCTCACCCAGCTCGAACAGCTTGATTCCGCAGCGATAGAGGCAGGCAATCCGTTCGCAACCCTGAACTTCGGGGCCACATATCCGCTCACCAATGAAAGGAATGGGAGCTACGGATTGGACGTGTTCGCGGAAGTGTTGCCGGCATTCAACGAACGCATGCCCATACCGGTGGTTTTCACCGGCTACGGGGATTCTTATGAGGTTGCCGCGGACCCGGAGAGCCAACTTATTGCATATGCCTATGATTCCGCAAGGCGCCTCATCCACTGGAGGTTCACCAGCCGCGAGAACGGGCTTGACGTGGCGAGCGGGCTTATTTATCCCGGGGGCCGCGGCTACGGGATTGCAACCAACAGGGACGGCGCACCCATGCTTTCCCTCGAGGAGAATGCCGCATGGGCCGCGGCGTTCTGGACCGCGGACGCGGGCAGGGTGATGGTCACACTGGGCGGCGAGGAGAACGTTGAGGGCATAGACGTAAACCTGCTGCGCGCCAACATAGAGTCCGCAAGAAGGGGCCGTGACAACGGGGAAGACCCCAAGTACCGCGCGCATGCGGCCTCGAGGCTGCGTGAGTTCTACGAGAACCCGGACCTGTTGGAAGACGCGGCAGGGTCGCTTTCCCCGGAGCTGAGGATTTCGCTGGAACTTGCCGCGGAATACCGCGGAAGGCTCATGTTCCAGGAGCGGGTCAGGAGGACGGGCATGCCTGAGAACGCCGAAGATGTGCTTGCGGCTTGCGTGAATGCCGCGAGAATGCAGCTGGTCGCGAAGATAGAGGCCGAGACCGGGGGCAGGGGGGCGGGGCAGGTTGTTTCTGCGGGCTTCACCACATTCACCCATGGGGGAAGGGAGTATTACGTCGGGACAAACCTGGTAGTGAGGTCGGACCTGGAAGGCCTCAGGCTCAGCGGCTTCGAGGATGCGGGGCTGGACGGGAAGAGATATTCCCGCCTGCTTTTCGTGCCTTCCAACACTCCCGGAGAAGTGGTCGTGGTCGGTGCGCTCATAGACAGGGGCAACGGCTGGGAGGCCGCCATGCTCAGGGACGGGCAGGCCGTCCCGTACACGCTTGACTGGAGGGATTCCATTGGTTTCACCGGAGTGACAAGGAGATGGTCTTACCATCTCCCCATGTTTGACATAGGCGGGGTGGAGTTCGCCCTGGACACCCCGAATTTCAAGGCCGTTGAGCCCCCTGCATTGCGCCCGGGGGTGATAACCGCGCCTCCGGAAGAGAAGTGGCTGAGGGGCCAATACGGCATAATTCCGTGGAGATACGGGGCCGGGGCGGAGATAGGCGCAGCGGTGTGGTACATGGAAAACCTGCGGATAGGGGACGAGCCGGTTACGATAAGGAGGGCCTTCTCCGAGCCTGCGATATGGATTGAATATGCAAACTTCAGGAGGGCCGGCGGAGGGCGCTACTATGCGACCGCCACGCCCCTGGCCACAAGCGCCAACGCGGAAAGATTCGAGGAAGCCGGGGAGATACAGAACGTCGCAGAATTCGCCCCCGATGGGAACGTCTATGTGTACATGAGGGGGATGAGAATCGTTGATGCGGACCGCCAGTCCGGAGAGGAGGGCGTGAGGAGGGTCCTCGTAGGGACCTATTCGTTCACCCTTGACGAGGCCGGTGAAAAGGTGGCTTCCGCGGACATAAGGGTCCGCCCGGAATATTCCTCGCTCATCCTTACGCGGATTGATGAGAGGGAACTTGATGCCCTTGCCGCGGAAGGCCGCGCGAGGGTAAGCGACAACCGGCTTGAGCTCGAGCTTGCAACACAGGCAAGGATACAATCCGGGGAACGCAACCTTCCATACGTGTACCTGCATGCCGGGCCGGTGAAACCGGAAGTTGAAGGTGGGTCAATCGCGGAAGTTGAGCTCCAATCGTATGAGTATGGGGAGTACATGATCCCGAGGTGGAGGAGGGTCCAGGAGATAGATGCCCGCTTCCTGCAGATAAGGGAGCTGAGGGGCACCTACATAACCTTCGAGGAATGGGACGCCATAAAGGCGGAGGCGGATTCCCTCCACGCGGAGAGGGAAAGGATATGCAACGAGCTGCTTGAGCATACCCAGAATGCGCTCAATGATGCCGATGCCAGGGGCATCCAGCTTGAGCCGGCAGCAAGGACCGCGTTAGAGAACCAGGTCAGGGCGCTGAGAGTGAATTTGGAGGACATTTCCTCAAAATGGGCGGAATGGGTGGCGGCGCGAGATGAGTTCGACGCCTCGCTGGCCCCATACAGGTGATTGAATGGTGGAAGCACAACTGACAACCCGGAGCGCGGCTGCATTTGCCAACGATTTCAGCAATTTCGCAGAAAATCTCTCGAGGAACCGGGAGGTGGTCTCGGACCCGAAGGGATGGTTCCTTGCGAGGTTTGGTGCGTACCTTGACGAGCTGGACAGGCTTTTCTCGGCGAACCCGGGGCAATTCAGGGCTGAGGCGCAGAAAATTCTCGTGGCGTTCGACGCGGTCAGGCAGTCCATGCCCCGCTATTTCAGCGAGGATGAGCTTGGTGAAGTGGAGCCCCATCTGATCCACATGGAAACCATCAGGACGCACATCTGGCTCCTCACCACCGTCCCTGAACGCGAGGCGGAGCAAAGGAGGCAGGAAGGGCTGGAAGCCTGGGAAATAGAGCCGGCCTCGAGGCCCGCGGCACCAGTAATAGACATGCCGACGCTTAGGCAGTATCTTTCCCAGTCGCAGCTCGACACCACCCGCATAACGATGCCGAGCCAGTGGGACAGCCATTTCCAGGGGGAATCCCGGGAACGCACCGCAAGGGAAATAAGCGACGGATACATGGAGCAGATATTCAGCAACGACCCGAGGCGCGGGCCGACCGATGCCTCCAGGGCGCACGGCCAGCAGGTCCTCACGGAGATAGCCAATTCTGTGCAGGAGGCCTGCGGCGGCACCTTCACAACCGACATGCTCCTCGACCCGAGCACATGGAACGATGAGCAGAGGCGGCATCTGATGAACATGCTCGGACACAGCGGGATGGGGGAAGAGCGGCTGGCTGAAATACTCAGGATGATAGGGGAAGGGGATTTCCTGGGCGCGTTCCAGATGGCCCCGCCGGATTCGACAATCGGTATGGCTCTGCAGGAGGATTTCAGGGAAACCCTGAACCAGAGGTTCTCGATGCACGCGCCTATTTTCGGCATCGCGCTTGAGGCTGAGGCCAACCTCCTCGAAAGGCAGATAAGCAGCTTTTCCACGCTCCGCGTGCCCGTGCGAGGCGTGCTGAGGGTCCTTTTGAGCGGGATATACCGGCCTGAAGCAGCTTTCCAGAGGGATGACGATGGGAACATAACCGGCCTGGACCTTAACCTCAGGTATTCAGGAGAGCTGATGCGCGAGGTCGGGGGGATACTCGGAGGGGGCGGGGAGATAGGCGCAGAATTCACCCTGGGCCACGAACAAAGGTATGTGGGAATGTATGCCATGGTGCAATACAACCCCCAGACCGAGAGGCCGGAATTCACCGGAAGGGCCCAGTTCACGGACAGGAGCGGCGAATGGACCACCCCGCTCGACGGAGTGATATACCCCACGGTCTACGGTGGGGCGACCACCGATTTCGAAGGCTCGTCCGGCGAGGCATATGGCGGCGCAATGATCGAGGCGGGCTCTTCCTATTTCGTCTTCGGGGACGTGAGCTTCTTCATCATAGCCGGAGGGGAATACCGGTACAGGTGGGGTGCCGGCATAGAGCCCTCGCAATCGGCCCCCCTCCAGGCAGGGGTGGGGATGTCGGTCGGGGACGTTTTCCGGACCGATGGAAGGTTTGTCTGGGACCCGCTCAGCGAAAGCGACCGGCCGGTCGGCGCGATGTGGCAGGGAGTCCTTAACCTGGGGGCAGGCTTCTCGACCGTCGCGGCGGTCTCGTGGTTCCCGGTCACATTCGACATGGTCGGGAACCGGCAGCAGGTTGACGTGGTCACAGGGACGCTCAACCTCAGGTATAGCGCCGATGAGCCGATATTTGGCGAACGCGCCGGCCAAAGGCGGGAAAGGGAGAGCCCTCCGGAATGGTGATGCATATGAGGAAAATTCTGTTTGCAATCGTTCTCGCCGCAATGTTGTCGGCCGAGGTGTCAGTCACGCCCGTATTCGACGGAAGGCTCTACACCACCTACAGCCCGCCCGATGAGTTCGGCCACGTGTACATGAGGCCATTCATCCAATTCGAGAACACCCTTCACGCGTCCACAACGGCGAGAGTGATATATGGCGGCCCGGCGACGGACCTCCAGCACAACGCGATAATCTGCGAAGGGGATGTTGAAGTCTCGTCTTCCGCGGATGCGGAATGGGCGCACGGAGGGCTGTACCAGTATGTGCTTTATTGGCTGCCCTGCGAACCACCCTCCCAGTCCAGCGTGAGGAACAACATCCCGGTCACTTGGAACGGGGATTACTACGATGCGCTCTACCCGCTGGAACAGTGCGATGAAGGGGACAGAAGCTGCTGGGGGATGGAAGGGCCACTTGTCGGCCAGCGGGTGGACACTTATGAGGTTTATGGCGGCAGCGGGACCAGGTACACAAACAAACGAGGGGACACAAACGTGGTGTGCAAGGGCATTTCAACCCTAAGGTCCGACGGCTCAATACTTGTATCCCGCGTCATAGACGGCTCCCCCTATTCGGGCACGGTTGCGCTCAGGAGAGGCACCCATACGCTAACGAACGAGATGGGCGCAAGCTGCCTCGGGGTGGTCCGCTTCCCCCAAAAATGCACGCCAACCACCCAGCTCCATGAAAAGATATACGGGCGGACCGAACCCAGGTTTGGCTCAAGCGCACCTGCGTACGCAACCACGGTCGGCCCGGCAACCATGAACCTCCGCGTGGTGACCAACGAGGACCTGATGTGCAGGGCGGGCATCGCTTCGGTGACTCCCTCGCCGCTCAATGTTTCCCCGGGAGGGACTCAGACCGCAACTGTGGTTGTGAACAACAATTGCCCGGCATCCGAACCGCTCTGCCAGCCCATCACAATAACCGGGATAACTGTGAGCGACGGGTTCAGGTTCACCTATTTCATGCTCCCCGGCGGCTCGTACACGGCGCTTCCGGGAAGGTCGGTCTCCATACCCGGCTCGCTAACCGCGCCGGAATACCTGGACTGCCCCACACGGCTCACCTTCACCGCGACATACACGTGCACGGGATGCGAGGGCTCCTTCAGCGGAACCCCCGTGACTGTGAACGTCCCGTTCGAATGCCCGCCCCCGGACCTCAACCTCACGAACCTGAGGCCGAGGTTCAACCCTGATTTCGGGAGCAGGATAGACCTGCGCACAGGGGACGAGCTGGATTTGGAGATAATCACCTGGAACAACGGCTTCACCCCCAGCAACCCCGGGGAGACATGCGTGAACATCGGCCGCTTTGTCACCCTAATCCCTGGCATCGGCTCGCCTCCGGTGACGATATTCGATGACGTGGTCGCCCCGCAGAGACACTCCTACGGAGCGATACTCGCGGGAGGGGAGGTGAACCACGGAAGTGTTGATTTCAGCTGCACCCCCGAGATGGAGAACAACACATACACCCTTGTCGCGGTGGTTGACTGCATGCCCCCTCCTTTCGGCGCCACGCCTGAGATGAACGAGGAGGACAACAGGGAGACGCGCCTGATAAATTGCGTCCCGAGGGAAACCAACATAACCGAGGATGGGGACAGGTACAGGTGCGACATCACCCCATTCTTCCAGACCGGTTATCCGATGGGCGAATACCCGTTCAGGGTCACTTGCCCGTCCGAGGGGAACCCGGACAACACTTGCGGAAGGGACATAAGCTGGTCTTCCCACCCCACGAACGTTACCTACACGGCTGAAACCGATTATGACATATACGAAATACGCGTGGGCGGCTCAAGCGGCCCGGGGATTGTGGACATAACCGCCAGGGTCAGGTATGCTGATGGCAACGCGACCTGCGACGCGCAGCTTGTTGTCCCGTACGTGCCCTGCGAGGACTTCCTCTAGAGAAAACGCGGGGGAGGAGTCACCCCCATTTTCTTCTATCTTTCTGATTCCCCCCGCTAACTCTACTTTTCTGACCCTCCCCCAACTACACCTTGAAACTCTTCGCACGCACTCCTTACGCAACTAGAGCCTTATTTCCTCCCCTAGTGAGGGCACTATCACTTCATAGCTCTTGCCGAGGCTGTCCTGCAGGGATTTTATCCCCTCGTCCTCCCCGTGTATGAGCACGACCTTCTTCAGCCCTTTCAGCCCCTTCACGAACTGGATAAGCTCGCTCTTTCCCGAGTGGCCGGATATGCGTATCTCCTCTATTTTCATCTTCATCTTGACCATCTCCCCGTCCACCTCCACCTCCTTCGCGCCCTCCAGTATCTTCCTGCCCCGCGTCCCCTCCGCCTGGTAGCCCATGAATATTATCTTGTTCTTCGGGTCGGGCGCCATGCGGGCCAGGTATCCGAGCGCAGGCCCCCCGGTGAGCATCCCGGAGGTGCTCACGATTATGGACGGCTCCTCGAACACGTCGTCCTTGTCCTTCCTTTTCGGGGTGCGGAAATAGGGGCTCTTGAACGGGTCGTCGTCGCTCATCAATATCCTGTTCTTTATCTCCTCCTTTGCATACCCGAGGTTCTGCCGGGTTATCTTCATCCCGGTCCCTATCATCCCCTCCACGTAGATTTTGGTTTCCGGGATTGCGCCGGAGCGCATGTACGCCTCCAGCAGCAGCAGTATTTCCTGCCCCCTCCCGACCGCAAAGGAGGGGATGAGTATGTGCCCGCCCGCCCTGAGCGTCTCCTTTATCTCATGCGTGAGCTTCTTCATCGTCTCCTTCACGGAGGGCAGTTCCTCGTTCCCGTAGGTGCTCTCCATTATCAAGGTGTCGCACTTCAAATCCCTTTCGCACCCGTCCAATAATTTCGTCCCGCGCACCGATATGTCCCCGGTATAGAGGACTTTTTTCTCGCCCTCCACCATCACCATGGCGCTCCCAAGTATGTGCCCGGCGTTGAAAAGCTCCACGTTGAACCCGTGCCCTGAGCGGAATGGCTGCCTGAACTCCCTTTCCCTGAAGCTGTCCAGCACCTTCTCCACGTCCCCCTGGGAGAACGTGTGGCCCCTCCTTTTCGCGATTTTCCCGAGCCTCGCATAATCCGCAAGAAGCACGGATGTGAGGTCCTTGGTCGGCTTCGTCCCGTGTATGTGCGGGGTTAGCCCCTCCTTTATCAGGTACGGGGTGTAGCCGGTGTGGTCAAGGTGCGCGTGCGTCACCACTATGTCGCGGATGTGCTTCCCCATCCTGTCCGGAATCTCGGGGTATTCGGTCTGCTCGCCCAGCTTCACCCCGCAGTCCAGCATTATGTATTTCCCTTTCTCGTGGAGCATGAAGCAGTTCCTTCCGACCTCCCTTGCCCCCCCGTAAACGTGAAGTTCCATGCAGATGGTTATGAATGAAACATATACATATGTATCGCATCGGCATGCCCTGCCAAGCAGTAATATAAACAGTTGCTGAGCCATATTTATGGTGATGCGAAATGCGTGCAGAAGCGCGAAGGCAGGATCCGGTTGAGGAGGCGGCCAAGAGAGGGATGGCCGTTTCAGATTCATATTCCATACCCGGAAGGGGGAACATACGCGTGGCTACCGACAGGCATTTCGGGGAGGATTACGAGGCATTCGCCAGGTATGTGTATGCGAACCGGCATGACCCTGGCAAGGTGCGGTTCATGAACCCCGGGGCTGGCCATACCTATTCGTCTTCAAAGGAACAGGACAAGATTGCGGAGGAGATAGCCCGGCAGGAGGATGTCCGCGTGGCGGCCCCGCCCCCCCCTTTTTCAGAGGAGCGGGAAAGGGCCGAGAGGGTGCCGGCGGCCATCCCGAGGCGCACGGACAGCGCCCTCCAGTCATTCTCCGTCAATTATAACGGAAAGACCGTGCGGATAGAGATAGACACCTTCTATATGGGCACGCGGGAAAAGGAGGCGCTCCAGGCCGCCATATCCGGGCTTGGCCGCAGGCCGGGCCAGGAAGCCCTCTTCGACTTCATCGGCAGGTACCAGAGCGAAATAACCAGCATCAGCGTGGGCCGAACCCAGGCCAGGCTGGACGAAGGGGTGTTCTCGGACCTGGACCGGCTCACCGGGCGCGCCTGAATCCCTTGGGCAAACCAATAAAAAGAAAAACCGCGCATTAAACACGTGGCATTATGGCGTCCAGGCAGGTTCACATTTCCAGGGAAAGGGCGAAGGAGATAATGGAGTCCATCCCCGTGAAGGTGGAGGCGGAACAGGGCCTTACCGAGGAGCAGAGGCGCTCGATGGATGCGACCGTCAGGACATTTGCGGGCGTTTCCGGAAACAACCCGCCGATACCCATGTCCGCGGACCAGCTCAGCGGCTTGTTCGAGAGGCTCACATCGGGCATGAACAATGCGCAGAAGAGGGACGTGGAGGGCATATTCCGCTCATACTGGCCGGATTTTTCCAGGGGCTAGCGCCCTAAGCTGGCGCTTCCGCCTTCATAATAAATGTTGCAGGTGTTTCCTTCTATAATTATCCTCGCTTCCCCCCTTACCGGCGATGGCAACGGCAGCGCCCGCACCCCGACCGCGCCGGTTCCGAAATCCGCGGAAAGCAGGTATGCGTTGGTGCCCCCTTCCCTTACGAGCACCGCAATCCCTTCCGCCGAAAGCAATTGCCACCCATCGGAAGGCGCGAACCGCCTCTCCGCATAGAGAACACTATCCATGCTCCAGCCCCTGGCGGCGAGCAATCCATCCTTGTTTATCAGGAACATTGTGGTCATTCCATCATTATGGACTGATGTTGCCGAAAGGAAGTTCTCCCCCCTGAACCTTACGTCCAGCTCAAAGGAGACAGCCCTCGCGTCCTCCACCTCCTCCCCGTCAACATTTATCCATTCGTCCCCCCTCTCCGCAGCCCGCCACCCCATCACAAGCATCGCCCTGTTCTCCGAGATAACGAGCGTGTGCTCCTCCCCCGGGACAACTGCCGCAATCCCCCCGGGCTCGCCATCGACCAGGTAAGTGAACGAATACGTCCCGTCCTTCGTTTCGTATCGGATTCCGTACCTTGATTTTGATTCGGTCGCCCTGAAAAGGAAGCCGGTCTCCACCGCCACCCCATCCATGCTGGCGCGGAACCTTTCATGCCTGAATTCGAATTCCCCCGGCCCGTCTTTCCTTGGGATTGTGCCCGACATCTCGGGCCGGGCCGGCAAAACTGGCTCGGGAGCCTCTGCGCGGGGAGCGTTTTTGCCCTGCCCCAGCGCATTCATCCCGGCCATGCGGAAATAGGCGAGGGAAGGTATATATTCCATTCGTGCGCGCATGGAAAGGTATTTAAATCAGCCCAATAGGAGTATATAGGTGAACTTATGCCCGCGCCAATGGCACAACCTGAGAGGGAAATGAGAAGGGATTATGAAGCCACACAGCAGATGCAGGTAACACAGCTGCAGAACGAATACGCCCAGAGGGGCTTCACAATCCTTCACGCTGGTGCCGAGCTTGCGGGCGTCCGCAGGGGGATTTGGGCCGCATACGACCCCAAGACAGGGGACACCTACATGTTCAGCGGAACCCGGGAGACCAGCTTCGGGACCGGGCAGTCCGTCCTTGATGCAGTTGCAAAGTGGGTGGAGAGAAGGAATACCGACATGGCGTTCAACGCCACAATGGAGGACATCCAGAGGCAGAGCGACATAAGGGCGTCCCGCGAGACCGTGCGCAGGATGGACGATCGCATGCAGGCTTATTTCACCGAGAGTACCCCCCAGCAACCGGTGCAGGCGGCGAGGGAAACCCCGGCGCAGCCCGCGGCCCGCACTGCGGAGCCGGTGAGGGAGGAGCGCGCAATCGAGGCACCGCGGACAGCGCCCATCACGCCCCCTGTAGCCGAAGCGAGTCCGGTGGTCAGACCCGAGATTCTCGCTCCGGAAGAGCAACGGATAATCCCAGGCACCATCAGGAGAGGCCAGCAGGAAACCACTGCCCCAGCAAGGGAGCAGAGAGCAACCTCCAACGCGGCGCAGGATCAGCAGCTTCAAACGATTGCCGAATTCATACGGGAGGGCAGGGACATGAGACTCCCCTTCAGGTCGCCGAGCGGGGTAGAGATAATCGTTACAATCCATGCCGGAGAAATGTCGGAAGTCGAGAGGGAATTCCATGCCAGGCGTGCGGAACGCAGGACTTTGGCCACTCCGGCAGGTATCGGCGGGCTTTTCAATCTCTCAAGGGAAAAACCTGCCGCGGTTGAATTCACCTATAGGGACGGCACGGCAGTCTCAGCAGCCGATCTCAGGAGCATTCTCTCCTCCTGATTTTTTTTCCAATTCTTTATTTCTATTGCCGGCTAATAGCCACGCTTCTGGCGTCCCCCTCGGTTTCCACAGTAATCTCAAGAGAAGTGCCCCCGCACCTGAGGGTAATCCCATTCCCCCCAACCTCAATCGAGGCGGGGCCGGCAAGGGACCTGTCCAGCGGATATGCAACTGACAGCCACCCCTCGCTACCTGGGCGGGCGTCCTGGAATGCGATGACCGGGACCTCTCCGCTCTGCAGGGCCAGAAGCACTCCCCTGAAAACGACAAGCTTCGCGTCCTCGCCTATCCTCGGGTTCGCAGGGCTCCTTTCCCAGTCCCCGTCCGGGTCTGAAACGTCAATTACATAAATCCTTTTTTCCGGGGTCAGGAAGTAGAAAAGGCACCTTTCCGAATCGAATGTGTGCTCCCTTGCGGAATCAGGGAGAGGGATGTCCGTGCTGGTCGCCTCCTCCAGCCCGCTGCCCCTCCCGGGCACAACTAGAATATGGTTCTCAGTGAGTATTACCGAATGCCTTTCTCCGACCATCACATCCCTGACCGCGCCACGCTCCTCCCTTGCGGTGCTGTCCAAATGGATTTTCTTCTCGCTTCCATCAGGAAGTATGTAGGAAAGCTCCATCCCGCATCCGTTTTCCCTCAGCGCAACCTGCGCGCTCCTGAAGGTTTCTGACATCCCTTCCGCAGGGCACCCGAATTCTATTGTGAGACCTTCGAACATGTCCCCGATCTGGGGCGTATTTCCGGGCGCCTGCGCCGCAGTGCGGGGCGGGAGGGGCTGTTCGCGCAGCGGCGCCCTTGCGTCCGCGGCCGGTGAGGCGAGCATCAGCGAGCCCGCGATTGCGACTGCAAGGGGCCTGCGGGGCAAGTCGGTTCTTTTCCCGAACCCATCCTTCCTTATCTCCTGGTTTGGCATAAGATAAATTAGCCTGGAAGGCTTTTTAATACTATTACACACTTTCTAACACACTAACGGAAACCTTTAATAATGATAATAAGGTAATAATGTTGTGATATTATGTCAAATGGTGGACAAAGAACCCGTGAAAGGCAGGCCCCGGAGGCCGCGCCCCAGGTTTTCGCTCATACCGAAACATTGACTCATACGCTTCCAAATGGAAATCAGATCAATTACCAGATCGGTTCAGATACGGTTGACGTGCGGGACGCGCGCGGTCTTCTCAAGGCACTCATAAACGAACCCAGCCGGGTGAGCGTCAGGCAGGTTGTCGGTGACAGGGAAGTCGAGCTCAACGACATTCAAAAACACAGGCTGGGAGAAATGTTCGGGGAGCGCTCCGGAGCTTTTGCGATGCACAACGTCATGGCTGAGCTTAGGGGTGCGCCTGAAATCACCGCGGTGCCGACCGAGGAGGTTGCTGCTGAAAGGCAGCAGGCGAGGTGGGTTACAATAAGGAGCAGGGAATATATAACTGCACGAGGGTATTCGGAAGAGAGCCAGCCAGTCTATTTCAGCCTCCAGGTGAACATGAACGCCCTCACCGCAGAGCAAAGGAGAGAGCTCGGCGTGGGTTCAGAAGGGGGCAATTGTTCCCTGAGTTCGCGGGAACTCCGTTCATGGAGCGACAGGAATCTTGCATTGACCCGAAACAGAACCCAGCATTAGGGTTTCTGCCAATCCTTCATCTTTTCTTAATCGCCATCAGCGGAAGCAGCGCACACTTCAATCTTGATGGGTTTCTTGACAAATCCAGCCCCAGGAGTTCCATTATTTTCTCCTTTTCCAAATCCCTTATCTCTTCCAATTTCCTGCCCTTGGCATAATCAAGGAGGAGGGAGGCGGAAGCGACGCTTATCGCGCACCCCTCACCAGTAAAAGAAGCGTCCTCTATCTTCCCATCATTAACCTTCAAAAATATCCTCACCTTGTCCCCGCAGATTGGGTTCGCCCCCTCGAAAACGAAATCCGCGTCCTCCATCTCCCCGCGGTTCGGAGGGTCCTTCCAGATGTGGACTATCCGTTCATATTCAATATTCATGCAAATACACGCTTCACTTTCTTTATCCCCTCAACCAGCCGGTCCACTTCCTCCTTAGTATTATACAGGTAGAAGCTCGCACGCGCCGAGCTCTCAAGCCCAAGCCGGTCGTGCAGGGGCTGCGCGCAGTGGTGGCCGCTCCTTATCGCTATCCCATCCTCATCAAGGATGGTCGCAACATCATGGGGATGCACCCCAGGGACATTGAAAGAAATGAGCCCGGTCCTTTTTTCCGCATCCAGGGGCCCGTAAATGGTTACCTCATCCCTCAATTTCCCCAAAGCATAGGAGAGCAGCTCAACTTCGTGCTTCCGTATCTCCTCCATCCCAATCCCGTTCAAATAATCCACCGCGGCCCCGAGCCCGACCGCCCCCTCTATGTTCGGAGTCCCGGCTTCAAATTTGTAGGGAACCTCATTCCACCTGCAGCCCTCCTTCTTCACCTCAACAATCATGTCCCCACCGAAAAGGAAGGGTTCCATCTTCTCAAGCAGTTCCTTCTTCCCGTACAGAACGCCGATTCCGGTGGGCGCGAGCATCTTGTGCCCGGTGAAGGCAAAGAAATCGCAATCCATCTTCTTCACGTCAACTGGCATGTGGGGCACGCTCTGGGAGGCGTCTATGACCGCAATCCCGCCCCCCTCGTGTGCAACCCTGCATATCTCATCCACAGGGTTTATCGTCCCAAGCATGTTCGAGGCATGGGAAAGGGAGACTATTTTTGAGCCGGAAACGCCCTCCAGCCCAACCAGTTCCCCATCCCCTCCGATATCAACAAACTCCAGCTTCGCCTTCCTCCTTTTCGCAAGGGCCTGCCAGGGGACGAAATTGGAATGGTGCTCCATCATGGAGATGGAAACCCTGTCCCCAGGGGAAACGTTCGCCATCCCATAGGAATACATGACAAGGTTAAGCGCTTCCGAAGCATTCTTCACAAATACGATTTCCTCCTCGGAGCAGTTGATGAACTCCGCAACCTTCCTGCGCGCCTCCTCATAGGAAAAGGTCGCCTCCTCGCTCAATTTATGCACCCCGCGGTGCACGTTCGCATTGTGCTCGGAATAATAGCGCACAATAGAGTCAATCACCTGCCGAGGCTTCTGGCTGGTCGCCCCGTTGTCCAGATAAGCGAGCCTCTTTCCATTTACCTCCCTTCCAAGAATCGGGAAATCCGCCCTTATTTTTTCCACATCAAACATATGCACCATCCCTTCAAATCCCGCCGTATCCCATTTCCTCTATCCGCTTGATAATATCCGCCCCGTCCGATTTCACAATCCGCCCCTCCTTCATCACAAGCACGCAGTCCGGCTTCACATAATGCAATATCCTGGAATAATGGGTAACCAGGAGAAAAGACCTTTCCTCCCCACGCATGGAATTTATGGAATCCGCAACCGCCCTGAGCGCATCCACATCCAGCCCGGAATCAATCTCGTCCAACAGGACAAGCCTGGGCTGAAGGACCTCCATCTGCACAATCTCCGCCTTCTTTTTCTCCCCTCCGGAAAACCCTACGTTCAGGTCCCTTTCCGTTGCATCCAGGCCGAGCCTTTTGCCCCCGTCCCGCATTTTCCCCTTAACGATGGCCCAGTTCCTTATCTCCTCGACCTTGGACGAGGGGCGGGAGGCTTTCCTGAGCAGCTGCTCGAGCCCCACCCCCTCCACCTCCTCCGGGTTCTGGAAGCTGAGGAACATCCCCATGCGCGCGCGTTCATCCGCGGAAAAGGGGGAGATGTCCTTTCCTTCCAGCAAAATCCTCCCCGTCGCCCTGTACTCCGGGTTCCCCATCAACGCATTGCAGAGCGAGCTCTTGCCGCTCCCGTTGGGGCCCATCACCGCGTAAACCTTGCCCCTCTCCAGGGAAAAAGAAACGCCTTTCACTATCTCCTTGCCCCCGGCAAAAACGTGCAAATCTTCTACGGAAAGAATAGCGGTCATAGCACCTTCTCTCCAAGAGGAAGGGGGGACACCCCCCTCCTTCGCTCTCCGCCCCATACATCTGCATCGCTTCGCGATGTCTGGCAAAGTCCCCCCTGGACTTCGCCATCGGGGCGTCGACCGAATCTCTTTATGGTAATCATAACCCCCCGAATTTTCCAAATCATCAGAGCACCTTCTCTTCCAGCGAAATGGGGCAGAAATCCCTAACCCCCTTCATCTTCCTTATGTGCGAAATCATCCCGTCCACAACCCCCGCGGCCCCCACCATCTCCACGCCTATCGCATAGGGCCCCGTAGTTTGATACACCGCAGTAACCGTGGGCAGCCGTTTGAGCGCATCCAGCAGCCCAAGGTATTCCTTCCTGCCAGCGTTCATCACAACCAGCGCATGCTTCCATCCTATCATCTTCTCGTTCAGGAGGGCCTTGCTCCCGATGAGTATGCCCTTGGATTTAAGCTTCTCTATCCTCTTCTGCGCCGCGGGCTGGCTCACCCCCAGCTCCTTCGCAATCCGGGAGAGGGGGGCGCGCGCATCCTTGAGCAGGAGATGCAGTATCCTCAGGTCCGATTTGTCCATCATCATTTATTTTATTAACCAATATGGTTTAAAAATATAACTATAAAAAATCTATTTGCATGAGGCTTGGCGAAGAGGTGGTGCGCCGCATCTCCGAAGCGAAAAAGGAGCCGGAGTGGATGCTGCGCAGGAGATTGGACGCGTTTGCGCAGTTCTCAGCCATGCCCATGCCAAAATCCGGGCCGCCCCTTTCCGGGCTGGATTTCGATTCGGTGGAATGGTATTCAGGGCCTTCGGAAAAAAAGAAATCCTGGGATGACGTGGACCCGCGCATAAGGGAGAAGTTTGAGAAGCTGGGGGTCCCTGAGGCGGAAAGGAAGTTCCTGGCCGGGCTGGAGGCCCAATTGGAATCGGAAGCGGTGTACGGAAATTTGAAGAAGGAATGGGAAGAGAAGGGCGTCATATTCACAAACATGGACGAGGCGGTGAAAAAGCACCCGGATTTGGTGGAAAAATACCTTGGAAAGGCCATCCCGCCCTCCGACAACAAGTTCGCGGCGCTCACGGATGCGGTTTTTAGCGGCGGCTCGTTCCTCTACGTGCCCAGGGGAGTGAAGCTGGAGGCGCCCCTGCACGCCTTCTTCATGATTTCCACCGAGGGGCTCGGGCAGTTCGAGCGGACGGTAATAATCGCGGAGGAGGGGAGCTCCGTGCATTATCTGGAAGGCTGCAGTGCGCCAATGTTCCCGCGCACCAACCTCCATACCGGCGTAGTTGAGATATTTGCAGGAAAAAATGCGCACGTGCGATACACAACCCTGCAAAACTGGTCGCATAACGTATACAACCTGGTCACGCAGAGGGGCATTGCGGAGGAGGGCGCAACAATAGAGTGGATAGACGGGAACATGGGCTCCATTATTACACAGAAGTACCCGTGCGTAATCCTCAAGGGGGAGGATTCAAGGGCAAACATTGTTTCCATCTCCGTTGCCTCCGGAAAGCAGAACCAGGATTCCGGGGGAAGGGCAATCCACCTCGCCCCGAACACCTCCTCCTCCATTCTCTCCAAATCCGTGAGCTCCAAGGGGGGGATAGCCACATTCCGTGCGTCCATAGACATAAGGCCAGAAGCCAAAAACTCCAATTCCTTTGTAAAATGCCAGGGCCTGATGCTTGATTCGGAATCCAAGAACAATTCCATCCCCAGATTCATGGTGGGGAACGGGGATTCCTCCATCTCCCACGAAGCGAGCGCAGGCAGGATTAGCGAGAAAAAGCTATTCTACCTGATGAGCAGGGGCCTGGGCAGGAAGGAGGCGGAGGAGCTCCTGGTGGTGGGTTTCCTGGATTTCTTCCTGAAAGAGCTCCCATTCGAATACGCAATAGAGTTCAACAGGCTGTTGCAGATGGAGATCGGGTAGCTATTCCTTCAGCGCCTTGACTTCCCAGATGTATTTGCCGCGGGTCGGGACGGATTCCACGGAAACCCTGAGCCTGTGCCCGCTCTCGTTCAGGTATGCGCCCAGCCTTTCAAGCATGGCGTTGTCCACCTCGTCGGTGTTCACCCAAGAGCAGGATTTTTTGGTCACCACGCAGTCAGCAAGCGCCTCAGCGTCCGTTTCGGAAAGCCCTATCCCCATAAGCTTGTCCTTTATGGCGCCCATGCAGCTGTTTGCATTCAAATGGTTATTAATGCTTGTGCCGGCCCACCTCGGAGTGTTTATAAAACCTTTCACAATAAAATAGTTGTACTCTTTCCAGTCCCCTAAACGGGGGCGAGCCGCGGGTGCGGCGAGAAAGGTGTTTTGCATGGATAAAGGCCCGGAAAACAAGAAACTGCTTGGGCTCATACTCGAGCTCAGGAAGGCGAACAAGGGGATATGGAGGAAGGCCGCGGAGGAGCTGTCCAGGCCCACGCGCAGGAGGCGCGAGGTCAACGTGAGCAAGATAAACAAATACGCGAAGGAAGGCTCCACAATCCTCGTGCCCGGCAAGGTGCTGGGCTCGGGCTTCGTCACGAAGAAGGTGACGGTCGCCGCGTTCAACTTCAGCGGGGCCGCGAAGTCGCTAATAGAGAAAAGCGGCGGCCGCGCGATAGGGATAGCCGAGCTGATGGCGGAGAATCCGCAGGGCAAGGACGTGGTGGTGCTCGTCTAGGTGATGCTCATGGTGGTAATAAACGCAGAGAACGCAAGGGTCGGGAGGCTCGCAACGCACGTGGCGAAGGAGCTCCTGAAGGGCAACGAGGTCCACGTGGTCAACGCGGAGAAGGCGGTGATTTCAGGGAACCCGAAGGACATACACGCCAAGTACCTGGAGAGGAGGTCATACCAGTACAAGGGGGACCCGGATAAGTCCCCCAAGTGGCCGAAAACCCCGAACCTGTTCGTGAGGAGGCTCATAAGGGGGATGCTCCCGCGCAAGAAGGCGAAGGGCAGGGCCGCGTACAAGAGGCTCAGGGTATATTCCGGAGCGCCGGAGAGCGTGAAGGGCGAGGCAATCGTGGTCAAGGGCGCCGACAAGGGCGCGCTCAACAAGTATGTGAGCGTGAGGGAGCTGTGCAGGCTGCTCGGCCACCAGGAGTGATGGTTATGTCTGAAGAGAAAAAAGACAAGAGGCCCGCAAGGGCTAGGAAGGCGCAGGGGGAGGAGAAGAAGGCGGAGCCGACGCATGAGCACAAGCCCGCGGAGCACAAGCCCGAGCCTAAGCACGAGGAGCACAAGGAACACCCGGCGAAGAGGCCGAAAAAGGCGAAAAAGAAGGCCGAGAAGGTCGAAATCGCTAGGGGGAAGAGGAAGACCTCGATAGCAAGGGCCTCGGTGAGGGAGGGGAGCGGCCGCATCCGTGTGAACAGCCTCCTCACCAGCACAATCCAGAACAGGTATGTGAGGGAGCTCATAGAGGAGCCGCTCGCGTTCGCCGGCCCGGAAGGCAACAAGGTGGATGTTTACGTGAGCACCCGCGGAGGCGGGGAGATGGGCCAGGCGCAGGCCGCAAGGACCGCCATAGCAAGGGCGCTCGCCCAGTATTTCGGGGAGGGCCTGAAGAAGGCGTACGACGAGGCGGACAAATACTTCCTCTGCGAGGACCCGAGAAGGGTTGAGCCCAAGAAATACAAGGGAAGGAAGGCCAGGGCAAGGTTCCAGAAATCATACAGGTGAACTGATGGAATTCCCGGTAAGGTGTTTCAGCTGCGGCGCGGTGATAGGGCACATGTACGAAGGGTACAAAAAGGCCCTGGAGGCCAAGGGCGCCGAGCAGGCCCTAAACGAGATGGGCGTGGAAAGGTACTGCTGCAGGAGGATGTTCGTGAGCCACGTGGACGGCATGGAGCTGGTCAAGAAGTACAGGAAACTGTGATGCGCAAGGGGTCGTGAGGTAACCTGGCATCCTGCGAGCTTGGGGTGCTCGTTATCCGAGTTCAAATCTCGGCGACCCCATACATGGTGATTGGGATGGAAAATGAGGAAACGAAATCTTCGATGCTGCTTCCCCAGGACAAGTATCTTGAGGCAGGGGTGCACATAGGGACAAGGTTCAAGACAATAGACATGAAGCCGTTTGTCTTCAAGAAGAGGGACGACGGGCTCTTCATACTTGACCTGAGGAAAATAGACGAGCGGATAAGGCTGGCGGCCAAGATACTCTCCAAGTACAGGCCGGAGGAGGTCATGGTCGTCGCGTCCAGGCTTTATTCCGCGAACGCCGCGGGCAAGTTCGCAACCCTGACGGGGGTGGACATAGTGAAGGGCAGGTTCATCCCCGGGACTATGACAAACGTCAGGCTGGAGGTCTTCAAGGAGCCGAAGGTGATGCTCGTCTGCGACCCGAAGGGTGAGGCGGAGGCGATAAGGGAGGCCACAAGGCTCGGCATAACAGTGATAGCGCTCTGCGACTCGGACAACAACACCGCGTTCATAGACTGGGTGGTGCCCACCAACAACAAGGGGCGCAAGGCGCTTGCCCTGGTGTTCTACCTCCTCTCAAGGGAGCTCATGATGGCGCAGGGGAAGATACCGTCCTACGACCAGTTCCCCTACAGGATAGATTATTTCGAGAGGTTCGAGGACGAGAGGACCGAGGAAATCGCAAAAGAGATAGAGGCCGAGGAGGCGAAGCCGCAGGCGGATGACCTGGCAATCCCGGAGGCCCCAGAGAAAGATAAGGGGGACGCCCCTGCGGAAGCCGCAGAGGAAAAGAAGGAAGAGTGAGCCTCTCTATCTGCGGCGGGCTCTTCTTTTCATTTATTCATATCCTCGAGATGCAGAGCTGCCTCATCGATGCGTCCTCCATGTAATTGCAGTAGGTCGCATCGTTCTTCTGTCCGGCCATGTTCATGTAGCACCGGTCCCTCCATTCCTTCACGTATATGTTGCCGCAGTCCCACAGCTCCAGCTCCGGGGACGCCATGACCACGAATGCGTAGCAGTTAACCTGCACCACCGCCCCGTCGGGGAGATGGTTGCATGCGGACGCCTGGTAGAACTTCCTTGCGAATCCGTCGAAGCAGAGGTTCCATGCGAGATTCGCCCTGCGGTCTATCGCCTGGCATGCGCCCAGGTCCTTCTTCTCCATCGCATACTCGGTCAGGCATTTCCACCTGTTGTTAAGCTCCAGCGCGTTGCACATGTCCTTGTTCCCGTCCCTTAGCGCGAAGTGGAAGAAGCACTGGTAGGCGATTTCGGTTTCATAGAGGCCGTTTATGCTGTAGCAGTGGGAAGGGTTGTCCCTGCCCAGCGCCATCATGTAATAGCAAAGGTTCCTGTTCGATTCCGAGAAGGACGGGCAGGGGTCCGTACCCTCGATTATCCCCTCGCACACCGCCTTTTTCACATGGTTCTCCATGCCGGCGCATGCGGAGGCATCCTTCTTCTCCATCGCGAAATCAAAGAAGCACTGGTCGTCCCTGCAGTGGGCGGAATTGTTGTTCAGGAAAGCGTAGCACCTCCCCCTGGATACCTCGTCCGGCTCCATCGTGCATGGGGGGGAAAGCTCCCTCACGCATTCCAGCACCTCGTCACCGCGCAGCATGTCGCATATGGATATGTCGCGGGACGTCCTCGCATGGTGCCACAGGCACACCCTCTCGTTCCCGTAAAGCCCGAGCATCATGCAGTTCTGCACCGAGATGTTGGAGAGGGGCAGCAGGCATGCCTCCTGCCTTTCTATCGAAACCTTCAGGCAGTAATAGGCGTTTCTCTCCTCGATGGCCTTCTGCGCCCACTGGGCGTCGGTCATCTCTTCCGGGGCAGGCGGCTCCCCACCCCCGGTCTCAGCCCCTATCACGCTTATCCGCGGGCCCTCCTGCGCAGGCGCAGGCGGCTGCTGCCGGTCCTCTATGCATCCGAAGATGAGCATGAAGCCGGCCAATATGAGTATTAAATGAAACCCCCGCATGCCCGGTTTTTCTCGGAAAAAGCATATAAAGATATGTAAATTGGGAGGTTTTTCTTGGCAGGAAGGGGCATAGATTTGATTGTGGGAAGGTGCGTTTTTGCACCTCCGACGTGGAATGTTCGGTATATAAACCTGATGCCCCTAACTATTCTGCCCAATCAACTTGGGCTGTGGGAGGTGAGATGGAGCCGGCTGGTGGTTTACCATCTCACTTTCATCTTAACTTCTCCTGGCTGTCCCCGGCAACGATATACTTTTATTTAGTATTAATGGAATTCCATCTGCTATCTGGGATTATTTGCCCAGGTTTGCGAACTGCCTGCCTCGAACGATTGTTTGAGGTTTTTGGACTCCTTTTTGCGCCGAGCGAGAACTGGGATTCGAGCGAGGCAACCCAAGGGCAGAGTGAAGCGAGCTATGGCGAGCTTCACGGTGACAAAAAGGAGAAGCAGGGGTGGCGGAGCCTGGAAAACGCGCCAGACTCAAGATTCCCGAATGTGGGAGGAGCCATCTGGTGGCCTAGCGCCTACGCAGGTTCAAATCCTGCCCCCTGCAACCAAGAAGAAGAGGGGGGCCAGCCCCCCTCCTCTCTTTAGGGTAATCATACCTCCCCCCACTACACTTTGAAACGCTTTGAATGCACTCCTTACGCAATAATCTTTGGAAACCGAAAACAGGG